>DATMSG010000221.1:0-16519 GCA_035565515.1 Devosia sp.
TCGCCGAGTTTGTCGATCAGGTCGCTTTCCTCGGCAATGGCGATGAACTGGGCCGGCGGAATCATGCCGCGCACCGTATGCCGCCAGCGCAGCAGCGCCTCATGCGAGCGCACCCGCATATCGGCGCCAAAGACCGGCTGATAGTGCAGTTCAAGTTCGTCCATCAAGAGCGCCGCGCGCAATTCGCGCTCAATGAATCGGCGATGGCGCTCGTCGCCCAGCATGTCGGGATCGAAGGCCACCACCTGCCGGCGGCCGGCTTTCTTGCCCTTGTAGAGCGCCAGGTCCGCCTTGGCGATGAGATCGTCGACATCGGTCGCATCGGCCGGCGCCAGCGCCATGCCGATCGTTGCCGAAAGCCGGGTCGGCCGCCCGGCCAGATTGACCGGCTGGTCGAGCCGGCGCAGCAATTCCTCGCCCAGCCTCCGCAGCGCGCCGCGATTGTCGCAATCGGGAATGGCAATGCCGAATTCATCGCCCCCGAGGCGCCCGACAACGGCGCCCGGCATGACCGCGGCAATGCTTCTGGCAAGATGGGTCAACGCCGCATCGCCTGCCGCGTGCCCTGCCCCATCATTGAGAACTTTCAGATTATCCATGTCGAGCAGGAGGTAACCCAGCGACTTGTCCGAGCCGTGATGCACATCCCTGCGCAGCGCTTCCATGAAATAGGAGCGCGTGAAAACCCCGGTCAGCGCATCGCGATGCACCGAAGCCATGACGGCATGCGTGGCCCGGGCGGACCGCAGGAGATCGCCGCGGATCATGCGATAACCCGCATAGAGCCCGGCCAGCCCCATGCCGCCAAGAGCAATGGCGATAACGACGAGCGAAAGATCCCCTGCCCCCGCCACCAGCGCAACCGCGACGGTACCAGCAAGGCTCAACGCCACAAGCAAGGCAATAGCGCGATAGCTCGACAGAATGCGGACGAACTGATCGACCTGGCGCAGATCGCTATCGCCGGCGCTGCTTCTGCGCAAGGCACGGTCCGGCCGGGAAATACCGCGAGCAAGCATCGCTTGGCTCCGCTCTCTTAACGAAAGATTCATAACTCGTTCAGGGGCTTAAAGGCGCTTTTAGCAGCACCTTACGTCACCGGGCCTCGTGCCGGATGACGGTTGGATGACAAATCATCGCCGCCCCAACTTATGGTATATGGCGCGTAAAGCCTTTACGGCGCGGCCGCGACCCAGTTGCCCCAAAGGTCGCGGCGGGTGGCGACGAACCGCTCGGCGACGCTTTCGACCGTCGCGCCGGGTTCGTTGAGCTGCCCGAGCAACGCGTTCATCTCGGCGATCGGCAAAGTGGCGCGCTGGAAATAGGAAGCGACAACGGGCGCGTCGGTAAAAACCCATTCGGCCAGGGCGATAACGACCGTTTCCGCGGGAAAGGCGGAAGGCCTAGGCGCAGCGCAGGCAAGCCGCGCCAGGCATTTCATCGCCTCTTCGTCATAGGCGCCCATGTCCAGCGCCCGGAAATCGAGCTGCGCCAGCACCGCATTGGGCTGCCAATAGTAGAGAATGAAATTCTCCCGCCTGCTGACCGCCTCGGCAATCAGCGCATCCAATTCGAAGCGATTGGCCGGCTCGACCAGTTGCACGAGATCGCCGAGGCCATAAGCGGCGATGAGATGGCGATTGATCACCGAACAGGCCCAGTCCGCCGGGCAGGAAATGAAACGCACCGGCATTTCGCTGGTTTGGGTCGAAAGCAGCGACTGCAGGGCCGCTGCGCTCGGCGCCCCGGCAAAGGCGCCTTCCATATAGGCGGGGATGAACCAGCCCTCCATCGTCGCCTCTGCAAAACTCGGGGCCACGCTGCGCACCATCTGCGTTTCGACCGTGCCGTTCCACACATCGGCAATGCGCGTCACCCACATTTCGGGCGCCACCGCCGGCTGGCCCGCCGATCCCATGGAGGACGCCGTTGCCGCCAGGTCCCCCGGCACGACCCGCGCCTCGCAGCCGAACTCGGCATTGAGAATGCGGGCATGAATATCGGCAAGCAGCGCCGCCGAGGACCAGGTCATGCGCGCAATCGTCATCGGCTGAGTGCCGCAGGGCGGCGGCGGCGTCTGTGGTGCTACGGCACTTTCGCCCGTCGGCGCAACCGGGGGCGTAGCCTCCCCGCCCTGTGGGCGATCCTGCGCATTGTCGAGCACGGTGATCTGCGCCATGGCCGGCCCGGCCAGAAAGGCGAGCATCAGGCCCGCAATGACAGGGTGCCGAAATCGCATGCGCATCCTCATTTCACCGCGCTCAGTCTATGCGCAATCACCTTGCCTTAAGCAACCGCGAGCGTTCACCATTTTGCCAAACACCCCCGGTGACTCGCCACACGAAAATGTGCAACAGTCGCCCCAGCGGGGCGCGTGAGGCGCCCCCGGCATTCGTTGCCGCGTCGCAAGGAGGAGGCTGGCAAGGCCTACCCGGCGCGCAACGTCAACAGAGGGACGTCCATTGTTCAAGAAAACCCTGACCCTGGCGGTCGCCGCCACCGCCCTGTCCATCGCCGCTCCGGCCCTGGCCCAGGACACCGGCGCAACCATCGGCTTCATCGGCGGCTTCACCGGCCCGATTGAATCGCTCACGCCGCCGATCTTTGCCGGTGCCGAACTTGTCGTAAAGCAGATTAACGAGCAGGGCGGCATTCTGGGTGGCGAGCTCAAGCTCATCTCCGCCGACGGTGCTTGCGATGCAACGGCCGCTGCCGCTGCTGCCGACAAGCTCATCAACACCGACAACGTGACCGCTGTCGTCGGCGCGCTCTGCACCGGTGAAACCATCGGCGCCTTCAACGGCTCGGGCCTGTCGGGCAATGTCGTGTTCATCTCGCCGGCCTCCTCGGCTCCGGCCCTGACCACGCTCGAAGACAACGACCTTGTCTATCGCACCACCCCCTCCGACGCGCTCCAGGGTGTGAAGCTGGCCGATCTGCTGCTCGCCAAGGGCGTCAACGACATCGCCATCACCTATGTGAACAACGACTACGGCAAGGGCTTCGCCGATGCTCTGGCGGCTGCCTATACCGCCGGCGGCGGCACGATTGCTGCCAATCTCGCCCATGAAGAAGGCAAAGCCGACTATCGCGCCGAACTGGGCAATCTCGTAGCCTCGCAGAACCTCGTGATCCTCGCCTATGCCAATGCTTCGGGTAACACCGTGCTGCGCCAGGCCGTCGAATCGGGCAATTTCACCACCTTTGTGGGCGGCGACGGCATGGTCGGCGACGACCTGCTCAACGGCATTGACGCTTCCGCCGTCGAAGGCCTGATCGCGACCCGCGCCGGCGCCCCGACCGGCGAGGCCGTCGATATCTACAATGCCTTCACCGGCGACGGCTTCACCGCCAATGCCACCTATGCTCCGCAGGCCTATGACGCCGCCTTCCTCCTGGCGCTTGCCATCGAGAAGAACGGTTCGACCAGCCGCGACGGTCTTTCCGCAGCCTTGCGCGATGTCGCTTCGGCTCCGGGCGAAAAGATCCTGCCCGGCGAATGGGCTAAGGCCGTCGAACTGATCAAGGCCGGCACCGACATTGACTATGAAGGCGCCGGCGGCCCGCTCGACTTCGACGCTGCAGGCGATGTTGACGGCATCATCGTCGAACTCGCCGTCGAAGGCGGCAAGTTCGTCGAAAAGGGCCCGATCCAGTAACTCCGCATCAGCAAGGTCCGCAGCGCCAGGCGCCAGGGCCGACCACGTGAAACGCGGCCCGGGAGCGATCCCGGGCCTTTCTTTTGGAGGCACCATGGCCGACGATCCGACGCTGCGCTTTTACGCCGACAATGCCGCCATCTATGCCGAGCACCGGACGACGCCCAGCGGGCAGCGCCTCGACGTTTTCCTCGCGCAGGTTCCCGCTGGAGGCAAAATCCTGGAACTCGGCTGCGGCAATGGCAGGGACGCAGCGCATATGCTCTCCCTCGGCTTTGACGTCGATGCTACTGACGGCACACCCGAACTGGCCGCGGAGGCGCAAAGGCGCATCGGACGGCCGGTGCGCATCCTGCGCTTCGAGCAACTCGACGCCGACACTGCCTATGACGGGATCTGGGCCTGCGCCAGTCTTCTACACGTTCCGGCATCCGATCTCGTCGGCATTCTCGCCCGCATCCGGCACGCCCTGCGACCCGGCGGCGTCTTCACCGCCAGCTTCAAGGCCGGCACGGGCGAAGGACGCGACGATCTCGGCCGCTACTACAACTATCCAACGCCGGAACGCCTGCGTGCCGATTACGAAGCGGCCGGTTGGACCGATCTCACCCTCGAAACCAATATGGGCGGCGGCTATGACGCCAAGCCCACCCGATGGCTCTGGATGACGGCGCGGCGCTCACGTTAGCGCTTATTGCGATAGTGTTTCCGCCGCGATTTCCGGCCCATCGGTGCGCACAGTTACAGAGAGATGCTGCGCCTGGGTGACGTCAAAGACCTTGCTGGGCCGATAGGCGCAGATAGCGACCCCGCCGGCAAAGCGCAGGCTGTCATAGACAATGCCGTCTTCGCCCGCGGCCCGCTGCCGCTCGCCAAAAGCCTGCCCCGCCGTATAATTGCGCCGGTCATAGAGCGCGGGTTCATCGGCACCGCACAGATCGACAAAGGCGCCTTCCAGTCGCGCGACATAGACCCGAAAACTGCGCTTGGCGCCTGACTGCCGGCGGGCAAAAGCCTCGCGCCGGAGGTGATGGGCCACTTCGGCAAGACTGGTTTCCACCCTATCCGCGGCATACCAGGCGCCAAGATCAGCGCCCGAAAACCGCCCCCCGCCTGGCGCCGCATGGAGGAATGCGGCCATGACAATGGATGCATTGGCCCGCCCAAACACCCATTCGTCGCGCGGCAGCCGGGCGAGGCGTTGCGCAACCAGCCGGTCATTGGTCCAGCCCGCCAGCTCCATCACCGCCTCGAGGTCGGCAGCGCGCGACACCGTATCGAAAAGCCCGATTGGCGGAAACTGCGACGGGATCAGCCGAAAGCTCGGCTGCGGGGCCGGCGCATGCCGCAGCCCTAGCGCCACACGATATCTCCCGCCCGCGTCGGTGGAAAATCGGCATCGAGCCCATTGGGCGGCATATAGATCCCGCCCCGCGCCGCATCGAGAAAGCGCCGCACCAGCACGATACCGTCGAGTGAGCCCGAAACGACCAAGCTCAGGGGTGTTTGACCGCCAAAGAGCGGCGCATCATGCGGCCCCTTGAGCCAGCCAAGCTGCTCCTGCGCATCGGCAAAAAGCACGCCCAGCGCCTGATGCACGCCGAACACGGCCGAAAGACGCATCAGCGCATCGACATCGAGCGTCACCTCGCCCTGTTCGCGCGCCAGCTTCATCCAGTTCTGATAGGTCGAGCGGCTCGGATAGCCCAGCACCAGCCGGCGCTGCTCTTCATTGAGCCCCCAAAGGTCGGCGATGGCGGCGAAGGTGCGTAGCGCCGGCGCACTCAGCCGGCGACGATTGGCCGGCTGAAACCGCTCCACGCCGAGCGCCTGGGGCTGACCGGCAAACCCGGCCTGTGGCAGTTCACCAAAGCCAAACACGGACATCTCGATCTCCTTCGACATCAAGATTGTCCATATCTGGACATTTGTCAAGTTCAGGACAGGCTAGCTTTCGCGTTTCACCACTTCGGGGATGAGTCCGCGCGGGGCAAATCGCAGGGCGATGGTGATGACGAGACCGAGCACGAAGACGCGCATCTGCGCCGAACGCGCCTCGATTTCCGGAATCGCACCCCAGCCAAATTGCATCGACCAGCTGCTGACAAATTCAAACACCGTCTTGGACAAAGGTTCCGACACAACCCAGATCAGCCAGAGCAGCACCGCGCCGAACAGCGCCCCCCAATTATTGCCCGCGCCACCCACGATCACCATAACCCAGATCAGGAAAGTGTGGTTGATCGGCTGATAGCTCGAAGGATCGAAAATCTGCACGAAACTGACCAGCATGGCGCCGCCAATGCCCATCAGCACCGAGCCGAAAACGAAGATTTCGAGCTGGCGGGCGGTGACGTTCTTGCCCATGGAGGTCGCGGCAATATGGTTGTCGCGGATGGCGCGCATCATGCGCCCCCAGGGTCCGGCATAGGCGCGCGAAATCAGCCACAGAACGGTACCGAGCACGACCAGCGCCAACAGCAAATAGAAGGCGCGGGCCGTCAGCAGAGAATCCGAAATATTCATGCCACCGGCCTGCAATTGCTGAGGCAATGGCGTCGGCCACGGGATGGGCGAGACGGTCAGCGTACCGCGCGTCAGCCAATCCATGTTCTTGATCAGGGCGCGGATGATTTCCGAAATACCGATCGTGGCAATGGCCAGATAGTCGGTCCTCAGCCCCAGACAAATCTTTCCCACCACATAGGCGATGCCAGCCGCCAGCACGCCGCCGAAAAGCCAGCCCAGGACCGGATGGCCGCCAAGACCGCCGACCCAGCCGCCACCAGCGGCCGATTCGATATAGGCAGCGGCCGGATCGAGCTGGCTGCGATAGAGCACATAGGCCACGAACCAGGCGAGCACCGTCAGTGCCGCCTTCCACTTGCCGGTAATGCCGATCCGGTCGGCCTTGCGCGCCGCCAGCACCAGCAAGGCGCCGATGGCGAAGGCGAACAGCGCCTTGCCCAGCATGGCCGGGCCATCGCCGCCCCAGAAGACCGGATTGACCGGATAGGAAATGAAGGTGACAGCCGCGCCGCCGACCATGAGAAAGCCCATAATGCCGAAATTGAACAGCCCGCCATAGCCCCACTGGATATTGAGGCCGAGCGCGATCAGTGCATAGGCAGCCGCCTCGACGAGGCGCGAGGAGGTGAAAGGCGCACCCATCACCCAGCCCACGAGCAGGATCAGGACGAACAGGCCGCCGAAAAGCGTCAGGGAACGCTGGATCATGACGAGGCTCCCTTGAAGATGCCGGTGGGCCGCACCAGCAGCGTCACGACGAGGATAAGAAAGGCAACGGTAAGCTTGTATTCGGTCGGCACCAGTGCCAGCGTCGCCGGCAATTGCATCCAGTCGGGCAGGATCGCATTGAGCGGTCTGAGCAGCATGGTCCAGTTGAACACCGCCAGCGTTTCCGCAAAGCCGATCAGCAGCCCACCGGCAATGGCGCCATAGGCCTGCCCGAGTCCGCCGACGATGGCGGCGGCAAAGATCGGCAGGATGATGTTGAAAGCCAGGTCCGGCTTCAGCGTCACATCGAGCGCCAGCATGGTCCCGGCCATGCAACCCAGCGCCCCGGCAATGATCCAGGTAACGCGCACGACAAGCGCGGTATTGATCCCGGACACCTGCGCCAGGTCCGCATTGTCGGCCATGGCCCGCATGGCTTTCCCGAGACGCGAACGGGTAAGGAAGAAATGCAGCGCCAAGACCGAGACGACGGTGACGAGGATCATCAGCACCTGCGGCTCGGTAATGACCAGCGGCCTGGTCGAACCGATACCAGCCATGTCGAAGCGAAACACTTCTTTGGGCTCATGCTCGAAGAACGAATAGGAACCGGCGCCGAAAAAAAGGCGAATAAGACCCTGGATCATCAGCGTCACGCCGATGGAGGCGATCAAGAGCGTCACCGGCTTCGCCCCGCGCTTGCGGAGCGGGGCATAAAATCCCTTGTCGATCCCCAGGGCCAGAATGGCGGCCAGCACCATGGCGATGGGCAGGACGACGAAACCGGTCGGGATCGGCGTGACGATGCCCCAGGCCGCAAAGGCGGAGGCGAGAAGGAACGCGATGAAGGCACCGCCCGTCATCAATTCGGAATGGGCAAAATGCGCAAAGCGCAAAATACCGAAGATCAGGGTGATGCCGATGGCGCCCAGCGCATAGATGCAGCCCAGCACGAGACCGGAAATGATCACCTGATTGGTGAAGAAAACGAGTTCGGTCACGACTCAGCCCCCGAGGAAAGACTTGGCGACGTCCGGGTCGGCGATCAGCTCCGCCCCGGTGCCGGTGAAGCGGTTCTGTCCGCTGGCAAGCACGAAGCCCTTGGAGGCGAAAGCCAGGGCCTGACGTGCATTCTGCTCGACCATGAGAATGCCGACGCCTTCCTTGTTGACGCGCTGGATGGTCTCGAAAATTTCGATGACATAGCGCGGCGAAAGACCCGCCGAGGGCTCGTCGAGCATGAGGAGCGTCGGCTTGCTCATCAGCGCGCGGCCCATGGCCACCATCTGCCGCTGGCCGCCCGAGAGCTCGCCCGCCGGCTGCCGGCGCTTTTCGCGCAGCACCGGAAACATTTCATAGACCCATTCCATGGTCTGGGAAAAATCGTCCGAACGCGTGAAAGCGCCCATTTCGAGATTTTCCTCGACCGACATCGAGGTAAAGACGTTCTTTTCCTGCGGCACAAAGCTCAATCCCTTGGGTACGAGCTTGTCGGGCAGTGAATTGGCGATGTTTTCGCCACCGAAATCGATGGTGCCGCCGGTGACCTTGAGAAGACCGAAAATGGCCTTGAGCGTCGTCGACTTGCCGGCACCATTGGGGCCAACGATGACACCGATATCGGTCTTCTCGATGGCGATATTGACGCCATTGAGGATGGGCGCGCCACCATAGCCGCCAACGACGTGTTTCAGTTCAATCAACGGCATCAGACAGCCACCTCGGCAGGCGAGCCGAAATAGGCTTCGACGATTTGGGGGTTGGCGCGAATTTCGGCCATCGGGCCTTCGGCGATCTTTTCGCCCTGCGCCATGACGATGACGGGATCGCAGAGCCGGCCGATCAGGTCCATGTCGTGCTCGATGACGAAGAACGTATAGCCCAGCTCGCGATTCATCCGCTCGATATTGCTGGCAAGGTCGTTGAGAAGGCTCTTGTTCACGCCGGCGGCGACTTCGTCGAGCAGCACGACTTTCGCATCGACCATCATGGTGCGACCGAGTTCGAGCAGTTTTTTCTGTCCGCCGGAAAGATTTCCGGCGAGCTCGTTACGCACATGACCCAGTTTCAAAAAATCGATGACATCGAGGGCCTTCTTGCGCACGTCGGTTTCGCGGCTCTTTACCAGGCCCGGCCGGAACCAGGTGGATACCAGATGCTCGCCCGGCTGGTCGCCCGGCACCATCATCAGGTTTTCGAGCGCCGTCATCTGCGAAAATTCATGCGCGATCTGAAAGGTGCGCAACATGCCGATGCGGAAAAGCTGGTATGGCTTCATACCAGTGACATCGGCGCCATCGAAGATGACCTGGCCGCTATCGGGCGTGATATTGCCGGCAACCATGTTGAACAGGGTCGATTTGCCGGCGCCGTTGGGCCCGATGAGCCCGGTGATCGATCCGCGCCGGACCGAGAGCGAGCAATTGTTGACGGCCAAAAGGCCGCCAAATCTTTTAGAGACGTTGCGAACGTCTATAACCAAATCGGTGGTCACTAACCGCCCCGAATTTCCTGAATGCCATGCCGCCCGGTTGATCCAGGCAATTTTGGGGCATCTGCTCACAAGCGGGGCAAGTGGTCAACGCCGCTGCGCCGCCCTTGGGGACAAAAGGCCGGGCGAAATCGTTTTTTGAGGCTTTATCAGCGCTTCACAAGGTCGCCAGAACGGCATCGGCCGTGGAGCGGTTATTGGCGAGCGGCACATCGTAAAGCGTCGCCAACCGGGTCAGCGCCTTGACATCGACATCGTGCGGCTGGGCGGAAAGCGGATCGATGAAGAAGATCAGCATGTCGAGCCGGCCTTCGCAGATCATCGCGCCGAGTTGCTGGTCCCCGCCCAGGGGACCACTCTTGAGCAGCGACACGGCAAGACCCGTCGCCGCCATGATCCGGCTCCCGGTCGTTCCCGTGCCCCAAAGCTCATGTTCGACGAGCTTGTGCCGGTGCCTCTCGGCCCAGGCACAAAGGTCATCCTTCTTGTCGTCATGCGCCACAAGGCCGATGCGCGCCATGCCTGTCTCCTTGAATCGAAAGCCGGGCCTTGGGCCCGGCTCGAAATATCAGAACTCGTCCCAATCCTGCGCCAGGGCCGCATTGCCTTGGCTCCTGGGCACGGACTTGGGTCGGTGAGCCGCGGCGATGGGGGCTGCGGCGAGCCGTTGATGGCCCTCGATGCGGAACACGTCGACGATCTTGTCGAGTTCGCTCGCCTGGGCTTCGGTCTGCTCGATGGCGGCATTGGTCTGTTCCACCAGCGCGGCATTATGCTGGGTCATTTCGTCCATCTGCCGTACGGCGACGGTTACCTCTTCGAGCGCCGCCGACTGGGTGCGGTTGGCCTGGGCAATGGTGTCGATCAGCGTCGCGCTTTCCTGGGCGCCGGCCAGAATATCGAGCAGCACTTCGGCAGCGCGCGCCACCAGTTGCGTGCCGCTGCGCACTTCGGCAGCGCTGGTTTCGATCAGGGCCTTCACTTCCGAAGATGCATTGGCAGCCGACTGCGCCAGGCGGCGCACTTCGACGGCGACCACGGCAAAGCCCTTGCCCGCTTCGCCTGCCCGCGCCGCTTCGACGGAGGCGTTGAGAGCCAGCAGATTGGTCTGGAAGGCGATGTCGTCGATCAGGCCGATAATATTGGAAATCTTGGATGAGGACGTTTCGATCGCGCCCATCGCGCCATTGGCGGCCGTGATCGCCTCACCACCGCTCGTCGCGCTCTCGGCGACGCTCCGGGCCTTGTCGCTGGCCGTCGCGGCGCGGCGGGCATTTTCCACCACCGCCGTCGATAGCTGTTCGATGGCCGCCGTCGTCTCTTCGATCGTTGCGGCCTGCCGGGTTGTGCGGTCAGCCAGATCATTGGTGCCCGACAGGATTTCGCTCGTTGCCACCTTCATCTGGCGCGAAGTCTGCTGCAATTGCGCGACAATGGCACTGAGACGCTCGGCCACCGCATTGGTATCGTGCTTGATCTGGTCGAATTCGGGTTCGAGCACGGCGGTCACGCGCGTGGTCAAATCCCCCCGCGCCACATCCTGCAGTACGGCGCCCGCAGCGGATACCGCTGCCTCGATCTTGGCCTTGGCCGCGTCGTCGGCCTTTCGGGCGTCGTCATTGAGCTTTTCGAAATAGGCGGACACGCCGATATCGATGTCGAGCATGATGGCCTTGAGCACCGAGGCGAGCGAGCCGGTCAGCACCTCGACATCCTTCATGACATCCTTGGGGTCGCGCGGCACCGAGCGCCCGAAAGCTCCCTTGGTGGGCGCAAGGGCCGTCGCCATATAGTCGGTGATGATGCCGGTCATCAGCGTTTCGACGATCAGGCTATAGCCCCCGATATGCCAGCGCGGTTCGAGCCCGATCTGGGCGTGCCGCAGGCCGACGCGGGTGCTCGATTCGAAATAATCGGCATCGAGCTGGCCTGAAGCGATGGCGCTCCAGTGACCAACCTGCTTGCCTTGCGCGCGCCTCATCTGCTGCTTGCCGTCAAAAAAACGGGCGGCGGCCGGTACTGTCGCGATATGGCCGTAGAACCGTTCGAGCGCGGGCACGAGATGGGCCTCGATCAGCGGGCGAATAGGTGCCAGGCGGCCCCGCGCCTCCTCATCGAGTTGAACGAAATCCAGCCGCGACTGCAGCTGCTCGTGAGAAGATTTGGACATGACCGGCCTTTTGACTAGCGCAAGAGTTTGCTCAGTTTGAACCGCGGGCAAGCTCCCAGTCTTGATCACGATCAACCAGAGAAACCTATGGCGCTCTTGGTAAATTTCTCGTTTATCGGTCCGGATATTGCCCGGGGAACTGGCAGGTTTGCTAGGGGCGTGCGGGGATTCGGCGATGCCTGGGCTGACGCTCCGTCATGGCCCTGAGAGCGTAGCCTCCGGGGCGTTCTTCGCGCCAACAGTCCGCCGGACCTTTGCCAAGATGCCCGTCATTTCTCGAAAATGCCGTTTCGCCTCGTCCTGAGATAAGTCTTCACGCACCCTAGGCCGCGGAAAGTTCCTGCCGTGGGGCCCTCTGCTCCTTTCGGAAGACATCGACAATGCCGTCGAGCTTGGCCGCCTGGGCTTCGGTCTGTTCGATGGCCGCATTCGTCTGTTCCACCAGCGCCGCATTGTGCTGGGTCATTTCGTCCATCTGCCGCACGGCCGTCGCCACTTCGTTAAGGGCGCTCGATTGTTCCTGACTCGCCTTGGCCATTTCCCCGATCAGCCCAAAACTGTCCTCGGCACCGCGCAGGATATCGCCGAGCTTTCGCGCCGCCTGTTCGACCAGTTGAGCGCCCGTGCGCACTTCTCCCGCACTGGTTTCGATCAGCGCCTTGACGTCGGCCGAAGCCTGCGCTGCCGATTGGGCGAGCCGCCGCACTTCCACCGCGACCACGGCAAACCCTTTGCCCGCGTCCCCGGCCCGCGCCGCTTCTACAGAAGCGTTGAGCGCCAGGAGATTGGTCTGAAAGGCGATGTCATCGATCAACCCGATAATATTGGAAATCTTGCCCGAGGAGGCTTCGATGGCCGCCATGGCCCCGGTCGCCTCTCCCATGACCGCGCCGCCCTTGGTCGCGTCCTCGGCAAGGCTTCTGGCCTTGTCGCTGGCCGCCGCCGCGCGCTTGGCATTTTCTGCCACGGTGCCGGCAAGCTGCTCGACCGCGGCCGAGGTTTCCTCGATCGTCGCCGCCTGCCGCGTCGTGCGCTGCGACAGGTCATTGGCACCGGCCAGGATTTCGGCCGTCGCAGTCTTCAACGATCCCGAGGCATTGCGCAGCCCGCCGACAATGGTTTCGAGCTGGTTCAGTGACTGGTTGAACGCCTGCCGCAGCTGTTCATATTGCCCAGTAAAGCTGGTTTCGATCCGCCCGCCGAGATCGCCATTGGACATGCGCGCCAGGCTTTGCGTCAGCAGCGCGATAATGCCTTCGGCGCGCTTGCGTTCGGAAATATCGGTCGCAAATTTGACGACCTTCACCACCTTGCCGGCCGCGTCGAAAATCGGATTGTAGCTCGCCTGGATCCAGATTTCCCGCCCCCCTTTGCCAAAACGCTGGAACTCGGCGGAGACGAACTCCCCTGCTCCCAGTCTTTGCCAGAAGGAGCGATATTCCGCGCTCGCCGCCAACTCCTTGCTGCAGAACATGGAATGATGCCGCCCGACGATTTCCTCGGCACGGTAGCCAAGAGTATCCAGAAAATTCTGGTTGGCTTCGAGAACGGTGCCATCGAGCGTGAAGGCTATGACCGCCTGGACGCGGGAGATTGCCGCCACCTGCGCCGCGTGATCGGCCGCCACGCTCACCTGATCGGTGATGTCGGTGGCAAACTTGATGACCTTTACGGGCCTGCCCGACTTGTCCATGACCGGATTGTAGCTGGCCTGGATCCAGATTTCGCGTCCGCCCTTGGCGAGCCGCCGATAAGCTGCGGATTGAAACGATCCGCGCCGCAGCTCGGCCCAGAAATTTTTGTACTCTTGGCTTCCCGCATAGACGGGATCGCAGAACATCGAATGATGCTTGCCCACGATTTCCTCGAGGCGATAACCCATGGCGCCGAGAAAATTCTCGTTGGCCGTGATGATCGTCCCGTCGAGAGTGAATTCGATGACTGCCTGGCTACGCGATATGGCCGCACACCTGGCCTCGAGATCGCGTATTAAAGCACCCTGCCCAAAGCCCAGCGCTCGCATTGTTTTGGCCTCTTGTCCGGGGCGCCAGCCGCCTGCCGCCCTCCAGAGAAGGCTGCGCTCTGTTGGTTAAAGAAGTCTTTCTCTTCAAGTAAAAGACTTCCCATAGAGCGCAAAACGCCATCCAACATCTTCTGGTATGCAAGCAACATCAACAAACGAAGCGGGAAGACATATGCAGAAGCCCGTAATCTCGGCTCCATTGTTCATTATTAAGTTCGGAACGAAGATGATGCGCCTTCGCTGAAGGACCTGTCCCGAAAATGACAAGGGGCGCCAATGCGGCGCCCCTTTGCTTTCAGCCTGGCGGACATATCGTCCATTTCGCATGCCCGGTCAGAATTCGTCCCAATCGGCCGCCAGGGCAGCATTGCCCTTGGCTTTAAAGATCGGGGCCGCCGACCGTCGCGATTGCTCCAAGGGTTCGGACGGCGCCTCGTCCACGGTAAAGATGTCGACGACGCGATCCAGTTCGGCCGCCTGGGACTCGGTCTGTTCGATGGCCGCATTGGTCTGTTCCACCAGCGCCGCATTGTGCTGGGTCATCTCGTCCATCACCCGCACCGAACTGCCCACCTCTTCGATGGCCTGGGCCTGCTCCCGGCTTGCCTTGGCAATGGTCTGCATCACCTCGGCATTGCGCGCTACTGCCTCGAGCATGCTTTCGAGCTTGTTGGCGGCGGTCGAGACCAGCCGCGAACCGCCGCTCACTTCCATGGCGCTTTTCTCGATCAATTCCTTGACCTCGGCCGAGGCCTGAGCCGCCGACTGCGCCAGGCGCCGCACTTCCACGGCCACCACGGCAAAGCCCTTGCCCGCTTCGCCCGCTCGCGCCGCTTCGACCGAGGCGTTGAGCGCAAGCAGGTTGGTCTGGAAAGCGATATCGTCGATCATGCCGATAATATTGGAAATTTTCGCGGAAGACTGCGTAATCCGCTCCATGGCCTGATTGGCTTCGCCCATCACCACACCGGTCGCCTCGGCCTCGCGCGACACGCTTTCCGCATCGGCCCCGGCCCTGCCCGCCAATTCCGCATTGCTCGCGACGGTGGATGCCAGCTGCTCCATGGCCGCCGAGGTTTCCTCGATCGTCGCCGCCTGCTTGGTCGTGCGCTCGGAGAGATCATTGGCCCCGGACAGGATTTCCCCCGTCGCCGTTTTGAGGGCCCGCGAGGTTACGCGCAACTGGCCGATGACATCGCACAACTTGTCCGCCACCCCGTTGGTATCGCTGCTCAATTTGGCAAAGGCGCCCTGATAGTTCCCCGTCATCCGGTGGGTCAGGTCCGCCTCGGCCAGCCGGGCCAGCACTTCGCCGGTTTCGGTCAATCCGCGATCGACAGTTTCCACCAGCTGGTTGACGCTATCGGCAAGACTGTTGAGTTCGGGATCGGCGAACTGGGCATGCACGCGCTTGGAAAAATCGCCGGCAATGGCGGCATCGACCACTTCGCCGAAAGCGGCCTGCAGCGCGACCATCATATCGGTGCGCTCCACCCGCCGGCGCTGCGAGGCGAGCCGTTCTTCCTCGGTCATTTCCGTCATCTTGAGCCCGTTGGCGCGAAACACCTCCACGGACTTGGCCATAGCGCCCATTTCATTGCTGCGCGCCACATAGGGCACGACCGTGTCGTAGTCGCCGCCCGAAATGGCTTCCATGACCTTGGCCAGCCGCGGCACGGGGGCGAGGAGCAGGCGCGCGACGAAAAACCCCGCCACGCCCAGCACCACCAATACGCCACCACCGACCACGAGAAGCAATTGCAGCAATTGCTGGATCGTGCCATCGACCCTTGCCCGGTCCACCCCGACATAGAGCACGCCAATCGCCTTGCCGCCCTGATCGACGATCGGCTGATAGGCGGTATAATAGGGCCGTCCGACGATCGTGGCTTCGCCGAAATAAGCGGTGCCGGCCATGATCGCGCCATAGGCCGGGCTGGTCTGGCCCAGCGCGGTGCCGAGAATGCGCTCGCCGTTTTCATCGACGATCGTCGTCGTCATGCGCACGAAATCCTGCTGCGCCTCGTCCCAGCCGAAGATCGTGGCGGATTCTCCCGTCAGCCGCACGATGGAATCGACGATGTCGTGATTGAGAAACTGGCGCGGCATGGCCCAGGCGACAAAGCCCTCGAGTTCCCCGTTCTCGGCCCATTTGGCCTCGGAGCCCGGCAGGCTGCCCGAAAGGATCGTCGCTGCCGTCTTGAGATTGGCATGCTGTTGTTCGATCGCCTGCGCCCGCAGGGCCGTTCCGAGGCTGGAATAGACCGCAAGTGTCACGACGCTGATGGACAGAATAATGGCCACCACAACCAGACAAACAATGGCCGAGGTAACTTTTACGTTGGCGACAAACGCCGAAATCCGGCTGAACATGTGATACCCCCTCGAGCGCTCGATTAAGACGAGCTTTCGCTCCATAGGGAGAAATACTAACAGCGCGTCCTTAACTGAATATTATGCATGATTTTCGGGCAGAACCGGCCGTTTGAGTCGCATGAAGCAGAAATCAACAGTCCATCTAAAAGCTTGTCCTATCTTGTATTTTGAATCTGAGGCCATATTCCATGTGCAAAGGGGAAGGCACCATTGGCGCCTTCCCCTTGCATAAGCCCTCAGATGACTGGACCTGTGCCTAGAACTCGCTCCAGTCGTCGGTCTTCACGGCGGCATTGCCATGGCTGAGATAGGTCTTGGCGGCCGATTTGAGCCTGTTCTGCAAACCCCGCACACCCTGCGGCGGCGCGTCCGTCTGCTTCTGCTGACGCGCATCGGTCGCAAAAATATCGACGATCCCATCGAGCTTGGTGGCCTGGGCCTCCGTCTGCTCGATGGCCGCATTCATCTCTTCCACCAGCGCAGCATTGTGCTGGGTCATCTCGTCCATCTGCCGCACCGCCGCATTGACTTCTTCGATCGAGGAAGCCTGTTCCCGGCTTTCC
>DATMSG010000222.1:0-4803 GCA_035565515.1 Devosia sp.
ACGCCCATCGAGGCCGCCCAGCGCAAGCGCACCGACGGGCCGCGCCCGGCATGAAGACGGATGCAAACGTGCGCGCCGCCTCACCCAGCCCCGGCATCCTCGCCCGGCTCGCTGCCATCGATGACGGCACTGTCATCCGCGCCGCCTTCTTTGCCCTGCTGCTCGGCACGGCAAGCGTGCTCTATGTCGATTTTCGCGAACTGGCCCTGAGCGAGCCTGCGCCGCTCTCCCCCACCCTGATGCCCATCCTGCCCCCGGCCGACCCGGCGGGCGGGGTTGAAGGCCGGCCCATGCCGCACATCACCTCCTCCCCCGAGGCGCTCGAAACCCCGCTTGCCATCACGCTCGAAAGCGGCGGCGATCTCAGATTGACCGGCACCATCGATCCCGGCGCCGCCCTCCGTTTCCGGGCGGAGATTGAACAGCGCGGCGAATATGTGAAAACTGTAGTTCTTGATTCGCCCGGAGGGTCGGTGATGGACGCGCTGGAGATCGGCGCCCTCATCCAGGAAAAAGGCCTCGCGACCAAAGTCGCCGCCGGAAATCTCTGTGCCTCGTCCTGCCCCATCATTTTCGCCTCCGGCGCCGAGCGTATCGCCAGCGCCGATTCGGCCATTGGCGTGCATCAGATCTATACAGCCTCCCTCGGCGAGGCCTCGCGCGACGCCTTTGCCGTGGCGGGCATTGCCATGGCCGATGCGCAATCGACCACGGCCGAAATCACCCGTCACCTGACCAAAAGCGGCGTCGACCCAGCCCTTTGGCTGCATGCGCTCGATACGCCGCCCGACCGGCTCTATTATTTTTCAGCAGAGGAGATGCAGCGTCTGAAGCTTGTCACGCAACTGATCGAGAATTGAACGCCTGCCAGGAACCGGTGGAGGACCGGGGTCGTTGAGCAGGTAAGGGCCGAAAGTGCCCAAAACCTCGTGGAGGAGGCTATACATGTCTGCAACGCATACTCTGACGCGACACAGCGATATTCAGAGCTGGGTCACCGACCGCAAGGGCATTCCCGCCTTTGCCCGCATTCGCAATCGCTTCGGTGAGGAAAAATCCAAGCTGCTGCTGCGTTTCGTCCGCAGCCAGGGCGGCGCGATCGATGACGGCATGAGCCCGTGCTCATGGACCGCCTGGTTTGCCGAGCTCGATCGCCAGCAATTGGCGCTGAAGGTAACGCCGGCCGGAGAATGCGAACTGGTCCCCCGCGCCGCTCTCAACTAGGCCACCAAAATCAGGCCCGGGCCTGTCGCTCGGGCCTATTTTACGACATTTCGATGGGGTGACCGGCGCAATGCAACCCGGGACCTCGTCCGATCGTGCCGGTGCTTTCGATAAAATCCCGCCTCAGCGCGGCGCGATGCCAAGCGCGGCCGCCAGCAGCGCAAAGGAGCGCCGGCGCAGTTCATAGGAATGGATGGTGGTGGTGATCATCACCTCGTCCGCCTGCGCCTCGCGCGCCTTCTGCGCGATCTCTTCGGCCATCCGCTCGGCGCTGCCCACCATCCAGAGCGCGCCCTGATGGGCGATCACCTGCTGCTGCTGCGGGGTCAGGGTTTTCGCGCGTTCCACCGCTTCTTCGGGCGGGGTCAGGCGCCGTTGCTCGCCGGTCACGAACAGAGCCCAGTTCACGGCCTGCGAGGTCGCAAGGAATTTTGCTTCTTCCTCGGTCGGCGCCGCGATCACCGAAAGACAGAGAATGGTCCGCGGCTCGGGAAAATCCGCCGAAGGTTCAAAGGCCGCCCGATAGGAGGCAAAGGCGGGCGCCGCCGGGGTGTGGGAGAAATGGGCCGCAAAAGCATAGCCGAAGCCGATCTGGCCTGCGGCCTCGGCGCTGGCGCCGGACGAACCGAGCAGCCATTTGGGCGGCAACCGAACCCCGCCGGGGGAAACCGGCACGCGCGAAAAGGGATGGTCGGCGGGGAAATTTTCTTCGTCGAAAGCCATCAGTTCGGCGAGATAATTGGAAAATTCCTCGCCGCCGCCCGAGCGCAGGGCCCGCATGGCATAGCCATCTCCGCCCGGCGCCCGGCCCAGGCCAAGATCGATACGGCCGGGATGGAGCGCTTCGAGCGTCCGATAGGCCTCGGCAATGCGCAGGGGCGCATGGTTGAGCAACATGACCCCGCCCGAACCGACGCGAATGCCCCTCGTGGCTGCCGCAGCACTGCCGATAAGGATTTCCGGCACCGAAGAGGCAATGCTTGGCATGCC
This sequence comes from Devosia sp., assembly GCA_035565515.1. GTDB lineage: Bacteria > Pseudomonadota > Alphaproteobacteria > Rhizobiales > Devosiaceae > Devosia. The sequence continues at coordinate 2,215 of DATMSG010000222.1, forward strand.
GTGATGCTCGGCATACCACAGCCGCTCATAGCCCAATTCGTCGGCCGCCTGCGCCAGCTTCACCGTCTCGGCCATGGCTTGGGCCGTTGAACTGCCCTGGGCGATCGGGGCAAGATCCTGCAGGGAAAGCTTGAAACTGGCGGACATGGGGAACTCCAAAATGTTGCCCCGCTTATATCGGTACTTGCCGATGGATTTCCAGAGGCTTACGCAAGGCGCCCTTTCATGCTAGTTTGGGGCGAATGAGGGTTGTGCTGTGCGGCGTGCTGTTCTTCTGACGATACTATTGGGGGCCTGTGGCACCGGGACTGCGCATGCGCAGAATCTGCTCGATCCGCATCCGCTGGCAGGCGTCGTCGATGAACTGCGTTTCGGCCTGCATGCCTATAATGTGCACGGCGCCATGCTGCCCTTCCTCGTCAATGAGTGGCAGATCACGGAAGTCAGAAGCCTCAGCTTCGACGTGCTTTTCGTCTCCCCGGATATCGATGCCTTCCGCTGGATCGGCTCGCCCCGGCCCGAAATCGGCACCACCATCAATCTCGGCGGCAAGGAAAACCTCCTCCACGCCGGCCTTACCTGGCAATTGCCGATTTTCGATACGCCGATCTATCTCGAAGGCACCTTTGGCGCTGCCATTCATGACGGCGCCCTGACCGGCGCGCCGGCCCCGGCGAAGAACTTCGGCTGCCGCGTCAATTTCTACGAACGTTTCGGCATCGGCGCCAATCTTTCGGACAATGTGACGGCCACCGTCACCTATGAGCACACGTCCAACAACAACTATTGCGAGGCCAACGATGGCCTCTCCAACTTCGGCGTCCGCCTGGGCTGGAAGTTCTAGGCCTTTTGGCCCATAATATCCCCAAGACCCTGGGGATATTTCCTCTATGATGTTGTTCGGAAACACCAATGCCGCCCTGGCGGCAGTTCTGTTGTTTTCAGCTCCTGCCCTGGCGCAGGATTTTGGCATTTCCGAAATTCGCGGCGGAATATTTGCCCATAGCGTCGATGAGCCCGGCACCTTCCTGGACCTGCTCAACGCCGAACGCGTCCAGAACCTCAATATCGAATTGCTGTTCGACGCGCCGGGTCTGACCCAATGGGTCACACTGGGCCAATTGCGTCCCCATATCGGCGCCACGCTCAATACGGGGGGCCTCGAAAGCATGGTCTATGCCGGCGCGAGCTGGACCGTACCCCTCTTCGGGTCGCCGGTCTTCGCCGAAATCGCCTTTGGCGGCGCCGTGCACACCGGAAATAATCTCGGCCCGACGCCCATGCCGGCGCGTAGCCTGGGCTGCACCCTGCTGTTCCACGAAGCGGCCAGTATCGGCGTTCAGCTCACGGAAAATGCCTCGATCATGGCCACGATCGAACACGCCTCTAATGCCAATCTCTGCCCCGACAATCGCGGCCTGACCAATATGGGCATCCGCCTCGGCTGGAAGTTCTAAGCATGCCTCCCGAAAGTGGGCACCGGTTTCGGGACAAAGGCATGCGTCTAGCAAACTAGGCCGCCTGCCCGGCCGACCAGCCCGAGGCCCAGGCCCACTGGAAATTATAGCCGCCAAGCCAGCCGGTCACGTCAACCGCTTCGCCCACGAAGTAAAGTCCCGGCACCGTCCGCGCCATCATCGTCTTGGCATCGAGCCCCTTGGTGTCGATGCCGCCCAGCGTCACTTCCGCGGTGCGATAGCCTTCCGAACCCACCGGCTTCAGCGTCCAGCGGCTTACCTGCTCGGCAACGGGCTGCAGTTTCTTGTCGGAAAAATCCCCGATCATGCCCGGCTGATCGATCATTTCACCCAAAAGCTGCGCCAGCCTCTTGGGCAGGTGTCCTGCCAGCACGGTCTGGATGTGATTGCGTGGCTGCTCCCTTCGCGCCGCCTGCAGCAGTTCCATCGCATCCTCTTCGGGCAGAAGGTCGATGGAAATGCTGTCGCCTTCGCGCCAATAGGACGAGATTTGCAGGATCGCCGGGCCCGAAAGCCCGCGATGGGTAAAGAGCAGCGCTTCGCGAAATTTCGCCTTGCCGTGGCTAACAATGGCATCGGTCGAAAGCCCCGCCAATTCCTTCAGCTCTTCCAGCTTGCCTTCCTCAAAAGTCAGCGGCACGAGCGCCGGACGCGTCTCGGTCACGGCAAGGCCGAACTGTCTTGCCAGCGAATAGGCGAAGCCCGTTGCCCCCATTTTGGGGATCGACTTGCCGCCCGTCGCCACGACCAGGCTCTCGCAGGTGACGAAACCATCGCCCACCAGAACCTTGAAACCCTCTGCGGTCTTTTCGACCGAGCCGACCGAGCGTCCTGTCCAAATGGCGGCACCGGCCTGTCTGAGATCGTCGATCAGCATGGCGACGATCTGCGTCGCCGGACCATCGCAGAAGAGCTGACCCAGCGTCTTTTCATGAAAGGCAATGCCGCGTTTCTTCACCCGCTCGATGAACATGTCAGGGGTGAAACGCGACAGGGCCGAAAGCGCAAAGCGCGGATTGCTGCTCAAGAACCGCTCGCGCCCCAGAACATGGGTCGCGTTGATATTGGTGAAATTGCAGCGCCCGCCGCCCGAGATCCGGATTTTTTCGCC
>DATMSG010000223.1:0-6624 GCA_035565515.1 Devosia sp.
TTTGTGCCTGCGGGGAGAGGGGCGGTGCGGGCAGCAAAAAGCCCGCCCGGCAAGGCCGGGCGGGCCGAATTCTCGAGGCCGCCGCGAGGGCGACCCTTCAGCGCTTACTGCTGGATCAGGGTCAGGTTGACAGCCGATTCACGACCGTCACGGCCGGTTTCGACTTCATAGGTGACCTTGTCGTTTTCGTAGAGGCCATCGACGCCCGAACGCTGAACAGCGGAAATGTGGACGAAGTGATCCTTGCCGCCATTGTCGGGGGTGATGAAACCAAAGCCCTTGGTGGCGTTGAAGAACTTGACGGTGCCGTTGATGGTGGCCATTTTTTAAATCCTAAAAGCTCGGAGCCGAAGCGAAGCGAGCGTTTCCCTCCGCAACATGCAAGAGGGCCTACAGACGTTCGCAAAGTGGATCAGAGAGCCAAGGACCGGAAAAACCGGAAAAAGGCGGCCGACTTAGGCAGAAACGTATATTCCCCTTTATGCCGAAAAAACGTGGCAAGAGCAAGGCCGCAAACGAAAATCCCTTTCTATCCATCAGTCTAGGGCGTGTCGGGACGAGGCGGAAACGGCGATTTTCGAGAAACCTGCGCCCTGGATATGGAAGCACCGGCAGTGCAGAAGCTCGCCACGCGCAGCCCGGCCTCACTCAATCCCTCACGCGCCAGTCCGAGATCGCTGCCCGCCGATCACGGCTGAAGGTGCTTGACTCGGCGATTTGGTGTGCTACATATGTATAACACTAAACAGGCACGGCACATGGATGATTTTCACACCAGCCAGCCGATCTTCGTGCAGATCCGGCAGCGGCTGATCGAGATGATCCTGCGCGGCGCGGTGGGGGAGGGCGATGCGCTTCCCTCGGTGCGCCAGATCGCAGCAGAACTATCGGTCAATCCGCTGACGGTCACCAAGGCTTTCGAAGCCCTGGTCGAGATCGGCGTAGTCGAAAAACGGAGGGGTCTTGGAATGTTCGTTACCCAGGGCGCACGCGACAAACTGCTTTCCCACGAACGCGACAAATTTCTGCAAGAGGATTGGCCGCGTATTCTCACCCAGATCAAGGCGCTCGACCTCGATCCCAAAACCCTCTTTGCCGACACCCCGGTGGAGCCCAAGCCATGACCGATATCAATCAGACCATCGAGCCCGTCGTCACCGCGCGGGGCCTTAGGAAAAAATTCGGCCGCAAGGAAATCCTGCACGGGCTGGATTTCGACATTCCCGCCGGCCGCATCTATGGGCTTGTCGGCCATAATGGGGCGGGCAAGACCACGACGCTCAATGCCATGCTGGGCCTGACGAGCTATGAAGGCACCATCCGCGTGCTCGGCGAAGACCCCTTCGCCCGCCGCGCCAAACTGATGGAAAAGGTCGCCTTCATTTCCGATGTGGCGAGCCTGCCGCGCTTCCTGCGCGTCCGCGAACTCTTCGCGCTCCTGTCCAATATCCATCCCAATTTTTCGACCGACAAGGCGCGCAGCTTCCTCGAAGGCACCGACATCAGGCCCGAGATGAAGATCAAGACGCTCTCCAAGGGCATGGTGGCCCAGCTCCATCTCGCCGTGGTCATGGCGATCGATGCCAAGCTGCTCGTGCTGGACGAACCGACCCTCGGTCTCGACATCACCTATCGCAAGCGCTTTTACCGGCGGCTTCTCGAAGATTACATGACCGAGGAGCGCACCCTGATCATCACCACCCACCAGGTGGACGAGATCGAGTTCATGCTCTCCGACATCATGTTCATCAGGGATGGCGACCTGATCCTGCACATGCAGATGGAGACGGTGAACGAGAAATTTTCTCAGCTTGTGACCAATGAGCCGGAATTGCAGGCAGAGGCACGCGCCCTCGGCCCGGTCTATGAAGAAACCCGCTTCGGCCAGACGGTGTTCATCTTCGACGGCGTTTTGCGCGAACAACTCGAGCCGCTGGGCAAGGTGTCGACCCCGACCCTCAGCGATCTTTTCGTCGCGCTGATGCAGCGATCCTCAGCCAATCCGGAGACGGCCCGATGAAGGCTTTTTTGGCCCTCGTGCATCGCGAATATATCGAGCATCGCGGTGCTTTCTTCATTGCGCCGCTGGTCATGGTGGCCGTGGTTTTCCTGCTCACCATCCTCTCCTTCAGCGTCGAGCGCATCAATACGCGCTTTTCCGGCCAGATGCTGACGGTCATGCCCACCTGGGTGTTCGAAGCCGGCTTTGCCGCCCTGGCCGCCGGCTGGCTCGTCTATCTCGGCTTCGTGCTGTTCTTTTACTGCGCCGACGGCTTTGCCGCCGACAAGCGCAACAATGCCATGCTGTTCTGGAAGTCCATGCCGGCTTCGGATCTGAAGGTGCTCTTGAGCAAACTCGCCGCGGCCATGACCATCCTGCCCGGCTCGATCTTTGCCGTGGCGCTGGTGAGCATTCTGCTCATGTTCGGGGTCGCCTATGTCACGACCATGATCGCCGGCCTGGGCAGCGCGGCCCTGCTCTGGACCATCCTCGGCATTTTCGCGCAGATGAGTCTCGTGCTTCTCGTCGTCGTGGTCTGCGCCCTGCTCTGGTACCTGCCCTATATGGCGCTGGTGGGGGCCATGGGCACGGTTGCGGGGCGCTGGGCCATTCCGCTGGCGCTGCTGCTGCCCTCGGTGCTTTCGGTGCTTGAATGGGTTCTCCTTGGCGGGGGCATCCATCCCTTTGCCACCCGCACCTGGGCCTTTCTCAACTACCGCTCGCAATTCCCGGTCTCGTTCGACTATCTCGACCGCATCTGGGAAGGGCAGGAAATGTTCGATGCCACGCGCTTCATGATCGATTTCCTGCAAAAGTTCGATTGGCTGCAGGTCGGGATCGGCGCCGTTTTCGCGCTTGTCGCGATTTACATCGCCAGCGAATATCGCCGCCGCTCCGCCGCCAATTGAGCTTCGGCCGCCAGACATGTTAGGGAGCGGTCCAAACCGGACCGCTTCCCATGACCCTGCCCACCATTGTCAGTTTCTGGCACGGCCCCCTGAGCTGGCTCGAAATCTTGTGCATCACCGCCTTTGTCCGGCAGGGCCACAGGGTGGAGGTCTATTCCTATGAGCCGCTGGAAAACCTGCCCGCGGGCGCCGCGTGGCGCGATGCGGCGAGCGTTCTGCCGCAGGAAAAGCTGGTTTTCTACAAGGGCCGCGGCACGCCCGGCGTTTTTTCCGACCATTTTCGCTATGCCGCGCTCAAGGCCGGGCTCGGCGTCTATGCCGATCTCGACATCTATTGCCTGCGCCCCATTGCCGGGTCCTTCGACTATCTCATGGCCTGGGAGAGGCCCGGCTCGGTCAATGGCGCCGTGCTCTATATGGCCCCGGACGCCCCGCTCCTGGCGGACCTGATCTCCGTCTTCGAAGCGAAAAAACGTCCCCTGTTCGAGCCGCATCTGCCCCCGCTCCGGCGCGTCGAAGTCGCCATCCGGCGCCTCGTGGGGGATCGGGTCGCGCCCGAACATATGCAATATGGCGCCACCGGCCCCATGGCCCTGACCCATTTCGTGGCGCAGCACGGCCTCACGGCGCGGGTCCTGCCCGCGGCCACCTTCTACCCCGTGCCCTATGAAGGCATTCCGGCGCTGATGCGGGCCGGCTCCGATCTCGATACGGCGATAAAACCCGAAACGCTCGGCGTGCACCTCTGGCGCAGCCAGCTCACCGACCGCGGCCGCGCCGGCCTGCCGCTGCCCGAGGCAGGCAGCGCCCTTGCCAAACTCTGCGCCCGCGAAGGGCTCGATCCCGCGAAAATCGCCTAGCGCCCCAGGCGCAGCGTCTTGAGCCACCACCGCTTCCAGCGATGCCGTGCGAAGCGGTAGAACAGGTCATTGGTCATGACGTGCCTGTACCACCGTGCATAGGCCGCGCGGCGCAGGATGCCGGACAGCACGAACCAGGGCTTGCCCTTGAGCGTATAGTGCAGGATCGCCGCATCGAGCGCTTCATGGGCGGGATGGGCATCGATCGTGTTCCAGCGCCAGGGCAGTTGCGTCCAGCGGCCGTGGAACACCAGGTTGAGCATGTCCTGGTCGAAATAGAGCCGGTCCATCAGCCCCCGGCCGGCAATGGCGGCGATTTCGGCCTTGATGTCGATTGTCCGCCATTGGGCCAGGTCGATCACCAGCATGCCGGAATTGAAATAGGGATCGGCAGTGTCGAAAATGCCCATATTCTGCCGCATGTCGCGACGCCCGGCGATGAAGGGGGCAAGCGCGTCGCGCACCGCCCCGAGCGGGCGTCCCTCGAGATCGATGTCGAAAAGCTGCTCGATCGGGGCGCGCACCAGCATGTCGCAATCGAGATAGATGGCGCGCTCGACATCCACCGGCAGGAGATCGGCCACCAGCATGCGGGCATAGACGATTTTCGGCCATTGGGCCGAGGCCGGCAGTTCGGCGACGAAGAAATCGAACAGCGCGGACTCCGCCACCGGATACCAGCGCAGGCTCGCGCCGAATTCGCGCACCACCCCTTCGAGATCGTAGCGATGCTCGTCCGAAATCGGCATATGCAGCAGATGAAAGACCACATCCTTGCGCCGATGGGTGGACAGGCACACCGAGCGCATCACCGTAAAGGCCGGGGCCCAGAAATTGTCGTCGAAGGCGAGGACGATGTGGATGGGTGCGCTCATTCCGCTCTCGGGCTCAATCAATGCGCTTTCTCATAAAGGCTCGGGCGGCAAAGGGAAGGGCTTTCCAGTTATCCCGCTAATCCCCGTCCCCTCTGGACGGGCGGAAAATGGCGCAATCTCAGCAAGGATTGCCCACCCATGGACGACACCCCCCGCCTCGGCCTGCCCCAGATCATCTCCGGCCAGGCCCTCAAGCACATCACCCATAACGAAGCCCTGATGCGGCTCGATGCCCTGGTGCAGGCCAGCGTCGAAACGAGGACGCTCACCCTGCCCCCCGCCACTCCGCTCGCCGGCGAAGCCTGGATCGTGCCGCCATCGGCCACCGGGGCCTGGGCCGGCCATGGCGAGGAAATCGCCGTCTTCCAGGCCGGCGCCTGGACATTTTACGATCCCGCGCCCGGCTGGCAGGTTTTCGACAAGGCGACCGGCGCGCTTCTCATTTTTTCCGGCACCGGCTGGATCGCGGTCGCCGCCACCGGCGCCGGCCTGCCTCAGCTCGGCATCAATGCCGGTGCCGACGCCACCAATCGCCTCTCGATTGCCGCCCAGGCGACGCTCCTCAGCCATGACGGCGCCGGCCATCAGCTCAAGCTCAACAAGGCCACGTCCGGCGACACGGCAAGCCTTCTCTTTCAAAGCAATTGGTCGGGCAGGGCGGAAATGGGTCTGGTGGGCGACAATGTCTGGCGCCTCAAGATCAGCGGCGACGGCAGCAGCTGGATCAATGCCATGGTGGTTGCCGCCGATGGCAGCGCCAGCTTTGCCGGGGCGGTAAAACCCCTTGCCGACAATGCCCAGAGCCTGGGCGCCAGCGGGGCGCGCTGGAGCGCGGTGTGGTCGGCCACCGGCACCATCCAGACCTCGGACAGGCGCCTCAAGACCGACATCGCGCCCACCGATCTCGGCCTCGATTTCATTCTGGCGCTGAACCCGGTGCGCTATCGCTGGCGCGACAATGTGCAGGACGAGCGCGTGCATTACGGCCTTCTCGCCCAGGAGGTCCTTGCCGCTGCCCGTGCCCATGGCGCGCCCAATTTCGGCGGCCATATTCTGGTCGACGACGACAACGCCGATAGCCAGCAGGCGCTGCGCTATTCCAGTTTCATCGCCCCGCTCATCGCCGCCGTCCAGGCCCTTATGGCCCGTATCGAAAAACTCGAATCAGGTCTTTAGGCCCCTGATCAGGGCCTTGATGGTTTTGCGATAATCAGCCAGTTCCTCGGCCGGCGCCAGGGCGGCCCGGTCGAACAGGGCGTCGAGCAATTGCGCCAGCGGCAGGACGGGGAGGTCGCGGATGGCGCCGGCCCCGACCGCCGCGCCAACGCCCTCGATCAGCGTCTTCAATCCGAAACGGGCATTGATGGCCTCGAGCCTGTCCCGTCCGATCACCGCCGGCGCATCGATGAGCAGGATGCGCCGCCGGCCAATATCCTGCATGGCGGCGAGATAGGCCTCGCCCCCCTCGATCAGCGCGCGCACCGGGCCGGGCTCGTCTTCGGCGCCCGCCGCCGCATTGATCGCCATGGCCAGCAGGGCATGCTCTTCCTCCACCACCGCCTCGAACAGCGCCTGCTTGTCGGCGAAGTGATGATAAAGCGCGCCGCGGGTGACCCCGGCCGCTGCGGCAATGGCCGGCGTATTGGTCGCGGCATAGCCGTTTTCGGCAAAGTGCCGCCGCGCCGCCGCGATCAGCGCCCGCCGCGTACCTTCCCGCCGCTCTTCCTGCGTCTTGCGCCCCTCTTGCATACATGCAGCCTGTTTGTTACATTACATACAGTCAGTATGTATCTATGATCGCGTTATCGCAAGGAGAAATCCATGTTTTCCGCCTATTATCCCCTCCTGCAGGTCAGGGACGTCGCCGCGACGGCCGCCTTCTACCGGGATCTTTTCGGCTTCACCGAGGTCTTTGCCAGCGATTGGTATATGCATCTGCGCGCCCCCAACGGCACCCAGGAACTCGCGATCATCGCCTA
>DATMSG010000224.1:0-10446 GCA_035565515.1 Devosia sp.
TCCCGAGATCGCGGTGAAGGCCGTGGCGGAAATGAGCGCCGAGGAACGCGCCCGCACCCGCATCTATGGCAATCGCGAGACGCTGGAAAAAGCCCGCGACGCCGTCGGCGCCTCGCTCGATCTCGATGGCGTGGTCGTTGACCTCCCCATCGAAGGCGGTCCGCTCCCCTGGGGCAAGCTCGATCCGCGCGGCGGCGACGCCGCTTTTCGCTTCATCGAAAAGGCGGTCCGCGATGCCGAAGCCGGAAATATCGGCTGCATCGTCACCGCTCCGATCAACAAGGAAGCGCTGAACCTCGCCGGTCATCACTATGACGGCCATACCGGCATGCTGGCGCATCTCACCGGTCAGAAAACCGCCTGGATGCTGCTGGGCTCCGACCGGCTGAAAGTCATCCACGTTTCGACCCATGTGTCGCTGAAAACGGCCATCGACCGCGCCACGCCCGAACGTATTCTGGCGACCATTCGCACCGGCAACGAGCATCTCAAGCGCATCGGCTACGAAAATCCGCGCATCGCCGTCGCCGGCATCAATCCTCATTGCGGCGAAAGCGGCCTTTTCGGCAATGAAGACGATCTGCAGGTGGTCCCGGCTGTCGCCATGGCCAAGGCCGAGGGCATCAATGTCGTCGGTCCCATCTCGGCCGACACGGTTTACCACCGCGCCTATACCGGCGCCTTCGATCTCGTCGTCGCCCAGTATCACGATCAGGGCCATATCCCGATCAAGCTCGTCGCCTTCGACACCGCCGTAAATGTCTCGCTGGGCCTCCCCATCGACCGCACCTCGGTCGATCACGGCACCGCCTTCGACATTGCCGGCACCGGCAAGGCCAACCACATCAATATGAAATCCGCCATCGCCTATGCGCGGCGTCTCGTTTCGGGGAAGAAGTGATGAATCCGGCCAAAAACCTCCCCGTCTCCGGCGTCTTTTGCGCTTCCGCAACGCCCGTCCTCGAAGACGGTTCACCCGATCACGCCACCTTCGCCGCGCACTGCAAGGCACTCATCGAAGAAGGCTGCGATGGCGTCGCGCTTCTCGGGACCACCGGGGAAGCCAATTCCTTCTCCATCGCCCAGCGTCAGGATTTGCTGGAAAAGGTCATCGCTGCCGGCATCGACCCGCAGCGCCTTCTTCCCGGCACCTCGCAGACCAATGTTCCCGACAGCATTACGCTCGTAAAACATGCCGTTGAAGCCGGCGTAAAAGCCTGCGTCGTCCTCCCACCCTTCTACTATAAGGGCGTCAGCGACGAGGGCCTCTTCCGCTTTTATGCCGAACTCATCGAAGGCGTCGGCAGCAATGACCTGCGCGTCATTCTCTACCACATTCCGCCCATCGCCCAGATCGGCATTTCGCTCGAACTGACCGCACGCCTGCGTGAAACCTTCCCCGGCATCATCGTCGGCGTGAAGGACTCTTCGGGCAAGATCGAAAGCATGCAGGCCTTCGCCTCCGCCTTCCAGGACTTCTCCGTCCTTGCCGGCGCCGACCCCTTCATGCTGCCGCTGCTGCGCTCGGGCGGGGCAGGGTGCATCACCTCCAGCTCCAATCTGATCGGCAGGCATCTGCGCGTCGTCTTCGACAACTGGTTCGATCCCATCCAGAGTGCCAAGGTCGAAGCCGCCCAGGCCCGCATCAATGCCTGGCGCGATCTCTCCAATGCCTATGTGCAGCTTCCCACCATCAAGGCCATGCTGGCAAAGCGCCGCAATCATGCCGGCTGGACCCGCGTCCGCCCGCCGCTGGTGGACCTGACCCCGGCCGAGCTCGACGTGGTCTGGGCGAAGATGGCTGAACTCGAGGCGCAAGAAAATGTCTGACGCCATTCTCTCCATGGCCCGGCCGATCACGCTGCTGCAGCCATCGCGGCTCGAAATCGGCGCCGGCGCGGTCTCGCGCCTTGCCGAATGGGCCGAAAACTACGGCCGCGTCTTCGTCGTCGCCATGGCGCCGACCGTGGGCTTTGCCGCGCGCATCGGCCTCAAGGGCAGTATCGAAACCTATATCGACATCCCGCCCGAGCCCGATCTGCCGGCCTTCGAAAAGGTTCTCGCCGCTGCCCGCGCCTTCAGGCCCGATCTCGTCATCGGCCTCGGCGGCGGCTCGGTCATGGACGTCGCAAAGCTCATCGCCGTTTTGTGGGATAGCGAGCAGTCCGTGCTCGATGTCGTCGGCGTCAACAAGGTTCAGGGCCGCCGCACCGCGCTCGCCCAGGTGCCCACCACTTCCGGAACGGGTTCCGAGGCGGGCATTCGCTCCCTCGTCACCAATCCCGAAACCCTCGCAAAACTGGCGATCGAAAGCCGGCATATGCTGGCCGACATCGTGGTGCTCGATCCCGAACTCACCTATTCGGTGCCCGCCGCCGTCACTGCCGCCACTGGCATCGATGCGCTGGCGCATTGCGTGGAATCCTTCACCAATATCAAGGCCCATCCGCTGATCGATGGCTACGCCACCCTCGGCATCGAACTGGTGGGAAAATACCTCGCCCGCGCCGTGGCGGATGGTTCGGATACCGAAGCCCGCGCCGGCATGATGCTGGCTTCCTATTATGGCGGGGTCTGCCTTGGCCCGGTGAACACTGCCGGCGGCCACGCTTTGGCCTATCCGCTCGGCACCCGTTTGAAGCTGCCGCATGGCCTTGCCAATGCAATCGTCTTCCCCCATGTGCTGGCCTTCAATGCCAATGCGCGGCCGGAAAAGACGGCGGCCATTCTTTCGGCCCTGGGTCTGCCGAGCCATTCGGACGAACGCATCGTTCTCGCCAGCGCTTTGGCCTGGTGCCGGGATCTCGGCGTTGAAATGCAGCTGTCGCGCCATGGCGCCAACAAGGACGATTTCCCGCTCTGGGCCGAAGAGGCTTTTGCCATCAAGCGCCTGATCGACAACAATCCGCGCGCCCTGGGATTGGCCGAAATCCTCTCGATCTACCAGAACGCCTTTTGAGCCGGGGCATGCCCCGGCACTTCACCCGCCCCGGGCCGTATCGGGCCTTATATCGCCACGCCTTTGCAGCAGCGTGGCGATGATGAAGCACAACAGCGCCCATGCTGCGCCCAGGCACCAGCCGGCGAGGATGTCGCTGGGATAGTGCACGCCCATGAAGAGCCGGCTGAAGCCGACGAGCAAGGTGAGGACCACCGCCGCGCCAATGGCAAAGACCTGCAATGGCCTTGTTGGCGCGAGACGCGCCAGCAGCGCTCCGAGGGTGAGAAAGGTCACGGCCGAGAGCATGGCGTGGCCGCTGGGAAAGCTGGCGGTAAACTGCTGCGACATGGCGGTCAGGTCCGGGCGGGGCCGGTCATAGCTCATCTTGAGCACAGTGCTCAGGATCGTGCCGCCCAAGACCGAGCAGACCACCAGCAGCGCTTCGCGCCGCATGCGCGCCAGGAGGAGATAGCTGCAAACGGCAACGACGATGAGCCCCAGAACGGCGAAGCTGCCGAGGGCGGTAATGTCGCGCACCATTTCATGCAGCCAGTCGGGGCCGATCACCTGGTCGATATTGGCCGGGTCGCGAAACAGCATCAGGATGGAATTGTCGAAGGCTTCCATCTCGCCCTCGACCATCTCGTCGGCAATGCGCAGGAAAGCGAGCACCAGTCCGCTGATCAGCGCGATGGCCGCCAAGAGCTTGGATTCGCCGGTAACGAAGCCATAGATCTGCCGATAGTGGGGGGAGTTCTGCAGTTTATCGAACATGGATTTCCGTATTTCCTCGCAACGCATGGGCCCGCGGCACGTTCCCCAGCGGAATAGTCCTGCGGAACGGTACCTGTGAGCAACCAGTCATATTATGTGATCCTCAATGCCAATGCGGGCACAGCCAATGCTGCCGGCATATCGGCAGATATGCTGCGCGAACTGTTCGAGGCCAACGATCTGAGCGCGACGATAGATGCAAGATCGGAAGTCGATCTGTCGACGCGGCTGGGCGATGCCGTGGCGAGCGATGCGCCGATCGTGGTGGCGGCGGGCGGCGATGGCACGATCACCGCACTGGCCGGGGCGCTGGTGGGAACCCGCAAATCCCTCGCCATCCTGCCCCTCGGCACCGTCAATGCGCTCGCCAAGGACCTGCATGTGCCGCTCGATCTCCCCAAGGCCGTCGCCAATCTCGTCACGGGGCATGAGCATCGCATCGATGTGGGCGAGGTGAATGGCCGTGTTTTCCTGCACAAGGTGGTCATCGGCCTCATTCCCGGTGTCGCCGCAGGGCGGGAACGCATTCGCGGCCGCCGGGATGCAGCGGCCAAGATCGGCTTGCTGCGTTATTTCTTCCGGCGGCTGGCGCGCGCCAAGCGGCTTGCGGTGGTGATCGAGCCGGCCGAAGGCGAACGCCGCATCGAGCGCGTGCAGGCCCTGGCGGTGGCGAGCAATGCCTATGACGAGGGCCTGGGCCAATTCTTTTCCCGTCAATGCCTTGATGGCGGCACGCTGACGCTCTACTCGCTGAAACATCTCAACGTGAAGGATTTTCTGCGCCTGACCGCGGGAATGATCCTCGGCCATTGGCAGAATGACGAGGCGCTTTCGATGGAAAGCGTGCGGGGCGTGACCATCGATACCCGCCATTCCCTGATCAAGGTCATGCTGGACGGCGAGGTGGAAACGTTGAACACACCGCTCGAATTCGCCATTCGCCCCCAGGCTCTTTCGGTCATCGTTCCGGCCGAAACCACCGCTTCGGTGGAGGTCGCGTGAAACTCCTGCATATTTCCGACCTGCATTTCGGCCATCACGATCCCGCCCTTGCGGAGGGGTTCGCCGATGACATCAATGCGCAAAATCCCGACCTGATCGTTGCCAGCGGCGATTTTACCCAGATCGGGACCAAGGAGGAGTTCGAGCAGGCCCGCGAATTTCTCGACAAGCTCAAGGCGCCGATTTTCGCCGTGCCGGGCAATCACGACGTGCCGGCGGTCAATATCTTCAGGCGCTTTCTCAATCCCTATGGTCTTTACCGCCGCTATATCGCCAGGGATCTCGAGCCGGTGGTCGAAATGGGCGGCGTGGCCCTGGTCGGCATGCGCACCTCGCGCCGCGCGCGGCTAGAATGGAACTGGGGCCATGGCACGATCTCGCGTGGCCAGCTGCGGGACCTGGCGGAGCGCTTTGCCTCGGTGTCGCCCGATGCGGTCCGCGTCATCGTCGCTCATCATCCGCTGCTCTTTCCCACCGAACCGATGATCCAGAAAACCAAGCGGGTAAAACGCGCCGACGACGCCCTGGAAGTGTTCGCCAATCTCGGCGTCAGGCTGGTCCTGTCAGGCCATTTTCATCTCTCCTATGTGCGCAAGCACGAGGCGAAATCGGCCGCGCGCCAGGGCGAACCGATCGGCTTGAGCAAATCGGTAGTGGCGCCCATCCTGGTGGCCCAGGCCTCCTCGGCGATTTCCACGCGCCTGCGCGGCGAGCCGAACGCCTACAATCTGATCGACATTTCCGCCGAGCTGATCACCGTCACCGTGCGCGAATGGCGCGATGGCGGTTGGCACACCCGCGACCGCGCAACCGAGCCGGTCTAGCCCCGCATATCGCCGTCCATTTGTGGCGCTTCGCACAGAAATTCGCGCTAATCTGCTTTGACGGATCGCAAGATGGCGCTTTTGGCCTTACCAACAGATGCATATGTCGATCGGCTTGGCAGTTTTCTGATGGCACGCAATCACCACGGGCAGGGCAGCGAAGGCGGCTATGATATGGCCATCCCCGCCCTGGCCGCCGCGATCCGGCTCCGCCATGCGCTGGTTCTGGGCCTTGCCGCCCTGCTGCTCCTGGCGACCTTTGTCGCCGCCATCTGCTGGGGATCGACCGCCATACCGCTGCAATCGGTCATCGGCGCCTTGACCGGCCAGCCCGCCAACGGCAATCCCGATTTCGGTATCGTCACCGCCATTCGCCTGCCGCGCGCCATAACGGCGTGCCTTGCGGGCGCAGCGCTCGGCGTAGCGGGTCTCCAGATGCAGACGCTGATGCGCAATCCCCTGGCCGATCCCTTCGTGCTCGGCATCACGTCGGGGGCGAGCCTGGGTGTCGCGCTGGTCGTGCTCGCCTCGGGCTCCGCCATCGGCGCATTTCTGTGGAGCGGTCTCGGTCTTGGCGGGGGCTTTGCCCTTGTCGGGGCGGCAACGCTGGGTGGCCTGGTGGTCCTGGCGCCGGTTCTGGCAATTTCCGCGCGCCTCCAAAACCCGGCCACCGTGCTGATCTTCGGCCTGATGACCGGCTATGCCGTTTCCGCCTTCGTGACCCTGCTGGTTGCCGGCGCGCGATCCGATCAGCTCGAACGCTGGATCGCCTGGGGTTTCGGTTCGTTCGGCGCGGTGACCTGGACCGAGTTGCAGGTGCTGGCGCCGGTGGCGGCGCTGGGCCTGGCTGTCGCCTGCCTCAGCACCAAGCAGCTCAATGCCCTGTTATTGGGCGAAAACTATGCCCGCTCCATGGGCCTCAATACCAGGGCCATGCGGCTCGTGACCATGGCGGTGGCGTCCATGCTGGCGGGCGCGGTCACCGCGTTTTGCGGCCCCATCGGCTTTCTCGGCGTCGCGGTGCCCCATATGGCCCGCTCCATGCTGAAATCCTCGGACCATCGCGTTCTCGTCCCCGCCACGATCCTTCTCGGCGCGCTGACGGCGCTGTTTGCCCAGCTCGTTTCCCTGTTGCCCAGCCAGTTCGGCGTCCTGCCGCTCAATGCCGTCACGGCGCTGATCGGCGCGCCGGTCGTCGTTTTCGTTATCCTGCGTTCGCGCAACGGGGTGTTCACGGGATGACGCTGTTTCTCCAGACCCGCGACCTCGCGGTCGGCTATCGCAACCGGACCGTCCTCAGCAATATCAATGTGCAGGCCGGCCCCGGTGACCTCGTGTGTCTTCTCGGGGTCAACGGCATCGGCAAATCCACCCTGATGCGCACCCTGGCGCGCATGGAGCCGGCGCTTGCCGGATCGATCGAGATCAAGGGCACCGACATCACGCGCATGCCGCCCCATGATCTCGCGCGCAATGTCGCCGTCGTCCTCACCGAGCGCGTGGCCGTGGGCGCCATGCCGGCCTTTCAGCTCGTCGAACTGGGCCGCTATCCCCATACCAACTGGTCGGGGCTGCTCACCGATGCGGACCGCGACATCGTCCGTGATGCCATCCGCGCCGCCGGGGCGGAGCATCTGGCCCATCGCGACATCAACGAGCTTTCCGATGGCGAACGCCAGCGCATCATGATCGCCCGGGCACTGGCGCAACGGCCGGCCGTACTGCTGCTCGATGAACCCGCCGCCTTTCTCGACATATCGGCGCGTGTCGAAATGATCGCCACGCTGCGTCGCCTGGCGCGGGAGCAGCAGGTTGCGGTGATCCTTTCGAGCCACGATCTCGAATTGTCCCTGCGCATGGCCGACACGATCTGGCTGATCGATGGAGCAGGGCGCCTGCATCTGGGCGCGCCCGAGGACCTGCTGTCCGATGGCCGCATTGCCGCCGCGTTTTCCGGCCCCAATATCGCCTTTTCGGCCGATGAGCGTATGTTCAAGATCACCCACCACTCCCATGGCAAGGCCTTTGCCGGTGGCACAGGCACCGCCGCCGGTCTGGCCCGAACCGTCTTGGAGCGCGAAGGTTTTCAAATGGTCCATTCGCCTCAAGAGGCCGACGTCAATGTCATCGTGACCGCCTCCGGCTGGGAAGCCACGGCCCGCAACGCGCAAGGTCGCGGCACGAGCTTTGCCGAACTGGCGCGCTTCCTCCGCCTCCAGACGGAATCTCAGCCGTGAAAACCCGCCTCCTTCTCGCCGCCGCCGCTCTTTTGGCCCTGACCCTGCCGGCCTCCGCCGCATTCGATGCGAATGGCTGCGTCACCGACTTCGAGCCCGGCACCGATTATTTCCCCACCCGGTCCAGCATCGACTACGCCGACAATTTCTCGGTCGCCTATTTCGATCACTACAAGATCGTGACCGTGGATCGCCCCACGCCCGCCGGGCCCAGCGAGCGCTATGTTCTCTGGCAATGCGGCACGCCGGAGCCGGAGCTGGGCCCCGAGCTTGCCGGGGCCGTGCGCATCAGCGTGCCCGTTCACACGCTCTTTTCCGGCAGCACCTCGCAAGGCCCGGCGCTGGTCGATGTCGGCGGCGTCGATGCGGTGACCGGCGTGGCCCGGCGCGATTTCATCGCGACGCCCGAGCTGATCGCCCATATGGAACAGCGCAAAGTCGTCGAATATGAAGGCTCCGGTGTCGTCAATGTCGAGGCCGTGGTCGCGGCCGCGCCCGATGTGTTCATGGCCGGCGGGGGTGGCGAGGCGGATGTGCAGCGCATAGCGGCGGCCGGTATTCCCGTCGTCAATTTTGCCGAATGGCAGGAGACCTCGCCGCTCGGCCGGGCCGAATGGGTCAAGTTCATGGGCCTGTTCTTCAACGCCGAGGGCAAGGCAAATGCGGCCTTCGATAAGGTCGCCGGGCAATATGATGCGGCGCTGGCGCTGGTCGCCGATTTGCCCGAGAGCGAGCGCCCGCTCGTCCTCAGCGGCCAGTCGTTCAATGGCGTCTTCTTTGCCGCCGGCGGCAAATCCTTCATCGCCCGCCTGATCCACGATGCCGGCGGCCGCTATGTCTTTGAAGACGATACCAATAGCGGCAGCGTCCAGATTCGCGATCTCGAACGGCTGGTGGTTGCTGCGCGCGCGGCAAAGTTCTGGATTCAGGCCTCCATTCACTATCAGACCCTCGCCGATATCGAGGCCGAAGACCCCCGGCTCGCCGCGCTCCCCGCCGCCCAATCCGGACAGGTCTGGATTCCCGATGCGCTCAAGGGCCCCAATGGCGGCGTGCAATTCTACGAACTGGGGAGCATGCGCCCCGATCTGGTGCTGATGGACCTTATTTCCATCCTGCATCCGGAAAAGACCCCGGGCTATCGGCGCGTCTTCAACCGCTCGATTGCCCTCGACTGACCCGCCCGGGGCAAAACCGCTGTTGAAAGGCATATAAGGAAATCCTTATATCCGTTGACTTGGCTTAACGCCTTGTTCATTCTCGCCGCGTCCATGGTCCCCGCGAGGGGATAATAGGGAAGCCGGTGGGGGAGCGATCCTCAGTCCGTCGCTGCCCCCGCAACTGTAAGCGGAGACGAAGTTTCTTTGGTCCACTGGCCGGTCAGGCCGGGAAGGCGAGACTTCGGCCTGATCCGCGAGCCAGGAGACCTGCCATGGAAACAGACTCCATTTCAGGCTGATCGGGCGGATCGGCGAGAGGACCAGATCGATGACGGCAAATCGTATCCACTTTCTTTCGGGCCGCTGACCGCGGCACCTGCTTTTCCAATTCTCACTCAGCCTTTGCGCCCCACGCGCCCGCCGCCGATGCATCCCTGCATCTGCCTGAGCCGGCTGAACCGTCGCCGAAGAAAGCCCCTATTCATGCACTCCAAGCCCCAGATTTCATCACTCGCCCTCCTCACCGCCCTCTTGGCCACAACCCTGCCGGCCAGCGCACAGCCAACCGTGCTCGAAACGCTCCGCATCTCCGCCGCCGGCCTGACCGCATTCGAAGAACAGGAAATCGGCCGCTCGTTCACGGTCATCGATGGCGACCAGATTCAACTCTCGGGCACGCCCTATGTGGCCGACATCCTGCGCCAGGTACCCGGCTTTGCGGTGTCGCGCACGGGGTCGCAGAGCGGCCTCACCGATGTGCGCGTTCGCGGCGGCGAGGCCAACCATGTCCTCGTGCTGATCGATGGCGTGCCGATCAGCGAAACCTGGACCGGAGGCGTCGATTTCGGCCGGCTTCAGGTCGCCAATGTCGAGCGCGTCGAAGTGCTGCGCGGCCCGCAGAGCGCCTTCTGGGGCGCCAATGCCATGTCGGGCGTCATCAACATCGTGACGAGATCGGCCGACCAAGATGGCCTGCATGGGAGCGTCGCGGGCGAGATGGGTTCCGATGGCACGAAAATGACCAGCGGATCGCTCGCCTATGCTCAGGACAATTTCAGGGCTGCGGGTGGCATCACGCTGCGCCATACCGATGGCTTCAATATTTCCTCGCTCGGCAGCGAACTCGACGGTGCACGGCACGTGGATGCGAATGCGCGCTTCAGCGCCGACATCACGCCGCAGCTGACCATCGACGGCACCATCCGCTATGGCCGCATGTCGGGGGATTCCGACGATCAGGATTTTGTCACCGGCACGGTGCTCGATACCAATGATACGTTCCGGGCCGACGAACTTTTCGGCTCGCTCGGCCTGGGCTGGGTCAGCGAAGACGGCGTGTGGTTCCAGAACGCGCGCGTGAGTGGCGGCACGATCGAGCGCGGCTCGACCAATATGTGGGGCGATACGGTTTATGCCGGAGACCTCTACAAGGCTTCCTATCAGGTTGGCCGGCATTTCGACACGCCCGGCATCCTCGATGCCACCCATACGGTGACGCTGGGCTATGA
>DATMSG010000225.1:0-7651 GCA_035565515.1 Devosia sp.
GACCGAGCCGATGGAGCCGGGCACTTCGGACATGGTCCAGGTCTGGCCTTCGTCACGGCTGATCGCCACGGCGGCGGTGTCGTGGCTGCCGTTCCAGCGCTGGCCGGGGCGGGAGATGCAGCGAAAGATCGGCATCATCCACGCCCCATCGTTGCGGCGGACAAAGCGACCGCGAATGAAGCTGCCGAGCGGCAGGTCTATCGTGCGCGGCTCATCGCCGGACAGGGCGCTGCCGGAAACGGTGATCGTGCGGGCGCGCAGCAGGCATTCGTCCTGATTGCCTGAGGGCTGGGCGGTGTGAAAGAGCTGCCACTGGCCGAGGCCATTGCGCCAGAGAACAGGGTTCTGCTCGGAGCGATCGGGGTCATGACTGAGGCGCACCGCAGGGGCCCAGCTTTCGGCGCCCGATTGCAGCGTCGTGCCATAAATGGAAATGTCGGACTTGCCTTCGAGCGTACCGCCGAACCAGAGGCAGGCGAGCGTGCCGTCGTCCAGGCGCTCGATGAAGGCGGCATGATTTTGCACCATGGGCGAGGGCAGATATGCCTCCACACGCCCATCGGCACCCGCCACTAAACGACCGTCCATACGGGCCGCGATTTCCTCCGGCGACATAGCTCTCCCCTTCGCTTTATGGCGCCAAACTCCACACCTTCGCACATGTTGTCAAGTTCATGTTTCGGCAATTTCACAACCACTGACAGGGATATGTTATTTTTTATTATGTTTTTTCAATATGTTACGTTTCATTCGCAGGTGGATTTGTAATCTCTTGCATTTTTGGTTTGACAACTAAACCTCGAATGGAAATAGTCCGGGCACAGGAAGGACCACGTCCAATCCTCGGAGGAATTTGCATGAGCGCCCCCGCAGCGCCGCTCATGGCACCGTCAAGCTGCGATGGGAGGTTACCTTGTTGCTCAAACCGATTCTGGTCGGCGCTCTGCTGGCGTCCACGACCATTGCCCCTGCCCTGGCGCAGGCCAATACCGACATCACCGTGGTCCTGAGCGAAGAGCTCGATCTCGTCGAGCCCTGCATGGCCACGCGCTCCAATATCGGCCGCGTCGTGCTGCAGAATATCAGCGAAACGCTGACCGAGCTCGACGTGCGCGGCGACAAAGGGCTGATGCCGCGCCTTGCCGACAGCTGGGAAGACAAGGGTGACGGCACCTGGCAGTTCAAGCTGCGCGAGGGCGTGAAATTCTCCGACGGCAGCGATTTCGACGCTGCCGACGTAAAGCATTCGTTCGACCGCGTTTTCTCCGACCAGATCACCTGCGAGAGCAAGCGCTATTTCGCCGATACCGCGCTGACCTTCAACATCGTCGATGACCACACCATCGACATCAAGGCCGAGCCGGCCCAGCCCGTGCTGCCGCTATTGATGAGCCTGGTCACCATCGTTCCCTCGGAAACGCCGATGGAATTCGTGCGCGATCCCATTGGCACCGGCCCCTATAAGCTGACCGAATGGACCGCCGGGCAGCAGATCGTGCTCGAGCGCCGCGACGACTATTGGGGTGAAGCCCCGGCCGTGACCAAGGCAACCTATGTGTTCCGCTCCGAGCCGGCCGTTCGCGCCGCCATGGTGGAAGCCGGCGAGGCCGACATTGCGCCGCAGATCACCGCCGAAGTCGCCAATAATCCGGCAACCGATTTCAGCTATCTCAATTCGGAAACCGTCTATCTCCGCGTCGACAACCAGGACGCTCCGGCGACCGACATCCGTGTGCGCAAGGCGCTGAATGCCGCCATCGACCGCGAAGCCTTTATCGGCACCGTTCTGCCCGAAGGCACCGAACTCGCCGTCGCCATGGTGCCGCCGACGACGCTCGGCTGGAACCCGAACCTGAGCCCTCCGGCTTACGATCCCGACCAGGCCAAGAAGTGGCTTGAAGAAGCCAAGGCCGATGGCGTCGATACGAGCCTGCCCATCGAGATCATTGCCCGCACCGAAAACTTCCCCAATGTGACGGAAGTGGCCGAGGCCCTGACCGACATGCTCAAGGATGTCGGCTTCAACGCCAGCCTGCGCATGGTGGAAGTCGCCGAGCACGAGCAATATTACTCCAAGCCCTATCCCGAAAGCACCGGCACGCGGCTGGTTCTTGCCCAGCACGACAATAGCCGCGGCGATCCGGTCTTCTCGATGTTCTTCAAATATGCCAGCGAAGGCACCCAGTCCGGCGTCAACGACCCCAAGGTCGACGACCTGATCGCCCGCGCTTCGGCCGCGACCGGGGACGAACGCGCCGCCCTCTGGTCCGAACTCTTCGCCTATGTTCACGATGAGATCGTGGCCGACGTCCTGCTGTTCCACATGGTTGGCCTCAGCCGCGTCAGCGAACGTCTCGACTTTACCCCGACCATCGCGACCAATCAGCAGCTGCAATTGAGCGAAATCGGCTTCAAGTAAGACCCGTCCCGGGGTTCGCATCTGGAAGTGCCGGGGTTTCTCCGGCACTTCATTACTTTCCAAGCATTTTCGGGTGACCGGCATGACCAAAATGATCGGACAGCGAGCGATCGCCAGCCTTCTCTCCCTTCTGGGATTGATGATCCTGGTGTTCTTCCTCTCGCGCTTGACCGGCGACCCGGCAGTTCTCTTCCTGCCCATCGACGCCACCGAAGCGATGAAGCAGCAGTTCCGGACGCTGCACGGGCTCGACCTGCCGCTTATCGAGCAATTCGCCCGCTATGTCTGGGACCTGTTGCATCTCGATTTCGGCGAAAGCCTGCGCAAGGCGCGCCCGGCCATCGATGTCGTGCTCGAAGCCTATGCCTGGACGCTGCCGCTGGCGCTGATCACCATGGGGCTCGTCGTTACCTCGGCCATTATCCTTGGCTCGCTCGCAGCCTTCAATGTCGGCGGGTTCTTTGACCGGCTGGTCTCGATCATCTCGCTGATCGGTGCATCGGCCCCCGATTTCTGGATCGCCATCGTTGCGATCGTCATCTTTTCCATCGGCCTTGGCTGGGTGCCCACTTCGGGCGTCGGGACGCCGCTGCATTGGGTGTTGCCGATTGCCGTGCTCTTCATCCGGCCCTTTGGCCTTGTCGTGCAGGTGGTGCGCGGATCGATGATCTCGGCTTTGGGCGCGCCCTATGTGAAGACCGCCCGCGCCAAGGGCGTGAAGAACCTGCCGCTGATCTTCGTCCACACCCTGCGCAATGGCATGCTGCCGGTGATCACCGTGATCGGCGACCAGGCTGCGGCTCTGCTCAATGGCGCTGTTATCGTCGAAACCATCTTCGGGTTCCCCGGCGTCGGCAAGCTGATGATCGACTCGATCCTGCAGCGCGACTTCAACGTGGTGCTGGCGGCCATCATGGTCACGGCCGTGGCCATCTTCATCATGAACATCCTGATCGACCTGGCCTATGGCCTGCTCGATCCGCGAATTCGAAACTAGGAGGCGATGATGGCAGACCTGTCGCTCGCCAAACCCACTGCATCCGACAATGTGCGCGGCCCGTCTCTTCTCTCCATGCTATGGCGGGACAAACTGGCCTTTACCTCGGCCCTCGCGCTGCTCGTCATCGTGCTGTTTGCAGCACTCGGCCCTGCCCTGCTGGGCGAACTCGCCGGGGACCAGAACCTGCGCGGCCGCAATTTCCCGCCTTTCAGCTTTGATCGCGGCTGGGCCTTTTTCCTCGGCGGCGATTCCCTGGGCCGCCCCATGCTGGCGCGCCTTGTTGTCGCTGCGCATTCGACCATGCTGATCGCCGCCGGCACGGTGCTTTCCGCCCTGGTGGTCGGTGCCGGGCTGGGCCTTGTCGCCGGCTATATGGGCAAGAACACCTCGCAGGTGATCATGCGGCTGGCCGACGTCATCATGTCCTTTCCCTCGCTGCTGATCGCGGTTGTGGTGCTCTATGTTTTGGGGCCGTCGATCCCCAATATGATCCTCGTTCTCGCCATCACCCGCATTCCGATTTATCTGCGTACCACCCGCGCCGAGGTTCTCGAAGTGCGCGAGCGCATGTTCGTGCAGGCGGCGACGGTGATGGGCGCGAGCCATGCCCGCATCATCCTGCGGCACATCCTGCCCGTGGTGGCGCCGACGCTGGTGACCATTGCAACGCTCGATTTCGCCTTCGTCATGCTGGCGGAATCCTCCCTCTCCTTCCTCGGCATCGGCGTGCAGCCGCCCGACATCACCTGGGGCCTGATGGTGGCGCAGGGCCGGCCCTATCTGAACACCGCCTGGTGGCTGGCGTTCTGGCCGGGCCTGATGATCGTCATCACCGCCCTGTCGCTGAACCTCTTGTCGAACTGGATGCGCATTGCGCTCGACCCCGCCCAGCGCTGGCGCCTGGAAGCAAGAAAGACCAAGAATGTCTGAGCCCCTTCTTACCGTTCGCAATCTTTCGGTTGATTTTCACACCGCGCGCGGCACCGTCAACGCCGTCAGGAATGTCAGCTGGTCCATTGCCCGCGGCGAAACGCTCGCCATTCTCGGGGAAAGCGGCTCGGGCAAGTCGGTCTCGGCCAATGCGGTGATGAACCTGCTCGATATTCCGCCGGCCGAAATCGTCTCGGGCGAAATTTTCTATGAGGGCGAGGACCTGCTCAAGGTCTCCTACGAAAAACACCGGGCGCTCAACGGCAAGAAGATCGCCATGATCTTCCAGGATCCGCTGGGCCATCTCAACCCGGTCTATACCGTGGGCTGGCAGATCGTGGAAATGATGACGGCCCATGGCCGCCCCGCCGACATGGCGCGGGCCCGGGCGCTGGAGCTGATCGCCCGCGTCGGCATCCCCGAGCCCGAAAAGGCGATGCACAAATATCCGCATCAGTTTTCCGGCGGCCAGCGCCAGCGCCTGATGATTGCCATGGCGCTGATGCTGAAACCCGACATTCTGATCGCCGACGAGCCGACCACCGCGCTCGACGTGACCATTCAGGCCGAGGTGCTCGCCCTGCTCAAGGAATTGCAGGCCGAAACCGGCATGGCGCTGGTGCTGATTACCCACGATCTCGGCGTCGTTGCCGAAATCGCCGACCGCGTCGTGGTGATGAACAAGGGCGAGATCGTCGAAACGGGTTCGGTCCGCGACGTCTACCATGGCCCCAGGCACCCCTATACCAAGAAGCTGATCGATGCGGCGCCCGGCAAGGGCGAGATCAAATTGCTCGACCAGACCGCGCCGCTGCTGCTCGACGCTAAGAAGCTGTGCAAGACCTATGGCAAATTCCATGCGCTCAAGGATGTGTCCCTGACGCTGTCGAGGGGCCAGAGCCTTGCGGTCGTGGGCGAAAGCGGCTCGGGCAAATCGACGCTGGCGCGCACTCTGCTCCGCCTCGAAGAGGCCGATAGCGGCGAGGCGCTCTGGAAGGGCCGCGACCTCATTACCATGGGCCGCAGCGAGCTTCTGGGCGTGCGCCGGCAAATCCAGATGGTGTTTCAGGACCCGACCCAGTCGCTCAATCCGCGCATGTCGGTCTATCAGCTAATCGCCGAGGGCTGGGATATTCACAAGCTCATGCCCGAGCGCAGCACGCGCCGGGCCCGGGTGATCGAACTGCTCGAACAGGTCGGCCTTTCGCCCGAACATGTCGACCGCTATCCGCACCAGTTTTCGGGCGGCCAGCGCCAGCGCATCGCCATTGCCCGCGCTTTGGCGCTCGAGCCGCAACTGATCATCTGCGACGAGGCGGTTTCCGCGCTCGACGTGTCCATTCAGGCGCAGGTGATCGCCCTGCTCGACGACCTCAGGCAAAGGCTCGGCATTTCGTTCCTGTTCATCGCCCACGATCTGGGCGTGGTGCGCGATTTTGCCGATACGGTCATCGTCATGAAATCGGGCGAGATCGTCGAACGCGGGCCGACGGCGCAAATCTTCGAGGCACCGCAGCACCCCTATACGCAGCGCCTCCTCGCCGCCAATCTCGATCCCGATCCAGACGTACAGGCACAAAGGCGGGCAGCACTGACCCATGCTTGAACGGGCGATCATAGCCGATGACCTGACCGGCGCCCTGGACGCAGCCGCGCCCTTTGCCATGCGCGGCATTTCGACGGCTGTGGCGCTCACCCCCCAGGCCCTGCCTCGGGCCATCGCGACCGGCGCCCGCGTCGTGGGCGTCTCGACCGATAGCCGTGACATGGCCCCCGAAGACGCCACTGCCGCCGTCCGGGAAACCCTGGCGGGCCTGCCCGCCGGTACGGCATTGTTCAAAAAGGTGGATTCGCGGCTCAAGGGCAATATCGAGGCCGAACTCGACGCCATCGCGCACCGGAAAAGCCTCGTCGTGCCGGCCATTCCCGCCTTCGGGCGCTGGATGAAAAATGGCCGGATCGGCGGCTTTGGCATTGCCGAGCCGATCGGTATAGCCGGGCGCCTTGGCCGGCACGCCGCAAAAGCCAGCATGCCCAACATCGCCGATCAGGCCGATATCGAAGCCGCGCTGCACGGCGATTTCGACCTGCCGGTCGGGGCGCGCGGCCTTGCCGAGGCGATGGCCAAAGCCATGGCGCCCAATGCCCCCGGCGCCGACATCTTCTTCCCCGGGGGTCCGGCCTATTGCGTTATCGGCTCGACCGATCCGATAACATTGGCCCAGCTCGACCGGCTGCGCGCCGGCCCTGGCGACATAAGCTATGTTCCCGCGCCAAATGGGCAAGGCGCAACGCCCCTTCGCCCGGCACGATTGACCATTGTCCAGGCCATTCCCGCCTCGTCCCCCGCCGATGGCAAGAGCGTCGCCGCCGCCCTGGGCCAGACCCTCAAAAACCTTTCCCCGCCGCCCGGCTCGCTTCTGGTTCTCACCGGCGGCGCCACGGCACAGCTCGTTCTCGCCCAACTTGGCATTTCCGTGCTCGAACTTCTGGGGGAAGCCCTGCCGGGTCTGCCCATCGCGCGCGCCGGAGACTTGACTGTCGTCACTAAATCGGGCGGTTTTGGCGATCCGAATACCTTGTCCACCCTATTCGCCCCATATCTCAGCGCCGGGAGCTTAGTGCAAAGCCATGTCCGATAGCCTCTCCGGGCGGCGCAGCCTTTCCGAAACGGTTTTTGACCGCATTCAGCGCTCCATCAAATCCGGCGCCTATGCCGTGGATGAACGCCTGCCGACCGAACATGCGCTCGCCGCCGAATTCCAGGTTTCGCGCCCGATCATTCGCGACGCGCTGCAGCGTCTGCGTGACCAGGGCATGATCTATTCGCGCCGCGGCGCCGGCAGTTTCGTGCGCGAACAGGGCATTCGCGAGCCGCTCGGCTTCGGGCAGATGGAAAACCTGTCCGATCTCCAGCACTGCTACGATTTTCGCCTGACCATCGAGCCGGAAGCCGCCGCCATGGCCGCGCAACGCCGCTCGCCCGAGGCCCTGCAAAAGATCAAGACGGCCCTCAACCTGCTCCGCGACGCCACCAACCGCCAGGCCCACCGCGCCGATGCCGATTTCATGTTCCATCTCAGCATCGCCCAGGCCTCGGCCAATCCCTATTTCGTCACCGCCATGCAGGCGCTCGAAGAGCATATCGCCGTCGGCATGCGGCTCCATGGTCTATCGCTGCGGCGGACCAATGATGGCCTCGGCCATGTGCTGACCGAGCACACCGCCGTCTTCGAAGCCATCAGCTCGGGAGACGCCGCGACCGCGCGGAAATTGATGCTCGACCACCTCGCCGGATCGCG
>DATMSG010000226.1:0-5415 GCA_035565515.1 Devosia sp.
GGTCTTGGCCGGCACGGCCACCAAGGTCTTGCCCAGCCCCTGCCGCTCATGGGCATCGAGCAGCATCTGCGTGGCTTCGGCCAGATCCGCCTCGGCACCGGCATTTGCCCCTCGGCCGAGGACGATATCGGCCGCCCGTCCACCCAGGGTCACGGCGAGGGTATCGAGCATGTCCTGCCAGGTCGGTACAATGGTGGGCAGATGAACGAGAACCCGGCCACCGGAAGTACCCTCGGGAAGGATGGAAATGGTCTCCACCGTCCGCCCCAGACGCAGCGCGACCAGCGCGTGGCCGCATTCGTGGATGGCGATGGTGCGGATGTCCCCCGGCGTGCGCGCGTCTTTAGGCACGATGGCTTCCAGAAGGTCGGCAAAGGTGAGTGAGCGCGCCTCAGCCCGGGCGCTGGCGCGGGCCTCCTTGACCCAGCCTTCCACCATGGCCGGGGTAGCGCCGCGGCCGGGCCGGGCGAGCTTGCCCAGATCCGCATCGGCCAGATCGGCGCCGAGATAGTAGCGCATCAGGGCGATGAGTTCTTCGTCGCTCTGCGGCGGCAGGACCGATATGCGCTGCTGCAGGCGGCCGGGCCGGACCAGGGCGGCATCGAGCCGATGATAAAAATTGGTGGCGCTGAGCAGCATGATCTTCCGGCCCGAGCGCCGCAGGCGGTCGATCTCGGTGAGGAACAGGGTCACCACGGTCGTCCACCACTCCCGCGCGCGCGCATCCATGGTGCTGCGGTCAGGCAGGGCATCGATCTCGTCCATGAAGCCGATCGCCGGCTCACTCTCCAGCATGGCGTCGATGAAGCGCTTGAGGTTCCTCGACACATCGCCGAGGGCTCCATCCCCGGAGGTGAACCACGATCCCACGGAACTGGACACGAAGTTCCAGCCGGCCGTGCGGGCAAGGCTCTCGGCGATAAGCGTTTTGCCGCAGCCCGGCGGACCTTCGAGCACGCCGAAGCTCAACTGCCCAGGCGGCAGGGTTCCCCCCCTGACCGCAGCGAGATCGGCCAGCATTTTCTCGGTCCAGTCCCGGACCGGGGCGGTCAGCGGCAGGGTGTCAAGCAACGGAACGGTCGGGGTGGACTGCGCCGACGCAGTCAGCTGACGCGTGAGGGCGCGCTGCAGATTATCGACGCAGAGCCGGGCCGAAAGACCCTGGCGGATCCCGGCGAGGATCACCGGCAGATCGAGCATGGCCATCTCCGGGGTGAGGCCGCGCGCAGTCCCACCGGAGACCCGGCGGATGACCTTGGCCAGGAGCGAAGACGTGAGGGGCGGAATGACGATGGTCTCGTCGGCGCTGGCAAGCACCGCCTCATCCAGCAGCGTGTCGGGATCGTGACAGACATAGATGATGCTCTTGCCGAGCCGCAGCAGTTCCAGGCGATCAGCGCCGACCCGGTGATAGGCGCCGCCGAGCTTGACCAGCTCCGTCACCGTGAGAACCGCGTCGCCCTTGTCGCGCAACAGCGCGGGCTTTATCATCTCGCTCCATGCGGCATTCGGGGTTTTGACGATGATGACGCGCTGAGTCTGCCTCAGGGCCGCGCGGCTCCTGCGGGTGAGGCTGGCATCAAGGGTCGTCTCGGCAAGGGCTGCGGCGCTTGTCGGCCGGCGGGGCGTCCTGAGCGCGGCAAGGTCGCGTTCGGGATTGGGCAGGTCGTCGTCGATATCGTCGGTGGGGTGGTCGAGCATAGCGTAAAACTCATGGCGCCGGAGCGGCGCCGTGGCGACCGATCCGCGCGGAAAAATGAAAGGGAATGAGAGAAGAGCTGAGCTGGCGCCGGTCAGAAGGCCGGAGCGGGCGCTGCCTGGGGATCGTGGCCGTCGGGGTCGAGGGGCTGCCAGCCGCTCCGGCCCTTGCCCTTGGCGCCGACCACGAACTGCGCGGCGGCCGAGCCAGAGGCAAAAACCATGTCGCGGGTCAGCACATAGCTCCTGCCATCATGCGCCGGCTCGAGGATGCCGCTATGGCGCCAGGCGGCCCGCAAATAGCTGACTGAGGCATTGGCGCTGCTGACGCTGTCGAGGCGAATGTCGGAGCCGCGCAGCAGCAGCCAGTCGTCATCGGCGCGGCGGCAGGCGAGCGCCATATGGCCCTGGCCGAAGGTGAGCTCCATCACCTGACCCCCGGGCATCTCATGGAGCGGACGAAGCGGCGCCATCCGGCCGGCCTCGGCGCGCGGGCCGGCCAGCACCATGCGGGGGCAGATATTGACGAAGAGATGGCCCTCGCGCCAAAGGTCATGGCAGGCCATGCCTGCAAAGAGGTTCAACTCTTCATAGCGTTCGGGGGAGATCGCAGCGCCATCCGGCGTCCCATTGATCAGCCTCACCTCCCGTGCCGCCGCGACGCGGCCGTGGATGATGCGCTCGAGCACCAGGGCATCGGTCTCGCTCAGGCCGTCATTGGCATCGGTGATGATGATGATGGAGTCGATATCGGTGATCGGCTGGGCGCCGTTGGCCACCCGGCGGCCGACTTCGGAGCCCATGCCGACATAGGCTTCCGTTTTAGAGAGCAGGATATAGACGCCGGGACGCTGCAAGAGGCTCAGGCGCCCCAGGCTCCGCCGTTCCGAGCCGGGGCTGACGAGGACGCTCGGCTGCAGCCGGCTCATGGACACGGCGGCGACAGTGTCGGGCAGGGGCCCCGAACCGGGCAGAACCCCACCCGGGGCGGACGGCGTCGGACCGCCATCGGGATCGGACGGCTGCGTCCGGGTCAGCATGGTGTGCTGGTCCAGAACACCATGGCGGAGATCAGCGGTGATGATCCCGGCCGCGATCAGGGCCTGAACGGCGCCGGCCGGATCGATATGGCCGTCGAGGGCCGCCATGACGTCGCCGACGCTAGCGGAACCGCTCTCGTCGAGAATGCCCAGGATCGTCACCTGATCGGTGGCGCTGACGAGATCATGCTGCACCAGTCCCGCTGCGATGGCGAGCGGGCTGGTCATGGAGGAAGCAAGATAGGGCTTGTTCGGCGCCGTGGCGCCGCTAGAAAGAGAACAGGTCATGTATGCCTCTGGTTACGCAGGGGTTATGTGGCTCAGGCCGACGGGAGTGTTGGAAGCACTTCCGTCGGCCGCCTGTTGGAAGCAGGCGGCCTGCCGGCCAACCAAGCCGGAATCGGCCTTGGCACTACCCAAGATGCGGATCCGTTTGCGAGACACAAGGATTCGGAGCCACTTGCTCGATCGCGTGGTTAACAGCGGGTAAGATTCCACCGCGATAAGACGCATCCGGGGGCGTTACGCGATTCAGAAGTTATGGCAGGGGTTGGTCTCTTCAGTCTGCCGCCTCTCCTCGGCGTCACCATCGGCCATCCCAAACTCTTCGGCAAGCCTTGGCACCAATGAGCAGGCCAATGGGCGAGGCCATCAACCGCCCCTGTCGGCTCGCCCCCAGGCTTTTAGTGCGCCAAAGCGAGCAAGCGAGCATGCTTGCTTGATAGCAAGCCAGCATGCTGCAGGCCGAGCGCTTGTTCCTTGCCAGCCTTCCTCCGACACTGCCGCGGAAAGGAATGACCATGACCAAGACCATGACCATGACCATGACCAAGGCCGCTAACATCGTCCTCGCACTCTGGGGCAAGGGCGGGTCGGGCAAGACCTCGACGGCGCTCGCCCTGGCCGGCCTGGCAGCCGCAGAGGGGCGTCGCGCCATCGTCCTCGACGCTGACCCCCAACGGTCGGCCAGTGAATGGCACGGGATGAGCACGAACCCCGCCTTCGCTGTGCACAGCACGGAAGTCCGTGCCGTTGCCGGGCTGCTGGACCGGGCCAAATCACGATACGACGTGGTCATCATCGACAATCCGCCGGCCCGCTACAGCGGCTCCACCGCCATTGCGGAGACAGCCGGCATGTCGCTGATCTGCGCACGTCCCTTTCTCTTTGATGTCACGCTGGCCCTCGAGTGGGTCCAGGTCTTGAAGAGCGCTCATGCAACGCCGCTGGTCGCGCTCACTGCCGCGCCGCCCCTGCGGCTCGACATGGAATCTCCCGCTGTCCGCATTGCCCGCGAGCGCCTCAAATCCGCAGGCGCGGCTCTCTGGCGCCACCAGATTACCCACCGCCTCGCCTATCCGGAGCTGACCCATCGCGGCATGACCATTGCCGAGCTGTCCGCCGATGCGCCGGCCCGCACCGACTACGAACGCCTGTGGTCAGCCATTTGCAAGTGGAACATGTAAATGCCGATGAACACGCCCAAATCGCCCTTCCGTGCAATCGCAACCGCCGCTGACTTGGCAGAAGAAACCGAGGCACGTGCCCAGATCTGCTACCGGCTATCCCGCGAAAAGCGCGACATGCTGCACCGGCTCGCCCTCGACCGTCGTACGAACTTGCAGGGCCTTCTCGATGAGGCCGTAGGCGATCTCCTGGCCAAGTTGCAGGCGGATAGGTGACCGGAATCCCTGCTGTCAAGCTAGCTTGCGGTAATGCAAACTGCCATTCGTAAGTTGCTTTAGTCTGTATTCCTTAGCGAACTTGGCTCGGAGAGAATGTGTCGGTCAACAAGTTCGGCTCTTGCAACATCCTGGGCACGCCCACACAGGCGAAATATGTTTGCCAGCCGTTCCAGTGTCGGAACGAATACAGTGTGCTCGCCAACTGGGATGCCCTCGGCCTGAGAACAATCAATGGCAACCCAGCCGGCTTTCCCACGCACTTGAAATCCGCCAAGGAGCTCGACCGGAACGGGACCGAAGTTTGGCCTCAGGATGACCTCGGATCGGAACCGATCTGACTGGTCGTCAGCATAGTTCTTCCAGCCAAAAAGTGTGCTCAAACGCAACGCAGCATGTGTTGGTAGGGCAATATCTATGTCTTTGACTGGGCTTCTTCCAATCTTATGTAGAGCAAGCGCCGCACCCCCGAAAATCATCCATGGGCCACCGAGCTGATTCAGGCATCCAGCGACACTGATCAGTGTTTCACGCATTCCAGTAACCATGGGTTCTTACCTGCCCAAAATCCGCCAGGTTCCACTATTCCAGTGATTGCTCTTGAGCTCAATTGCCGAAAACGGCAATGAGCGAAAACGATCGAACTGCTGTGCGCCCCATATCGGCCATTCCGGCCCCTCCGGCAGTCGCCTAAAAGCTGCCGTCTCTCGAGGGCGCGGCGGACAGCTCAAAAGGGGTGGCTTGCGGATGGTCTGCTTCTGTTTCGATAACGAAATAAGTAGACGCTAATTGCTGACCTGTCTTTGACCATCAGGCAGCCGGATAAATTCCACGGTTTCTATTTTTCTGTCTTTGCCGAAAACACGAAGCCCCTCGCAATAGGCGAAAGGGGTCCATCCACCGCTGCGCCGATCTCGTTCAGTAGTGCAACGGCACCAGCGCGAAAGCTCAAATCTCTTCCTCGCGAGAAAGGCTGAAAAACCTTCGATCCTTGC
>DATMSG010000227.1:0-12744 GCA_035565515.1 Devosia sp.
TCAGCTTTGGTTACACCGCCAACCGCCGCATTCTCGATGACGTTTCGCTCGACATCGAACAGGGCGACACCATCGGCCTCGTCGGCGAAAGCGGCTCGGGCAAGACTACGCTTCTGCGCCTGCTGCTCGGCCTCGCCCGCCCCGACAGCGGCTCCATCACCTTCGCTGGAAGCCCCCTCGATCCCGGCAATGGCACCTTCATGCGCGACTTTCGGCGCCAGGCGCAGGTGGTCTTTCAAGACCCCTATTCCTCGCTCGACCCGCGCCAGACGATCCAGTCGATCATCGCCGAGCCGCTGCGCTCACTCAAAATCCCTGGCGATCACCCCAAGATGGTGGGCGATGCCCTTGAAGCCGTCGGCCTTGATCGCGACGTCGGCACCCGCTTCCCGCATCAGTTCTCCGGCGGCCAGCGCCAGCGCATCGCCATTGCCCGCGCCATCGTGCCCGGCCCGCGCCTGTTGCTCGCCGACGAAGCCGTCAGCGCGCTCGACCTGACGACCCGCATCCGCATTGTCGATCTCCTGGCCGGCCTCAGCAAAACCATGAGCCTGCTGTTCGTCTCGCACGATATCGGCGTCGTCGCCGCACTCTGCCGCCGCATCGTCATTCTCGAGAAAGGCCGCGTGGTCGAAACCGGCGATACGGCAAAAGTTCTCGCCAATCCCCAGCATCCCTATACGCAGCGCCTGCTCGCCAGCGTGCCGCGGCTCTCGCTCAACGAGGTGTCATCATGACCGACTACGCAACTCAATATGCCGAATGGCAGCAAAAGCGCCTCGCCGCGCTCAAGGCGCCCAATGGCTGGCTCAACATCATCGCCCGCGTCTGGCTTGCCGAAGGCACCGTCACCGTCGGCAGTGCCGCAGACAATGACATCATCCTCTCCTCCGGCCCGTCCTATGTCGGTAGCCTGACCCAGGACGCCGAAGGCCAGGTCACCTATACGCCCGCCGATGGCGGTGCCGCCCAGGTGTTGCAGCTTTCAAAATACAATCCGCCGCGCTTCACCGCCGGCAACCTGCTGCTCGAAGTCACCTCGCTCAATGGCGAGAACGCCTTGCGCGTGCGTGACACCACGTCGGACGCGCCCAACCAGCTCCAGCCGCTCGAATATTTCCCGCTCGATCCCACCTGGCGCATCACGGCCGATTGGGTCGCCTTCGAAGCGCCCAAGGGCCTGACCATCAGCACCTCCAAGGCCATCGAGACCGAGGTCGAAGCGACCCACAAGGCCGTCTTCACCCGCGATGGCGTCACCTATGAATTGCTCGCCACCCATGGCACTGCCGACGCGCCCCAATTCGTCATCCGCGACCTGACCTCGCGCGACAGCACCTACCCCGCCTGCCGCTTCGTCTTCGGCGAAGAGGTCACCGACAAGACCATCGTGCTCGACTTCAACAAGGCGATCAATCCGCCCTGCGCCTTCACCGAGCACGCCGTTTGCCCGCTGCCGCCGGCCGAAAACGTCTTGCCGATCCGTATCGAAGCCGGCGAAAAGCGCCTCCACGACTGATCCTGTTTCAGACGGCGAAAGGCCCGGCAACGTCACCGCTGCCGGGCCTTTCGTTTTGAATTCGTCGCTATCGCCGGACCGCTCGAACCAGGGCAATGAGAATACAGGCGCCCAGAAGGCCCGCGATCAGATAGCCGAGCCAGCCGCCGAACGAGATGCCGAGGATCCCGAAGAGGAAACTGGCAATAGCCGCGCCGACGATGCCGAGCACGATATTGAGGAAAATCCCGGTATTGGTCTTCATGATGTTGGATGCAATCCAACCAGCCAGACCACCGATGATGATGGCTGCGATCCAGCCCACACCTGCTTCGCCCATTTTGTGAACCCCACAATTGAAATAACGGCCCGACCCGAGCCGCTTTGTTAAACGCGGCTCAGGCAAAACGGTTGCGTCGCTAGAAATCGAAAGTCCATTGGCCGCCGGCTTCGGTAAAGCGGCCCATGCTCGGGGCCGACCAGCCGCGTCCGATCGAATAGAGTCGCACCCGACAGGTCACGACGCCATTGGGATGCTTGGCACATTCGGTCGCTTCGAGCTTCACCCGATCTTCGACAATCGCGACGCGCTGGCGTTCGAGAATACGCGCATTGTTCAGCATCGCGTCGAGCGCCTGCGTCGGCGTCGGCCCGCCGGCAACCAGCGGCGCTTCTCCCGAACTGCAACCTGCGAGCATCATCGCCCCGGCAATAGCCAGAACGGCAAGCGGTTTGAACATGGAACCCTCCTCGCCCCATACGCGAAGACCCTAACAAAGAGAGGTAAACCCCACGTGTAGCAGTTCCATCGAATGCATCCGTACCAACTCGTATGGCAGCGGCTTGAATGCCCGCCCCAGCTTTGCTACACGCAAAACAAGACAATCATAGTCATATAAGGAAAGCCCGTGTCAGGCAGTGCAACGACGCAGCGCAGGCTGCGATTGGAAGGCATCGGGCTGAACGTCGGCTATGGCGGCACCACGGTGCTCGACAATGTCGATCTCGCCATTCCCACCGGCGAGATCACCATTCTCATCGGTCCCAATGGCTGCGGAAAATCCACGCTGCTCAAGGCCATGGCGCGCATCCTGACGCCAGCCAGGGGCAGCGTGCTGCTCGATGGCAAGGATATTCATCGCCTCGACACGCGGAGCGTCGCCGCGCGGCTCGGTCTTTTGCCGCAGGGCCCGATTGCCCCAGAAGGGCTGACCGTGCGCGAACTCGTGGCCCAGGGCCGCTTTCCGCACCAGACCCTTTTGCGCCAGTGGAGCCGTGCCGACGAAGACGCGGTCAATGGCGCCATGGACATTGCCGGGATAACCGATTTCGCCGATCGCAGTGTCGATACGCTCTCGGGCGGCCAGCGGCAGCGCTGTTGGGTCGCCATGGTGCTGGCCCAGGAAACCGATCTCATCCTCCTTGATGAGCCCACCACCTTTCTCGATCTCAAGGTCCAGGTCGATCTCATGGACCTCCTTGCCGGCCTCGCCCATCAGCGCGGCCGCACCCTGGTCATCGTCCTCCACGAACTCAGCCTCGCCGCCGCCTATGCCGACTATCTGGTGATGATGAAGGCGGGCCAGGTGGTCTCGGCCGGCACCCCCGACGAGATATTCACCGCCCAGCGCCTCAAGGACGTCTTCGGCCTCGACGCCAAGGTGCTGCGCGACCCCGAGAGCGGCCGCGCGGTCTGCGTTCCCTCGGGCAGCCGCATGCGCCGCGCCACGCCCGTGACCGCCCAATGAGCGCAATTGCCGCCCCCAATGCCGGCACGCATCCCGTCCGCGCCTGGAGTGGCGTTCCCGTCCTTTTCGGCGTTCTGCTTTTCGCCTTCCTGCTTCACATCGCCGTCGGCGCCAAGCAACTCTCGCCCGGCACGGTCATCGCGGCGCTGTTCGACTTCGATCAGACCACTTTCGACCATGTCATCGTGCGCAATCTGCGCCTGCCCCGCGCCGTGCTCGCCGTGATCGTCGGCGCCAGCCTCTCCCTCGCCGGCGCGCTCATGCAGGGCGTGACCCGAAACCCGCTGGCCGATCCGGCATTGCTCGGCCTGACCTCGGGCGCCGCCTTCGCCGTGGTCATCGCCACGAGCGTCATGGGCTTTTCCAGCATGGTCTTCATCCCCTGGATCGCCATGCTCGGTGCGCTGGGCGCTGCCCTCGTCGTCTATCTCATCGCCCGCCTCGTGCCGGGCGGCGCCACCCCACTCAGCCTCACCCTGTCCGGCGCCGCCATCTCGGCCTTTCTCAGCGCCGTCATCTCCGTCATTCACCTGCTCGATCAGGACACGTTCGAAAATCTCCGCGTCTGGCTTACCGGTGGCCTTGCCGGCCGCGACATCACCCTGCTGCTCTATGTCGGCCCGCCGATGGCGCTGGCCCTCATCGGGGGCGTGCTGCTCGCCCCCCGCGTTACCGTTTTGGCCATGGGCGATGAAATCGCCCAGGGCCTCGGCGTACAGACCGGCGCGCTGAAGGTGCAATTGCTCGCCGTGGTCGTCGTGCTCACCGCATGCTCGGTTGCCCTTGCCGGCCCGCTCGGCTTCATCGGCCTCGTCATCCCCCACATCGTGCGCCTCTATGTCGGCTCCGATTATCGCTGGATCGTGCCCTATGCGGCGCTGGCCGGCGCCGTCTATCTCCTTGGCGTCGATACCATTGCCCGCATTGCCATCCCCCCGCGCGAAATTTCGACCGGCATCATCACCGCCATGATCGGCGCACCGCTCTTCATCCAGCTCGTCCGCCGGAGGACCCGCTGATGTCCACGGCCGCAAGCCACTGGGTTTTTCGCAGCAAGTCCGAACGCGTCGCCCTGCGCCTGCCCGTCCGCGCCCTCCTCGCCCTGCTCCTTCTTGCGCTGGCTCTGCTCGTCATCTCCTGCGTCAGCCTTGCCACCGGCACCTATGGCGTCGCGTTCAACGAGGTCATCGACACCCTGCGCGGCCTCAGCGTCAGCCGCGCCCTCGACAATGTCGTCTGGGAATTCCGTTTCCCCCGCACCCTCGCCGCCGCCCTTGTCGGCGCCATGATGGCCCTTTCCGGCGCCGCCCTGCAAAACACCACCCGCAATGGCCTCGCCGATCCCTCGCTGGTCGGTGTCAGTCAGGGCGCAGCCCTCGCCGTCGTCTCGCTGACTGTCCTCTTTTCCGACTTCTCCGGCGCCCTGCGTCCCTGGGCCGCCTTTGCCGGCGCCATTCTCGTCGCCCTTGCCATTCAGGGCCTCTCCCATACCCGCCAGGGCGGCAGCGCCATTCGCTTCATCCTCATGGGCATCGGCCTATCGACCTTCATCTCTTCGATCACCTCGGCCCTCATGACCTATGGCGACATCGATCGTGCCATGGCCGCCCTGTCCTGGCTCGCCGGCTCGATCAATGCCGCCAGCTGGAGCGATGTCTGGACCCTGGGCCTCTGGTGCGCCGTATTGTTGCCTGCGCTCCTCGCCATCAGCCGCAGTTCCGCGGCCACCCGCATGGGCGAAGCCACGGCCATCAGCCTCGGCGTCCGCACGAAACGCATCCGCAATCTGCAACTTGCCATCGCCGTAGCCCTCGCCGCCATCGCCACGTCGGTCGTCGGGCCGCTCGGCTTTGTCGGCCTCATCGCGCCCCATGCGGCGCGCCGCATCGCCCCGGCCGGCATCGGCTTCCATCTGCTCGTCACCGCCATGGCCGGCGCCGTGCTGGTTTCGCTGGCCGACCTCATCGGCCGCGCCGCCTTCGCTCCCATTCAAATTCCCGCCGGCCTGCTCACCGCCCTGATCGGCGTCCCGCTGTTCATCGTGCTCATGGTGCGCAGCCGGTCCGCCACATCGCACTGACTTTGGAGAATTTCATGTCGCGTTTCTTCTTCCGCTCCGCCCTCGCGGCCCTGGCCTTGAGCGTCGTCGTCCCGGCGCTCGCGCAGGAAACGCGCTCCGTCACCGCCGCCAATGGCACCTTCGATATTCCCGTCGCCCCGCAGCGTATCGTGGCGCTCAATGACCAGATCGTCGCTTTGCCGCTCTATGAGCTTGGCGCGGCTCTCGTGGGCAGCGCCGGCCGTGTCGATGCCGAAGGCAATACCTACCTCCGCGGCGGCATGGATACGCTGGGGATCGACTATTCCAATACCGACATCGCCTATGTCGGCCAGTTCAACGCCCTCGACCTCGAAGCCATCGCCGCCTTGCAGCCCGATCTCATCATCGGCGGCACCTATACCGACCCGGCGGTGATCGATCAGCTTCAGTCCGTCGCGCCGACCCTGGTCGTCGACAATGGCGCCCTCGGCCTCATCGAAACTATCCGGACCCTCGCCGATGCCAGCGGCCAGACCGGCAATTTCGAAGCGCGTTACCAGCGCTATCTCGACAATATCGAGCGTACCAAATCCTATATCGGGGACACCTCCGCCATCTCGGCGACCACGACCTTCATGTTCCCGGCCGGGGAGGAACTCTGGGTCTATCGCGCCAATCTCGGCGCCATCAGTCAGGTGCTCGCCGATCTCGGTTTTGCCCAGCCCGCCGCGGTCGCCGCGCTCGAAGCTCCCCAGGCGCCCTGGAGCGCCGAACTGATCCAGGAACTCGATGCCGATTTCATCTTCGGCTTCTATCGCCAGCAGCCCGACGCCACCCCCGATGCCGTTCGCGCCGCCTATGAAAAGTTTGCGCCCGGCTTCTGCCAGGCTCTGAGCGCCTGCCGGAACGGCCAGATGGTCCTGTTGCCCGGCCCCGCTTTCGGCAGCACCATGGCCGGCCTCGATCTCGCGCTCGATCTCGTCGAAACGCATGTGGCCGGCCGTCCCTTCATCCCCTTTGAAGAAGCCAGGTAATGGGCAAGCACGTTTTCTGCACCGATCTCTGCCACCAACGCGGCGAACCCCTGGCCGGCACCGGCGACGCGCCCAGCCGCATCCTCATGCTCGCCTGGCCGCGCGGCAAATGGCGCACGCCGCGCTGGGAGTCGGTCGATATGTCCCCCGCACTCTCCGAGGCTCTGCACGAGGCAGCGCATGCCAAGCTCCATGTCGCGCTGGTCGACAAGGTCGAGGCCGAAGGCAAATTGCCGACGCTCCATGCCCTGCCGGAAAACATCTATGCCGACTTTTCCGACGAGACCGCGCTGATCGCAGCCATTCGCGACTATGTGGCCGGCAAGGTATTTACCGGCACGCCCGACACACGCCCCACCATCATTTGCTGCACCGATAGCCGGCGCGACGCCTGCTGCGCCCGTCACGGTTTTTCCACCTACAAGGCTCTCGTCGCCAAGGCCGATCCGGAAAAATTCAACATCGTGCAGGCGACCCATATCGGCGGCTGCCGCTTTGCCGCGTCGCTCGTCGTCATGCCCCAGCGTCAGCGCTATGGCCGCATGACGGCCGAGCATGCCGAAGGTTTCCTCGATGCCATCGGCAAGAACGAGGTCTATCTGCCCACCTATAAGGGCCGCTCCGATGCGCCCGAGCCGGCCCAGGTCGCCGAACTCGCCGCCCTTAAATGGGCCGCCGAAAACGGGCTGGCCCGCTGCCCCGTTTCGCTCGACGGCGACATGCCGCAAGAGACCCATGAAGGCGACCGGCTGACGCTCGAAGCCGAACTGCCCGGCGCCCGGCTGTCCATTCGCCTGCACGCCCGCGACTTCATGGTCCAGGGCAATTGCGGCGTCGTCGCCGAAGGCGGCGGCGAGATGACCCTGCGCTGGTGCGTGGACGAGGTCATTGCGCAGCCAAAGGCCGCAGCACACTGACAAAGTCGAATACGGGCCCCACCCGACGCGACCCAGGAGACTAAAATGCCCACCTTCACCCGCAAAGCCGTGCTGATCGCAACGGCGGGCCTCACCCTGCTGCTGGCCTTGCCCACCCTGGCCCAGGAAACCCGCAGCTTTACCGACGATGCCGGCCGCACGATGGACATCCCCACCAGGCCGATGCGCATCGTTTCGCTGCAGGACCTCGCCATCACCGTGCCGCTGCTCGAACTGGGCGTGACGCCAGTGGGCAGCCACGGCCGCACCACCGCCGAAGGCCAGCCCTTCATCCGGTCGAGCGACGTCCTGACCGGCATCGACTTCGACAATTCCGAGATCGAGTTCGTCGGCAATCTTCCCGC
The DNA here is from genome assembly GCA_035565515.1 of Devosia sp. GTDB lineage: Bacteria > Pseudomonadota > Alphaproteobacteria > Rhizobiales > Devosiaceae > Devosia. Next base: position 7,604 of record DATMSG010000227.1, read on the forward strand.
CGATGTCGAAGCGGTCGCCGCGCTCGAGCCGGACCTGATCCTGACCACGCCCTGGCAAACCGCCCCTATCGAGCAACTCGCCGCCATCGCCCCCGTCGTCGTCCTTGACGACAGCAAGCGCGGCGACCTCGCCATGCACGACATTCTCGCCGAACTGACCGGCACCGAGGACAGGCTCGCCGTGCTCAAGGCCCGGTACCAAGGCCAGATCGCCCAGATCAGACGGCTGATCGACACGTCGAATATTTCGGTCAACGTCATCCAGGGCGTCAATGGCCAGGTCGCCGTCTGGCACACCTATGGCGCGCTCGGCAAAGTGCTGCGCGATGCCGGCTTCACCTTCCCCGATCGCGTCAATTCCATCGCAGGCGGCGATCCCGAGCGCCTGAGCGGGGAGGCCTTTCCCGAACTCGATGCCGATTTCATCTTTGCGACCTATCGCACCGACACGCTCGAAACCCCGGCCGACGCGAAGAAATTCCTCGAAGAAGTGCTGCCCAATTTCTGCGACTATCTTCACGCCTGCCGCGAAAACCAGTTCATCATCGTGCCCCGCGAAGAAGCCTCGGCCTCGTCCTATTATGGCCTTGGCGTCCTCAGCTACATGATCATCTCGAACATATCGGGCCGCGATTTCGTGCCTATGCCGCGCTAATATTGCCTTGATCCCCGCCAAAGCGGGGATCATCGCTGCAAGACTGGGATTCCGGCTTTCACAGAACTGACAGCGTGATAAGAAGGGTCCGCTTCCGTTCCATACATGTCATTCGAGATGCCGCGATGAGCAATTCCATTTTCGCTGAGATCGTTGCCGCAATCGGCGCCGTGGCCGTGGCGATCCGCCATGGCGGCGAAAACAAGTCCCCGGTCTATGGCGCCAAGCCGGACATTCCCGCGCCCAAGGCGCAGGGCAGCATTCCGACCCTGAAAATGCCGACGGCCAAGGGTTGGGAAGGCGATCATAAGCCCACTGCCGCTGCCGGCCTCAAGGTCAATGCCTTCGCCAGGGGCCTCGATCATCCCCGCCAGATCTACGTGCTCCCCAATGGCGACGTGCTGATCGCCGAATCCATGGGTGAATCGGACAAGCCCAGCTCGCTTTTCGATCGCGCCATGTCCGCCACCATGCGACGCGCTCGCGCTTCGGGCACCAGCCCCAATCGCGTAACCCTGCTGCGCGACGCCGATGGCGACGGCACCGCCGAAATCCGCCACGCCTATATCGAAAATGTCCGCCAGCCCTATGGCATGGTGCTTATCGGCTCGACCCTCTATGTCGGTGCCAGCGATGCGCTTCTCGCCTATCCCTACGATCCGGCGGCCACCAACATCACCACGCCCGGCAAGAAGCTGATGGACCTCGTTCCCGGCGGCCACTGGACGCGCAATCTCATCGCCAGCAAGGACGGCAGCAAGATTTATGTCGCCGTCGGTTCCCTCAGCAATATCGGCGATGCCGGCATGGCGGCCGAGGAAAATCGCGCCTGCATCCACGAATATGACATCGCCACCGGCACTTCGCGCATCTATGGCGCGGGCCTGCGCAATCCCGTTGGCATGGCCTGGGAGCCGAACACCGACGTGCTCTGGACGGTCGTCAACGAGCGCGACGGCCTCGGCGACGAAACCCCGCCCGATTATCTGACCTCGGTCCGCGATGGCGGGTTTTACGGCTGGCCCTATTCCTATTGGGGCGTGGTCGATGATCGCGTGCCCCAGAGCGCCGCTCACCCCGCCTCGATGCAGGATCATCCCGATTATGCCCTCGGCGGCCACACCGCTTCGCTCGGTCTTTGCTGGGTTCCCGAAGGCACTCTGCCCGGCTTCCCCGCCGGCATGGCCATCGGCCAGCACGGCTCCTGGAACCGCAGCAAATTGAGCGGCTACAAGCTCACCTTCGTCGCCTTCGAAAACGGCAAGCCCACCGGCCTGCCGCGCGACATCCTCACCGACTTCCTCTCGGCCGATGAAAAATACTCCTTCGGCCGCCCCGTTGGCGTTGCCGTCGCCGCCGACAAGGCCCTGCTGATGGCCGATGACGTCGGCGACGTGATCTGGCGCGTTACGGGCGCCTGAGACCGGACTTGACCATGCTCACCAAAACCTTTGGCGCAGGGCTTCTGGCCCTCGCCGCCTCCTCCATCGCCTTTGCCCAGGAGCCCCTGACGCTGACCGTCGGCGTCCAGGAAAGCGGCACCGTGCAGTGGGAAATCGAGACCATCAGGTCGCTCGGCCTCGACAAAGCCCACGGGCTCGATCTCGAAATCCGCCCGCTGGCCGATAGCCGCGCCGGACAGATCGCGCTGCAAGCCGGGGCCGTCGACGTCATCCTCTCCGATTTCGTCTGGGTCGCCGCCCAGCGCAATGACGGCAACCTCGTGACCATGGTGCCGCATTCGCTGGCCGTCGGCGGTCTCATGGTCCCTGCCGATAGCGCCATTACCGATATTGCTGGCCTCGAAGGCAAGACCGTGGGCGTTGCCGGTGGCCCCGCCGACAAGAGCTGGGTCATCCTCCAGGCCTATTTCGCCAGCAAGACCGCCAAAACCCTCTCCGAGGTCGCAGAGGCCCGTTTCGGCGCCCCGCCCCTCGTCAATGAACTCCTGGGCAATGGCGGCGTCGATGCCGGGCTCAACTTCTGGCAATGGAACGCCCGCGCCAAGGCCGCCGGCATGCACGAACTGCTCGCGGTAAAGACCATGCTGGCCGAACTCGGCGTGGCCGAACCTCCGCCCCTCCTCGGCTGGACCTTTACCGAAACCACCGCCGAAGCCAAACACGACGCCGTAGTCCGTTTCCTCGACACCTCCTTTGCCGCCAAGGAGGTGCTCCTCACCGACGACACGGCCTGGGAAGCTCTCAAGGACCTGATGGGCGCCGGGGACAATCCTGCACTTTTCGCGCAACTGCGCGACGACTATCGCGCCGGCATCGTGTCCTCCTACGATCCAAGCGATACGAGTGCAGCCGAACAAACCTTTGCCCTCCTCGCTCGTTTCGGTGGCAGCGAGGTCGTGGGCAAAGGCGAAGAACTCTCGCCGGGGACATTTTGGCCGGGCTACCGCAAATAGGCGAGCCGCCGCGCGCCGGGCGTAAGCACGCCCTGCCGCTGCTCGAACTCATGTCTTTCCCCATCCTGCTGCTGGTATGGCAGGTCCTCGCCATGGTGCTGGCGCATAGGCTTTTTCCATCGCCCCTGTCGGTGGGCGAGGAAATGCTGCGCCTCGCGAGCGAAGGAAAGCTCCTCGCCGATCTGAGCAAAACCCTCTGGCGCGCCAGCCTCGCCTTTCTTCTCGCCATGCTGCTCGGCACCGCCTTCGGCATTCTTCTTGGCCGCAAACCCTGGCTCGATCGCCTGTTTTCCAGCTGGCTCCTCGTCGGCCTCAATCTCCCCGCCATCGTCGTCGCAATTTTGCTCTATATCTGGCTCGGCCTCACCGAAACGGCGCTGATCCTCGCCGTCGTCATCAACAAGGTGCCGCTGGTCGCCGCCACGATCCGCGAAGGCGTGCGCAGCTTTGCTCCCGAATTCGACGAGCTCGCCCGGGCTATGCGCTGGCCGACAGCAAAGCGATTGCGCCTCGTCTTCCTGCCCCAGCTCATGCCCTTCGTCCTCGCCGCCGCGCGCACCGGCCTGTCGCTGATCTGGAAAATCGTCCTCGTCTTCGAAGTTTTGGGCAGCGATGGCGGCGTCGGCTACCGCGTCAGCCTCTTCTTCCAGTTCTTCGACATCACCGGCATTCTCGCCTATACCGCAGCCTTCATTCTCGTCGTCCTCGCCATCGAATACGGCCTGCTGCGGCCCATCGAGAGGAGGGTGCTGCAATGGCGACCGGCCCAGGCCTGATCCTCTCCATCGATGAAAAGCGCTATCCGGGCAGCGCGCTGCCGACCCTTGCCGGTTTCAGGGCCGAAATCGCGCCCGGCAGCGTAACCGCCATTCTCGGCCCATCCGGCATCGGCAAATCGACGCTCCTGCGCATCATCGCCGGCATCGACCGCGACTATTCCGGCCACGTGACCATCGAGGGCAAGCCGGCCACGGAAACCTCCCCCCCGGGCTTCCTCTTCCAGGACCCGCGCCTCCTGCCCTGGCTCACCACCCTCGACAATATCCGAACCGCCGGCACAGGTGTCAGCACCGAAAAAGCCATGGCCGCCCTCGGCCGAACCGGCCTTGCCGAGCATGCGCAGCTCTACCCCCACCAGCTTTCCGGCGGCATGCAACGCCGCGCCGCCCTCGCTCGCGCCCTGGCCCTCAATGCCGGCCTCTTGCTGCTGGATGAACCCTTCGTGTCGCTCGACCGCGCGCTCGTAGGAGAAATGCATGCCCTGATCGCGTCGATCGCGGATGCCGAACGACCAACCATGGTGCTCGTGTCCCACATCGCCGAAGACGCCGCGCAGCTGGCCGACCGGGTGCTGATCCTATCCGGCAAGCCGGTCCGCATCGCTGCGGATATTGCCCTGCCTCGACCGCGCGAACGGCGCGACCGGGCCATTCTCGACAACTATTCCAGTCAGATCGAAGCCGCTGCCTATCGCGTATAGTCGATGGGCATGGCAATGGTCAGCCGCGACCGCGGCAGGCCTTCGGGGGGTGGCGGTACAGGCGAACTGGCGATGACGAGATCGCGCGCCGCCTGATCGAGGGACCCGAATCCACTCGAGCGCGCCACGTTCACCGACAAAACCCTGCCCGAAGCGTCGATGCTGAATTGCACCACGACCTCGCCCTTTTCCCCGCGCGCCCGGGCCTCCGGCGGAAATTTGCGCCGCTGCCCCAGATGGCGGAAAACGCTCGATTCCCAGCGATTGACCTGTGAATTGCTTGGTTCGGCCGCCGCCGTCTGCTGAGGCGCGGCGGCTTGTTCGGCCTGCTGCGCGGCTGGTTTTGGCGCCGCAGCCTGGCTCGCAGTCTGCTGGGGTGGCGATGCACGGCGTGGCGGTGGCGTAAAGTCGGTTTTCGGCGTGTTGGCACGCGTCTCTGCAATGCGCTGCGACATGGTCACCGGCCGAGGCCGGTTCGGATCGAGCAGCTCAACCACCGGCTCTTCGGGCACAGGTTCCGGGTTCTGGTCTGGCGGCAGCTCGGCGATCTCTTCTCGCTCGGCCTCTGACCGCTCGACCGTAGCCAATTG
>DATMSG010000228.1:0-5812 GCA_035565515.1 Devosia sp.
CCGCGCCTCGGTCAGCTCCAATCCCTACAATCCCCGCGTCGAATTTTACGCCGACACCAATGGCGACGGCCAATTCGAGATGATGATGGGCGACAATGCCGTTCCATCGGGCGATCCCGTAACCTTCGAGGTCCGCCTGTCCGGCGGCGGCATCCCCGGCGCCGCCTACAAGGTCCGCATCATCAAGAACCGCGAAGAATTCGGCACCTTCCTCACCGACGCTGCCACCAACTCGGTCCGCTTCGTCGATGCGCCCTCGCCCCAAACGCGCAGCTATTATCGCGTCGAAATCGAAGGCCCTCAGGCCCCCTATCCCGAAGTCCCCAATTCCATGGCCCAGAGCCAGAACATGGTGGCCCTGTCCAACCCCATCTACTTCAACTACGATCCCGATTTCTGACAGCGGCGCAGGACCACCACACCCCCTGAATGTCACCCCGGCCAGGGCCGGGATGACAGCGCGCAGTTGTCAGGTCATAGAGCGCGCCATTCCCGGCACAGCGCGAGAACCAAATGGTAAGAGACCCAAGCCGCAAGGTCGGCATCAAGGACATTGCCGAGGCGGCCGACGTCGCCGTTTCGACCGTCTCCCACGTTCTCAACGGCACCGCCCCCATTTCGGCCGAAGTGCGCGAACGCGTGCTCAACGCGGCCAATACGCTGGGCTATCTCGCCCGCCGGCGCGACAAGGCCGCCATTGCCGTCCTGCGCAGCGTGCTGCTGGCGGTGCCGAGCGACACCCTGCCCCATAACGAGCACAACCTTTATTCCTGGACCCTTCTCAGCGCCCTGACGCGCGAATGCGAACGCCGGGCCATTCGCGTCGTCCCCATGGAAATCGACCACCCCCATGTCAGCGGCGCCCAGGTGGTCGATCGGGCCCGCAGCGAGGAGGTCGATGGCATTCTCCTGCTCAATGACGACCGCCCCGAATTGCTGCACGACATCGCCGCCGCCCATATTCCGGCCGTGCTGATGAATGGCGAAGACCATGAAATGCAGATCGACAGCGTCACCCCCGGCAATCGCTTCGGCGCGCGCTATGCCACCAATTGGCTGATCGGCCAGGGCCACCGCAATATCCTGCACCTCACCTGGGAGGGGCGCTCGACCATCCGCCGCCGCCGCGACGGCTTTCTCGATGCCTTCCGCGTCAATGGCCTGCCGCTCGAAGGCGCCCATGTGCATCTGGCCGAGGGCTACCTGCCCGAACTCGCCGCCGCCGCCATCGGTCAATGGCTCGAAACCCATAATGGGCTGGGCGGGATCACCGCCATTTTCTGCGCCGCCGACAATCTGGCGCTCGGCATCATGCCCGCCCTCGCCCGCGCCGGCATCCGCATGCCCCAGGATGTCTCCATCGTCGGCTTCGACGGCGTCGCCCTCGGCGAATTCACCAATCCCTCGCTGACCACGGTCACGGTCCCGCTCGAACATATGGGGCCCTCCGCCCTGCACCTGCTCGAACGCCGCATCGTCAACACCGCCCTGAACCCGCCCGCCCACCGCCTCGAACTCGGCACCCGCCTGACCATTCGCGGCAGCGTCAGAACCATCGGCTAGGGCCCTTTCCGCTTCGCAAGCACAACCGGCCGGCGCCGCCGCCAAAAGCACACCGAATTAGACCAGAGGACGACCTTGCTCACGATCAGACCAGCCGAACCGGCCGATGCAACGGCACTTACCGAATTGATGCATGCGTCCAGCGCCTATTCCGGCACCTATGCCCGCATTCTGGAAGGCTATGCGATCACGCCCGCCCAGCTGGACACCGACATTTTCTACGTCGCGCTCCTTGATGACGCCATTGCCGGCTTTTACAGCCTGACCCTCGCCGGCGAGCCGGAACTGGATCTGCTATTCGTCGCCGACAGCGCCCAGGGAACGGGCCTGGGCAAGACGCTGTTCCAGCATATGGCCGACCAGGCCAGACGCCGCGGCCTGTCTGCGGTCAAGATCGTCTCCCATCCGCCCTCGGTCGGTTTCTATCAAAGAATGGGCGCCACCATCACCGGCACCCAGAAACCGAGCGCAAAAGTAACCTGGGAGCGCCCAATCCTGACCCTGACCCTTTAGGCCTCCTCCGCGTCACGCCCCGATTTCATAGGACCGAAGGATCAGCTCGGACATGGCCTCCTGAAAATCATCGCGTTTTTGCTGGCTCCAGCCGGCCGTCAAAGCGCGGAAAATCTCTTCCTGCCACGCATGCGCCTGTTGCAGCCCAGCGTGTCCGGCCGCGGTAACCGAAAGCGCGCGCCGCCGTCTGTCGGCCGCGCCTTCCGTCATGACCAGATAGCCTGCGTCCACTGCGCTTTTGATGAGACGCGATGCCCCGCTCTGGTCGATCGCGAGCGCCCAGGCAACGGCATTGACCGTCGCCGGCGCCCCGCGTGCCACAAGCGAATTGACCGCCTCGGTCACCAGTACCAGCCGCCCCTGCTCGGCCATCGCGGCATCCGCCCCGGCACGGCGCGACCAATGCCGCACGAAACCGAACAGCAGCTCCCCCGGCCCCATCGTCGTCATTCGGACGCCGCCATTTCCCTGCAGATATAGGCCAGCTCCAGAGCCGATTTCAGGTCCGGCAGCCGCAATGCCGCGGTGACCTTGGCGCCCGCTACGCGGAAAACCGTCGCCACACGCGTCGGCGTCCCGCTCCCGGGCCATGTCGCGTCTTCCTCGACCACCATCAGGCGCTCGCTCACCGGATGCCAGGAGCGCGGCACCAGCCGAATTCCAGATCGTACCACCCAGTCCGCAAATTGATCGGGCGTGATCGGCCCGGCGCCTTTGGGGCCAAGAACGACGATGGGATCACCCACCGCCGCCGCGGCCCCCGGCAGATCGCCGGCATTCACTTTTTCATGCCACGCAATGATGGCGTCTTCCAGATTTGACCTCATGTGCTCATTTGTATGCAAAATGCATATAAACGCAAGAGCCCATCACTCCGGCGCCGCCAGCGGGTCCCGATCCACCCGAAATGCGAACAGCCGCTCCTGCCCCTTCTGCCCGAGGGGGATGAAGATCGGCAGCGCGACATCGCGCACCCGGCGGGCAAACCAGTTGAGCGCCTTTTTCGCCGTGCCGCCCTGCCGCCCCAGCCGCACCGCCGCGGCAACCCGGTTCCGGCGCAGCGCCTCGAACCGCCGAAAAGCCGGCTGATAGCCATCCTCCGCCGCGATGCAGGCGGCCAGCACAATAGCGTCTTCCAGCGCCATCGAGCCCCCCTGTCCCGAATGCGGCGTCACCGCATGCGCGGCATCCCCGATCAGAACCACCCGCCCCCGCGACCAGAAAGACAGATCGGGAATGTCGAAATCGGGATAAAAGCGCCCGATGCCCGGCGCCGCCGCCGCAATGATGCGCCGGTTCATCTCCGGATCGCTCTCATGCCGTGCCGTCACAAAATCCGAAAGCTGCCCCTGGTCGGCGAACTCGGCCCGCCCCTCGGGCGAGGGAAAGCTGTTGAACCAATAGACCGGCCCATCCCCCTCCTTGATATAGCCCAGCGACGCCTGCCGCCCAAAGGTCATGATCATTTGCCCATTGGTGGCGGGCACGCCGGGCACGTCGACGATCCCGCCGCCGCCCAGAAGACCGTTATAGGCCGGCGGCGCCAGTTCGGGCATGACCAGCTGACGCACGCTCGAACGCAGGCCATCGGCACCGATCAGATAGTCGAATTCATGCGTTGCCCCGTCCGCCAGCCGCACGGCAACGCCGCCCCCCTGCTCCTCGATCCCGCTCACCCCCGCCCCGAAATGCAGCTCCACGCCGGCGGCCCGCGCCGCAGAAAGTAATATCGCGCTCAAGGCGCCCCGGCGAATGGTCACCGAAGGCGCCCCGAACCGCTCGGCATGGGCGGCATAATCGATGCCACCGAGAAAAACCCCATTCTCGTTGTGCATCGCCAGGCCATTGGTCCTGATGCCGCTTTCGATCGCCGCCTCGGCCAGGCCGAGCGGCCGCAGGGCATTGATACCGTTGGGCGCCAGCGTCAGAAAAATGCCTTCATCGACAATCTGCCGCTCTTCGCGCTTCTCCAATATCGTAGGCGCAAAGCCTTTGCGGTGCAGCGCCAGCGCCAGCCCCAGGCCCGCAAAACCGGCCCCGACAATTCCTATCCGTGCTTTCATCCTTGCCTCGGCGCTTTCCATCGCGGCATAATATCCATCTTATTATTCGATGAATTGATAATTAGATGATCGAAACAAATAGATCAAGACTCGAAAAGCACGACCTCATCGCCGAAATCGGCGGGTTGATCGCGGCCTGGCAGGACGCCACCCAGCTTCACGACGAGGCCGTTGGCGAAATTTTCCATCTCGGCCCCAAAGAGCGGCTCTGCCTCAGCTTCCTCAGGACAGGTCCCCAGACCGCCAGCGCCATCGCCAAGGCCACGCGCCTGACCCCCGCCGCGGTGACCTCCCTCGTCGACAGGCTCGAAGCGCGCAATTTCGTCATCCGGCGCGCCGACCCTGCAGACCGGCGCAAGGTATGGGTGGAAATCGGTCCGGCCACCTACGAGCTGATGCAGCAGGCCTATCAGCCGCTGGCCGAAGCGGGCGAGCGGGTCTTCGGCAAACGGACCGCCGAGGAACTGCTGCTCGTGGCGGCGGTCATCGAGGAAGCCATGGCGGTTCAGCGCGAGATCACCGAACAGCTCAGAACGCGAATGAGCGCCAACAAGGTCTGAGCCCGCGAGCCCATGGCAAAACCGGCATCAAATCGCCTCAGCCCAGGCCGCAATCTCCCGCGCCGCCTCAAGCCCCGTTTTCGCCGTCGTATCGATTGCAAGGAAATGTAACGCTTCCGAACCAGCCAGCACCTCGCCATTCTGCTGGTTGCGGCGGGCCATTTCCGGGTCCCGCGGCTTTCGCTTCCCGTCCCGCTGCGGCGATTGGATACGGCGGATATTCTCCTCGAGATCGCAATGCACATGCACGACCAGAAACGGCGGCCTGGCATTTCCCAGCGCGACGATCCGATCCCACTCCGCCCTCGCCCATGCGCTGTCGCCGGCAAGCACCGTCGTCAGAACGACCGGAACGGTCGCCGGCAATCGCAAGACCAGCCTATGCGCAATCGCCTCCACCTCCTCGACCGCTTCCCTGAAGGCGGGCGAGCGGAACTCGGTCAGGGCAAAGGCAATGTTGTAAACCGAATGAATATCGAGCAGCCGCCCGCCCAGAACCTCGGCAAGCTCCCGGCCTATGGTAAGCTTTCCAACCCCCGGATAGCCGTTCAAGACGATAATCATGGCTCCTCTCCCCAAGCCCCTAGGTTGCGTGGAGCCTCCCGTCAGGACAAGACGAAAATGGTGACGTTGGGTCCAATGGACACGGGAAGCGCAGACAGTCGCCATGCCCGGCATCGCGAAATCCCCCACCCTGGCCCCGAGTAAGCCAGACGATCAGTTCAGTAGACCTCATCCTGAGAAGCGAGGCCTCGAAGGGCGAGGGCGTGCCGGATGCTTTGGCGCCACAAAGCCCCTCAGGGCAGCGCCCCGAACATTTCGTCCAGCAGGTGCCGCCGCGCCAGTTCCAGTGCCCCCAGCAGTCCGGCGCGCCCGCCGCTCTGGCTGCGCACCAGCCCCACCTTGCGCTCCCAGGTGTCGAGAACCCGCTTTTCCACCCGCGCGATGAATTCTGGCCGCGCCCCGATACTCCCCCCGAGCACGATCATGTCGGGATCGACCAGCGCCAGGAGGGCAAGAATAGCCCGCGACACATGCTCGCCGGCCGCATCGAGCGCCGTCGTCGCGGCGCCGTCGCCCCCTGCGGCCGCCGCGAAAATATCGCGCACCGTG
>DATMSG010000229.1:0-39832 GCA_035565515.1 Devosia sp.
CCGCCGCTTCTGGCTGGTCGTCGCGGTGCTGGCCGTGCTCGGCGCCCTTGCCGGCTATGCCGCCGGCACGCTGATCCCGCCGCGCTATACCAGCTATTCCGATATTCTTCTCGACCCCAATGACCTCCAGCTCGTCGCCGACGATCTCTATAGCCGCGCCGCTTCGGGCGAAGCGCAGTTGATCGATGTCGAAAGCAAGATGCGCATCCTCACCTCGATCAGCGTGCTCGGCCGCGTCGTCGATCAGCTCGAGCTGGCAAGCGACCCCGAATTTGCCGATGCCGCCATCGGGCCGGGCGCCGATAGCCGTATCGCCGCCGTGCGGACCCTGGGGGAACGTATCCGGGTGAGCCGCGAAGAACGCTCCTATGTGGTGACCGCTTCGGTCTGGGCCAATACGCCCGAAAAATCCGCCGCCCTGACCGACGCCCTGGTCGGCGCCTTCCTCGCCGAACTTGCGGCAGTGGAAGCGGACGGCGCGCGCAATGCCTCCGATGCGCTCAACCAGCGCCTGGCCGAATTGCGCGACGATGCGGCAAAGGCGGAAACCGCCGTCGTCGACTATCGCCGCGCCCATGGCCTGACCACCAATCGCGATGGACAACTCAGCGCCCAATCGGCCGTGCAGATCAACACTCAGGTCGATACTGCCCGCGAAACCCTGATTGCGGCCGAGGCGCGCTATGCCGCGCTCAGTTCGGGCCAGAGCGGCGCGGGGGCCCAGGAATCGGAGCTGCTCGCGCAATTGCGCACCGAATATGCCGCGGCCAAGCAAAAGGCCGACGCGCTGGCGACAACGCTCGGTCCGCGCCACCCGAGCCTGGCGACGGCGCGGGCGGAACAGGCCGCCGTAAAGGGTGAAGTCGACCAGGAAGTGTCGCGCATCGTGGAGGCGGCGCGTATCGATTTGCAGCGCGCCCGCGATGTCTTCGACCAGTTGAGCAATGCCGCCGGCGCCCAATTGGGCAGCGTCTTTACCGACGAACAGGCCCAGCTCGAACTGCGCCAGCTCGAACGTACCGCCAGCTCCACCGTGGCAATTTATGAAGCCTATCTGACCCGCGCCCAGCAGGTTGCCGAGCGCAGCCAGCTCAATACCAGCAAGGTGCGCGTGATTTCCCCGGCCATGGCCCCGATTGCCCGCAGCTATCCCCCGCGCACGGTGCTGCTTGCCGCCGGCGGGCTCGCTGGCGGGCTGCTGGCCGGACTGGTTCTGGCCGCGGGCCTGGGCTGTCTGCAATACCTGCTGCCGGACAAGCGAACGCGGCCCGCCCCACCCCGGCGCATGCGCGCGGCATAGGCAAGCGCCGTCCCAAGGGATCGGCCGGCTTATTTGGAATGAAAGATGATCTGCCAGAGGGCAGCGGGATTGGTCTTGAGATAACGGCCAAGCAGGCGCTGCGGCTCGATCATGGTGCGATAGACCCATTCGAGCCCGGCATTCTGCATCCATTGCGGGGCGCGGCTATTCTTGCCCGAGAGAAAATCGAATAGTCCCCCGGAGGTCTTGATCACCCCCACGCCACGCAGGTTTTCAAGATTGCGCGACACGAATTCCTGCTCGCGCGGCACGCCGAGCCCGATCCACAAAATATCGGGCTTGCTGGCGACGATGCCGGCAACGATGCCGGCCTCTTCCTCGGGCTTGTAATAGCCATCGCGGGCGCCGGCAAAGATCAGGCCGGGATATTGCGTCTGCATATTGGCAACGGCCCGGCGATTGCCTTCGGGTGTCGCGCCGAAAAAATAGAAGCGCAACCCGGCCTTTTGCGCCAGACGCGCCACGGCATGGACGAGATCGGTGGTGGCGACGCGCTCGCTGAGTTCTTCGCTCGCCACATAGCCCGAAAGCCGCACCATGGGCATGCCATCGGCCTGGATCTGGTCGGCCTGTATGAGGCGCTGCTTGAAAACGGGGTCTTCGGCGGCAAGCGCGATCACCTGCCCATTGGCCGAGGTCGAATAAAAGGGCAGTGCATTTCGCCCGCGGGCCCGCAGCGCGGTGCGCACCAGGATCCGGGCGGATTCTTCCAGGCCGAGCACCGAAATGGGCAAGCCGCCGATCACGGTGCTCGGCTCGGCCTCGGCTCGGCTCATTTCGCTCAGGTCAACCGGCCGCATGGCCTATCCTCGATCAGTTCTCCCGTTCCCTCGCATGCGCGCGCGGCCGGGGAAAATACTTATGGCGATTAAGCTTAACCCGCTCTTGGGCCGATCGATTGCATTGGAGCGAAATCGCTAGGCGTCGATGCCCGCGCCGATCCCTTGCCAGAGGTTTGCCATCTCGACATCGCCATCGAGCGGCTCCGGCGGCTCCCGGCTGGCAAGGAGTACGCCAGAAGCGACGGTGGGAATATCGGCCTGGGTCGGCACGAGGCGGATGGCGCGCGTTTCGATGAGGCGCTGGAAAAGGCCATGATGGTCGAGCGCATTGCCTTGGGCCGGCGCATTGACGACGACCGCATGGCCCGAAAGCGCCGCCGCGAGCACGCTGCCCCGTCGCGCGGTCAGGCCCTCGGGAAAGAGATAGCAGAAAACATCGATCTGCTTGAAAATGCCGGCCAGTTCATCGTCGCCCGCGACATAGCCGGTCACCGTGACCCGGTCGGCAAGGCCGAGCTCCCGCACACTGGCGAAGAAATCCTCTTCGACATTGTCCATGCCCTTGATGAAGGAGCCGGCAAAGACGACCCCGACATCATGGCCCTGCCCGATCAGTTCGGCCGCCACCTGCAAGATTACGGCCGACTGTTTTTTGGGATAGATCGAGCCGAATTGTCCCAAAAGCAACCGCCCGGCCTGGCGCTGCGCGCAAAGGGCGCGGCTGATATCGGTTTCCCGCATGGCATCGACGGGCAGAACATTGGGCGGAATGGGCACGATCTGCCGCTTGTCCGTGGCAAAGCGCGACAGGCCCGTGCCGGCGAATTCGGCGGCGATCTCGGGCGCCGAAAATTTGAGGCGCGTGGCGCAGAGGACGACCGGAGCCAGCACCACCCGCCGTTTCCAGTCGAGCGCCAGCCATTCATGGAGGAAGACGACGACATCTTTGCCCATGAGCCGGGCGAGAGCGGCGGCAAGGCCGGGAGCTAAGAGCCGGCGCTTCCAGCCCACAATGGGGAAATTGAAGAGAACGGCGGTCTTGCCCCTGAGGGCACGCACCAGCCCCAGGGGATCGGCATCGAGGACACGCGTCTGGGCGCGGGCGCCCAAATGCTCCGCCAGAAGCCGCGAAAACGCCTCGACGCCGCAAAGCCGGCGGGCGGCGGACACGAATACGAGATAGCTCTGGCTCAATACGGGCGCTCCGAACTGCGCCGAAGTCTCGGCTTTTGCGTAACGCAACCTTAGAACCCCAGCGTTAACATGGGCTTGAGGGTTTGAGCCCAAGGGAGGGCCCATGGCCGGTTCGATATCGCTGATCACCCCGAGCTATTCGGGAGATTTTGCCAGCTGCCAGCTGCTCTGCGCCTCGATCGATCGCTTCGTCACCGGCCATGACATGCACTATCTCGTCGTCGGGGACGAAGATGCAGCGCTTTTCGCCCCGCTTGCAGGACCACGCCGCCGTATCGTGCCCCATAGCGCCCTCCTGCCCAAATTCTGGCCGCTGCTGCGCTGGCGCCGGCGGCTCTATTGGTGGGCGCCGGGCCTGGGCCTGCCGGTCTATGGCTGGCATCTGCAGCAATTGCGCAAGATCGCCATGACCCTCGCGCAAAAGAGCGAGCGCATCATGTGCATCGACTCCGACAATTGCTTCTGCCGGCCGCTCGACCTTGGCACCATTGCCCGGCGTGAAACCGTGCCCCTTTTCGTCGCCCCCGGCGATATCGGCCCCGAACGGCCCAGCCATGTGCTCTGGCTCGAAAATGCCCATCGCCTGCTGGGCCTCTTGTCCCCCCAACTGCCCGGCGACGATTTCATCGGGCAGATGATCGTCTGGGAGCGCCAGAGCGTCGCGGCGATGACCGGGAAAATCGAAGAAGTGCAGCGCCGGCCCTGGTGGTCGGCCATAGCGCGGCTGCGGCAATTTTCCGAATATCTGATCTATGGCACCGCCGTCGCTCATGATCCCGCGCTGGCGGGGCGGCACGAGCGGGTGACGCAATCGCGTTGCCTGACCTATTGGAGCGGCGCGGCGCTCGACGAAAAAGGCCTCAATGCCTTCATCGCCACGATGGGCCCCGAACAGAGCGCCATCGCCATCCAGTCGCACACCAAGACGCCCATCGCGCTGATCCGCCGCGTGGCGCTTGGCGCCGATCAGCGCGACGCCTTATAGGGCTGGGGCAAGACCCCGAAACTGGCAACCACCCGGCCCACGGACATCACGAAGGGGTGACTGGCCCCGAGCAGCGAGCCGGTGCGCAGCAAAAGACCGAGGCTGCGGAAAAACCCCAGGCCAAGGCTGCCGATGTTCTTGGCAAGGACCTGCCCCGCCGGCTTGTTCATGCGGTCGATGACATAATTGATGCCGCCGGTGCGCAGCGAGCGCTTGAGGAGGAACCGCGCCGAAACGCGTTCGGCCGGCACGAATTCATGCACCACGGCCTCCTCGCACCACCAGGTGGAAAAACCCGCCCGCCTGGCGCGGGTGAAAAATTCCATGTCGCCGCCGCCGAGGAAATTGAACCGCGTATCGAAGGGCGGTTGCGCCATCTGCGCGAAGACGCGGCGCCGGATGAGGCAATTGCCCGAGCCATGGATCTGATCGATGGCCCTGGTCACGCCCTCGATGGAAACGAAAAGCGGATGCCGGGCGATGGCCTCGGGCACGGGCACATCGAATTCGCGCCGGACCGGACCACCGACGATATCGGCGTTTTCTTTTTTGGCGGTTTCGACGATGGCGGCGAGCCAGCCGGGCATGGCCATTTCATCGTCGTCGATCATCAGGAAAAACTCGGCTTCGGGAAAGGCGCTCTGTGCTTCGCCGAAGGCGCGGTTGATGGCATGGACATTGCCCTGGTCGGGTTCGACCACGATGCGATGGGGAAGGAGCGCGGAGGACAAGAGTTCGGTTGCCTTGCCGGCCCCTTCGGACCCGGAGGCGTCATTGTCGACCACGACCAGGGCAAAGCCGAAATCGGTCTCCTGCGCCATGACCGAGCCGATCGTGCGCGCCAGCCAGTCGGGACGGCGGAAGGTCGGGATGCAGATCACCGCCTCGATGGGCCGTGACCCCTGTGCCGCTGCCTGCTGATCCCATGCCATTGCGCCTGCCTCAGGAAATCGCCGATCGCAAACGAGCGCTCGCGTATTGGGGGTTATCGATCAGATCGGCACGGGCCTGCAAGCGCAGGCCGAAAACGGCGATCAATATGGTAAACCAGATGGGCCCGCTGTTTTCGAAGAAGGAGCTTTCAAAGCAGCTGGCGAACAGGCCGAACATCCATATCCGCACGTAAAGCCGCGTCAGATCGGGATCGACGCCGCGCGCCAGCGCCATCGAGGCATGCCGGCAGGGCAGGATCACGAGCCAGAACAGGACGAGGATCAGCAGGGGCCAGCCGCCATTGATCAGCTGATCGACATAGGCATTGTGGGCATTGGCCGCCGTGACCGCCCAGGTCGAGGCCGAATGGCTGCCGTAAAAAAGCGCATCGGTCTGCCAGAAGGACTGGAAGCCGTAGCCGGTAAAGGGGCGGCTGGAAATGGCCGACAGGGCCAGGTTCCAGATCGAGGCGCGGTCGGTGAAGGTGGCATCGATCCCGAGGCCCGACAGAAAGGATTGAAATGCCGGCGAGGCGGCCGCGGTGAGAATGATGAAATTGAGCACCGCCAGGCCGCCGAGGACCAGCACGATCCGGAACATGCCGATCCGCTCGAACAGCCAGACCCCGGCCAGCACCGCAGGCAGCATGGCAAGGGACGTCTTGCCGCCCGAATTATAGAGGAAAAACCCGGCCAGCAGCGTCAGCAGCAGCCCGCTCCACACCATGCGCACCCGCAGGAGATAAAGGCCGAAGAAGACGGCAAAGGCCATGGCGGCGGCGGCGGTGTTCTTGTGGCCGAAATGGCCGCGCCAGTCGCCGGCAAGCGACTGCTCCAGCGCGTCCGTCGCCTGGTGGATGGCCCGACCGGGCAGAACCAGCACGCCGAAATAGGAAAGCGCCACCGCCACAAGCAGGCACAGGCCGGCGAGGCGGGCGAACTGGACATTGTCGCGCGGCAGCAGCAACACGGCGCTGGCGCACAGGCACACCAGCACCGAATAGATGGTGCGGCGCAGGGCGCTGTCGGGCGTGTCGGAAAACAGCACGGTCAGCGCCACCCAGGCGAAGATGACCAGCAGCGGTCCATAGGCTCTGAACACCAGGTCCCGCGCCGGATGCAGCGCCAGAACGCCCATGACCAGCACCGACATGGCCAGCACGATCAACTGGTTGAACGCATTCGAACTCTCGCCATAGGCGGCCAGCACGGAGCCCGCCAGCGGATCGGGCAGCGGATCGAGCCCGATCCAGAAATAGCAGAAAACCGCGACGAAAAGCATGGTCGCGAACCATCCCCCCTGCGGGTTGTAGGTCTGCTCGCCAGCCTCCGACACTGAACTCTCCTCATGAACCGAGGGACCCAAAGCCCGAGCCCGGGCCTGTCCCATCGCCTGAGCTTTGCACGAAAGTCTGGATAATTCCTTCCCCCCGGCGCGGCTTTCCCAAGGCGGTGTTAACGCTAAACCCGTTGCCTTGATGTGATTTCAGGCCCCAGGGCCTATTCTTGCCCCGTGCTGCCCCGGGGCAGGCCGGGGCTCGAAAAGGAACTAGCGTTTATGCGCAGACGGGAATTCATGCTCGCAGCCTTGGGCACGAGCGCATTGCCATATCTGGCTCCCCTGCCATCCTACGCCAAGACACCGGCAGGCGCCGCCATTCCCTATGGCGCCGCGGTGCGCACCGACCCGCTCTATGACGATCCCGCCTATAAGAAGGCCATTCTCGATCATTGCCAGATCATCGTGGGCGAAGGCGGGCTCAAATGGATCGACCTGCGGCCCGACCGGCACATCTTCGACTTTACCCAGCCCGACCGGCAACTCGCCTTTGCCGAGGAGCATGGCCTGGAAATGCGCGGCCATACGCTGGCCTGGTATGGCGCCATGCCCGAATGGACCCAAACCATTGCCAGCGCCGAGGAAGCCCGGTTCGAACTGGTCAGCCATATCGAAACGGTAGTCGGGCGCTATAAGGGCCGGATTCGCAGTTGGGACGTGTGCAACGAACCCATTGCCGACCATCCCACCCGCGAAGAGCCGATCCGCGATAGCGTCTGGCAGCGCCATCTTGGCCGGGGCTATATCGAACTGGCCCTGCGCACCACCGCCCGGGCCGATCCCCATGCGCGCCTCGTCATCAATGACTATGACCTCGAACAGGCAACCGATGCCGGCCGGGCCAAGCGCAAGGCCCTGCTCGATCTGGTGCGCGATCTCAAGGCGCGCAACGTGCCGCTCCATGCCGTGGGACTGCAGGGCCACCTTCGGCCCGACATTGCGATAGACCGAGCGGGCCTGACCGCCCTCGTCGCGGAAATCGCCGCCATGGGCCTTGGCGTGCTGGTGACCGAACTCGATGTCATCGACGAAAGCCTGCCCGGCCCCGTGGCCGAGCGCGATGCCGCCGTCGCGGCCGTGGCAAAGGCGTTTCTCGAGGCCATCGGGGCGGCAGCAAGGCCGGAGGCCGTGCTCACCTGGGGCATCAGCGACCGCTTCACCTGGGTGCCGATCTGGTTCACCCGCGGCGACGGCATGCCCAACCGCCCCCTGCCGCTCGACAGCGATTATCGGAAGAAGCCGATGATGCAGGTCATCGAGGACTTTACCCGCAGTTTCGACCGATGATCCGGCAAGTCTCGTCCTATATGCTGGCCAATATCGTTTCGGCCGCGCTCGGCTTTGCTTCGGTGGTGATCTTCACCCGGCTGCTCGGCCCGGCCGAATATGGCATCTATGTCATCGGCTTTTCCATCGCCGCCATGATCTCGGCCTTGCTCTTTGGCTGGATCAAATCGTCCATCGTGCCCTTCACCGCCCATGACCAGGGCGCCGATCTGCGGGTGACGGTGGGCCTCGCCTTCCTCGCCTTGACCCCGCTCGTTCCCCTGCTTTTTTTCGGCATTTCGGCCTTTGCGCCGCATTATGCCGGATTTCTGCTGCCCGCCATCCTTCTGGCCTTCGGTATCGGCTTTTTCGAATTCTATCTCGAAGCCTTTCGCGCCCGGCAGCAGACCGGCCCCTATCTCTGGGCGAGCATTCTCCGCGCCGCCGTGGCCCTCCTCCTGTCCCTGCTGCTGATCGTGGTGTTCAGGCTCGGTGGCACGGGCCTGATCCTGAGCGTCATGTCCTCCTATTTCATCACCAGCCTCGCCTTTGCCGCGCTGCTGTGGCGGGGCCCGCGCAAGCCGCTCGACACAACCCTCCTCAAGGCCATGCTGGTCTTTGGCCTTCCCATGACGGTGTCGGGGACTGTCTTCGTGCTGCAAACCATGCTCGACCGCTTCGTTCTCGCCGGCACGATGGGCGAACATGCAGCCGGCATCTATGGCGCGACGGCCGACCTCGTGCGTCAGATCATCCTCTTTCCCGGCGTCGCCATCGGCACTGCCGTTGCCCCGATCGCCATGCAGCTTCTGGCCCGCAACGAAAAGGCCGAACTCGACCGGCACCTGATCGAGAGCAGCGAAATGCTGCTCGGCGTGCTGGCCCCGGCCGTTGCCGGCCTTGCCATCATCGCCGCCAAACTCGCCTTCCTCGTCCTGGGCGAGGAGTTCCGGCTCGAGGCGGCGAGCCTTCTGCCGCTGATCGCTCTGGCCTGGCTGTTCCGCTCCTTTTCCTACCAATTGCTGCATGTGAGCTTTCAGATCCGCAAGACCCCCGGGCTCATGCTGATCCAGGGGCTCGCGATCCTGGCCATCAATGCGCTAGCGCTTTTCCTCCTCGTGCCCCGCTTTGGGCTCATGGGGGCGGCCCTCTCGCTGCTCATCTCGGAAATCCTGGGCGTCCTTGTCGGCTGTCGGCTGACGCGCCGGGCCTATCCGCAGCCCCTCGCGCCCCGCCCCTTCATCAAGGTCGGTCTTGCAACCCTGGGCATGGCCGTTCCCACCTATCTGGTGGATCGCGCCCTGCCGGGCATGGGCCCATTGGATATTGTGGCTCCGGTTCTCGTCGGCATGCTCACCTATGGGGTCTGCGCCTATGCCCTCGACCTGGCCGGCATCCGCAGCCGGCTCAAGACATTGCGCAGGCGGTCCGCAGCCCTGCCGGCCGGTGAATAAAAATTTAGGCACCTTAGGTAGAATCCCTAAACCCTGATGCAAGATATGGCCTTGAGATCGAGCGTTCCGGGCCAGTTAAACCCCGCTCATTAGTCCAAATTAACAAGTTGAGCCGCTAGTTACGCCGGTATGGGACGGCGGTTTTAGCCAAGAGCAAAAGCGCCGCCCAAATCAAAGCCCGGAATGGGCAGAGGTCAGGGTTGGGGCAACTCGCCTGACCGGACAGGCGTCATCGGCTCACCTCGCTCCAGCAAGCGGCAAGAGCCCGGCGCCGGTCCTTGAGACGGGGGTGCGACATGAACGTGCGGGTACAGAACAGCAAGGACCTGCCCCTGGCAGTGGATCTCGACGGCACCCTGATTGCCGGGGACCTGCTTTGGGAAAGCCTGTTTCAGCTGCTCAAGAAGAACCCGCTGCTCCTGTTCATGCTGCCGGTCTGGCTGATGGAGGGCAAGGCGCGGCTGAAGGCCGAGATCGCCGCCCGCGTCGATTTCGACGCCTCCACCCTGCCCTATCGGCAGGATTTTCTGGATTTTCTCCATGCCGAGAAAGCCACCGGCCGCGACATCGTGCTGGTGACCGCGGCGGCGGAACCCTTTGCCAGCGCCATTGCCGCGCATCTGGGCATTTTCACCACCTTTCATGCCTCGGGGCGGGATCTCAACCTTGCCGCCCATCGCAAGGCGGCGCTGCTGGTCGAGCGTTTCGGCACGGGCGGCTTCGATTATGCCGGCAATGACCGCGCCGATCTGCCGGTCTTCGAGGTCGCCCGCGCCGCCATCGTGGTGGCGCCGGACCGGGCCGCCCATCGCTATCAGCAAAGCACCGGCGCACAGCGCTTCGAGCGCCGGAAGCCCGATCTCAAGACCTATGCGAAAATGCTGCGAGTGCACCAATGGCTGAAGAACCTGCTGGTCTTCGCCCCGGCTGTCCTGGCGCACCAGATCACCAATCCCGAAGTGCTGCTGCCCTCGCTCGGCGCCTTCATCGCCTTTTGCGCGGCCGCCTCGGCCATCTATGTCATCAACGATATTCTCGACCTGCCGCTCGATCGACAGCACGCCACCAAGCGCAACCGGCCCTTCGCCAATGGCACGCTCTCGATCCCCTTCGGCCTGGCGGTCTCGGCGGGCCTGCTCGCCATCACCATTCTCGTCTGCGCCTTCCTGCCGCCGAGCTTCGCGCTGGTCATCGGTCTTTATGTGGTGACGACCACCGCCTATTCGCTCGCCGTCAAGCGCATGCTGCTGATCGATGTGCTGTGTCTGGCCGGGCTCTATACGCTGCGGCTTCTCGGGGGCAAGGCGGCCTCCGACCTGCCGCTGTCCTTCTGGCTGATGGCCTTTTCCATGTTCTTCTTCCTCTCTTTGGCGCTCGTGAAGCGCTATGTGGAATTGCAGACCTCGAAAGTCAGCGAGCGCGACCGCATTGCCGGGCGCGGCTATCGGCCCGAGGACATGGCCATTGTCGGACAGGCCGGCATCGCTTCGGCCTTTTCGGCAACGCTCGTGCTCTCACTCTATATCCAGAGCCAGGAAATCATCGGCTATTATTCCTCCCCCTGGCTGATCTGGCCGCTGGTGCCCATCGTTCTCTACATCGTCATCCGCATCTGGATCCTCGCCTTCCGGCGCGAAATGCATGACGACCCCGTGGTGTTCATCGCCACGGACTGGCGCAGCCAGATCGTCGTCGCCATCGGCGTCTTGCTGATGATCGCGGGGAATTTCATCTGATGGCCGCAAATCTCGACAGTTTCGGGCGCATCGAACGCCACCCGCGCCGCACCATGGCACTCGATCTCGCCGTGGAGAGCCTGCGCGCGGGGAATAACGAGCCCGGCCTTCTGGCCTTCGGCAATGGCAAATCCTATGGCGATAGCTGCCACAACGGGGCCGGCGCGCTGGTCCCGATGCGCCGGCACCGCGCCATTTCCGGCATGGATGTTTCGACCGGCCTGCTGACGGCGGAAGCCGGCGCGACGCTCGAAGAAATCATCGCCTATGCGGCCCCACATGGCTACTTCCTGCCCGTGACCCCAGGCACGCGTTTCGTCACGCTGGGCGGAGCCATTGCCAACGACGTGCACGGCAAGAACCACCATATGCGCGGCACCTTTGGCTGCCATGTCGAAAGCCTTGAACTGCTGCGCTCGGACGGCAGGCGCCATCTCTGTTCGCCCAGCGAAAACAGCGACCTGTTTGCCGCCACCATCGGGGGCATGGGGCTGACCGGGATCATCCTCGGCGCCAGTATAAAACTGATGCGCGTGGGCTCGCTCGATATCGAGGAAGAGATCACGCCCTTTGCCAATCTCGATGACTATTTCGGCCTCGCCGAAGCGGCCGATGCCGCCAATGAATATGCCGTAGCCTGGCTGGACCAGCTGGCCCCAACCAATCGCGGCGTGCTGCTGACCGGCAACCACGCCCAGAACGGCAATTTCCAGACCGCGCCCTCGGCGACCCGGCTCTCCGTGCCCTTCGAAATGCCCTTTTCCATGCTCAATGGCTGGAGTCTGAAGGCCTTCAACTTCGCCTATTTCCACGCCAAGGCGCGGAAAACCGGCAAGAACCCCAGTGCCTATGGCAGCTTCTTCTATCCGCTCGATGCGGTCGCGGACTGGAACCGGCTCTATGGCCCCAGGGGGCTGTTCCAGCACCAGAGCGTCATCCCCTTCGAAGCGGCCCCCACCACCATTCCCCTCATGCTCGAAGCGAGCCGCCAGGCGGGACAGGCTTCGTTCCTGACGGTCCTGAAGCGTTTCGGCACCGTCGCCTCGCCCGGCCTGCTCTCCTTCCCGCAGCCGGGCTACACCCTGACCATGGATTTTTCCAACCGGGGCAGTTCGACGCTCAACCTGCTCGAAAGGCTCGACGGGCTGACGGTGGCGGCCGGCGGACGGGTCAATCCCTATAAGGACCAGCGCATGAGCGCGGCGACTTTTGCCGCCGGCTTTCCGCGATGGCGCGAACTCGAACGCCATCGCGACAAGCGCTTTTCATCCGATTTCTGGCGGCGCACCGCGCTTGGCCTTCCCGCCCATATGCCGGCCCTGGCGGCCGAATAGAGGACATCATGACCTATCTGCCTTTCATCCTCTTCACCGTCTTCACCAATGCGGCCGCCCAGCTGATGCTGAAGGCCGGCATGAGCTCGATGGGTTCGATCGGTTTTACCGCGGACACGGCAATCCTGCGCATCTTCCAGATCGTCTTCAATCCCTGGGTTTTTGCCGGGCTCGTGACTTTCGTCATCTCCATGGCCTCCCATCTCTATGTGCTCTCCAAGGTCGATATTTCCTTCGCCTATCCCTTTTTGAGCCTTGCCTATGTGGCGGTCGCCATCTTCGCCTGGCTGGTTTTCAAGGAGGACCTCGGCGCCTTCAAGATCGCCGGCATTGCGCTGATCTGCGTGGGCACGGTGCTGATCGCCCAGGGCGGAACCAAACATGTCGACGCGACGCAAACCGTCGCCAGTCTCGATCAGGCGCGGAGCTGATCGCCCGATGATCGAGCCCGAACAACATTCTTCAGACAGGTAGAGCGGTAGAAAACATGAGACACATTATCTTCGGCGGTGATGGCTTCGTTGGCCGGCATCTGGCCCCGCGTCTTCTCGATGCCGGTCACGAGGTTATCGTGGCCGATATCGTCCAGTCGGACCTGGCACATTATCGCGACGCCCAATTCGTCGAGACCGATGTCACGAGCGATGTTTCGGTGCGTGCGCTCGGCATCAGGCCCGACGACATGGTCTACAATCTCTCGGCCAAAATGCTGTCGCCCATTCAGGTGCGGGCCAAGCGGCACGATTTCTTTTTCCCGGTGAACTATTACGGCACGGAAAACATCATTCGCGCCATGGACAAGGCCGGCGCGAACCGCCTCGTCCACTTCACCACCGACATGGTCTATGGCCACACCTATACCTGGCCGCAAAAGGAGGACCATCCCTGCGCGCCGCTCGGGGAATACGGCCTTTCCAAATACAAGACCGAATTGCTCGCCGCCGAATGGCGCCAAAAGGGCATGAACATTTCCCTCTTCCGTCCGCGCCTCATCATCGGGCCGGGGCGCCTGGGGATTCTGGCAAAGCTGTTCAAGCTGATCGATCTCAATCTGCCGGTGCCGATGATCGGCTCGGGCAAGAACCCCTATCAGTTCATCTCGGTCTTCGACTGCGCCTCGGCGGCTCATGCAGCCTTTACGGCCGGCGTGCCGAACGAGGTCTATAATCTCGGTTCGCTCAATCCCCCGACGACGCGCGAACTGCTGACCAAGCTCATCAAGCATGCCGGCTCTAAATCGCTGCTGGTGCCGACACCCGGCTGGGCGGTCAAACGCACGCTCGACCTGCTCGATCTCATGAACATGCCGATCATGGACCCCGAGCAATATCTGATCGCCGACGAGATGTGCATTCTCGATGTTTCCAAGGGCGAGCGGGAACTGAACTGGATCCCGCAATATCGCGACGAGGACATGCTCGTCGCCGCCTATTCCGAATATCGCAAGAAACTGGCCGGCACCGAGCCGGCAGCGGTCACCCAATCCAAGGCCGCGTGAGGAGTGAGCATGAGCAGCGTAATGAAACTGTCCGACGCCCCGGCGCGCGAAACCAGGACCCCAAAACCCGATCTGCTGACGGTGGAGGACGCCAAGGCGCTCGACATCAAAAAGATCAACGAGCTTTTCACCGAGCATATGAATCCCGGCCAGCTGCATTTCATGAAGCTGCTGGGCTTTCACAAGGTGAAAATCGAGCGTGCCGAGGGCATGTATTATGTCGACCAGAACGGCCGAAAAATCCTCGACTTCTTCGGCGGCTTCGGCTCGCTCGCCTTCGGCCACAACCATCCGCGCATTCTTGAAGCACGCAAAAAATTTGCGGAAGAAAAGCGCCAGGAAATCGCCATCGCCTTCCTCTCGCAATATGCGACGGCGCTGGCGGCAAACCTGGCCGCCTGCTCGCCGGGCGATCTCGACATGGTGTTTCTGGGCTCCTCGGGTTCCGAAGCCATGGAGGCGGCCATCAAGGTGGCAGAACGCGCGGCCGGTCCGAACCGCCCCAAGATCGTCTATGCGGAAAACTCTTTCCACGGCAAGACCAAGGGCGTGCTCTCGATCACCGATGGCGCACTCTATCGCGGCCAGTTTAAGCTGACCGACAATACTTTCCGCGTGCCCTTTGGCGATATCGACGCCATCGAGGCGGCCTTCAAATCCGACCCCGCCATCGGCACCATCGTGCTCGAAACGGTGCAGGGCGGCGGCGGCATCATCGAGGCACCGGCCGAATTCTGGACCAGGCTGCGCGCGCTTTGCGACAAATATGGCGTGCTCT
This sequence comes from Devosia sp., assembly GCA_035565515.1. Lineage (GTDB taxonomy): Bacteria > Pseudomonadota > Alphaproteobacteria > Rhizobiales > Devosiaceae > Devosia. Next base: position 14,620 of record DATMSG010000229.1, read on the forward strand.
GGGTGGCCGATGAAGTGCAGTGCGGCTTTGGCCGGACCGGCAAGTTCTACGCCTTCGAACATTATGGGGTCGTGCCCGATGTGACCGCGCTCGCCAAATCGCTCGGCGGCGGCAAGGCGGCCATGGGCGCCATGATCGCCAGCCGCGAGGTCTATATGAAGGCCTATGGCACGTCCAAGACCGCCATGATCCATGCCATGGCGACCTTTGGCGGTATCGGGGAAGCCTCTGTCACCTCCATTGAAGCGCTGAACGTGCTTTACGATGAAGGCCTGATCGACAATTCGGCCGAGACCGGCGAATACCTGATCGAAAAGCTGCGCGAATTGCATGCCAAATACCCCACCCTGCTCAAGGATGTGCGGGGCCGCGGCATGATGGTGGGCCTCGAATTCCACGACTTTTCCCAGACCCTGCCTCTGGTGCTGCGTCCGGTCGTGGCGGCACTCGACGATAAGTTGAAGGGCTCGCTTCCCGGCTTCATCGGCAGCCACCTCTTGCGCGATCACGGCGTGCTCGTCGCCTTCACCGAATATAACCGCAACGTCATCCGGCTCGAGCCGCCGCTGATCTGCACGCGCGAAAATGTCGACGAATTCATCGCCGCACTCGACGAAGTTCTGGCGCGGGGCGTCGTCAAGATCGTCACCGATTTCATGCGGGCCCAGATGGGCTGAAACAGAGGGAGGGGGGGACATGACCATGACGAGCGAAGTCGATCGTCGGCGCGACCTGCGAAGCGCCCTGCAGGGGGGCTTCGCCGGCGGGTTAGAGGGCCTGCGCCAGTTCTACTGGCGGCATGCCGATGTCTTTTCGGTGCTGACGCTGATCGGCTTCGTGCTGGTCGCCGTGGCCATGACCTTTCTGCGTCCCGTCTATAACTGGGACGTCCTGGCCTATCTCGGCACCATGGCGAAAGCCGGCGCGTCGAGCGCCGCCGAAATCCACGCCTATGCCTATGGCATTGTCAGGGAGGCGGTGCCACCCGAGGCCTTTGCCACCCTGACGGAAGCAGGCAGCTATCGGGTGCGCCAGTTTGCCGACCCCGAGGCCTTCGTCTCCATGCTCGGCATGTATGAGATGAAATGGCTCTATATCAGCCTGATGAAATGGCTGACCCCGATCACCGGAGCCTATCAATCGACCTATGTCATCAATATCGCGGCGCTGCTGATCCTGACCCTATCGGTCGGCCTCTGGCTGCGCGCGACCCGGCTTTCGGGCTATGCGCCGCTGGTCGTGGCGCTGTTCTTCGTGCTGCAACTGCCCGGCTTTTACGCCACCCAACAGCCTGATTTTCTCGGCAATGCCCTGCTCATCGCCTCGCTGCTCGCCTATGAGCGCAAGCGCGATATGACCGGCTCGATCCTGATGCTGCTGACCATCCTGACCCGCCCGGACCAGATCGCCACCACCGGCGTGCTCATGGCCTGCGCCTGGTTCCTGCGCGACCGCTCGGCGCCGCTCTTTGCGCTGACCTTTCTTGCTGGACTCCTGGCCTGGTTCGTCATCGGCCAGGCGACGGACGATGTCGGCTACTGGTCCCATGTCTGGTTCTCGACCTATCAGATCCAGGACACCATGGTCGGTTTCCATCCTGACTTTTCGCCCATGGTCTATCTCACCGCCATCGGCTTCAACATCTACCGCTCGCTCTTTGAAAACACCTGGCTCGCCGCCTATGGGCTGGGCCTTGCGGGGATCGGCACGCTTTACTTCCACTCCGCCATCGGCGATCAGCGCCGCCAGGTGCTGCTGCTGACGGCGGCGCTCGCCATTGCCGCCAAATTCGCCGTGTTTCCACTCAGCGACGGCCGCATCTACTTCGCGCCATTGACAATCCTGTTCCTGGTGGCCTTTGCCACCTGGACGGCGGGCCAGGCCCGCACACCTGACCAAGCCCTCCTCACCAAGCGCTTGTGACCGAAAGATACGTGCAGCGCGCCGGAACAATGGGCCGGGCGCTGGGCAATAACTGGGATACGAACCAAGTGGTAGACCGTCCGGAAATGAGCATTGTGGCGGACCAGCGCGAGGCGCGGCGGCACCGGCGCTTCCGCTTGCCCAGCCGCGGGGTGGTGGCAACCGGCCTTGGCACGCTTGAAGGCCTGGTGGCGGGCTTTTTGAGCCTTGCGCTTCTCTTCATCTATGCCCCCCCCGTCACGCTCGCCACCGCGAGTGCGGCCGGTCTGGTCTATGGGCTTTTTGCCGCGCGGGCGGGCCGCAAATTTCTGGCCTATGCCGATCTGCGCCAGCCATTTGCCCTGCAATCGGTCTTCAGCTGGCTCGCCGCGGCGGGGCTGGCCGGGCTCATCGGCCTTTCCGTTTCGAGCTGGACCCTGGCGCCGAGCCCACTGGTCTGGGCCTGGCTGGTCTCGGGCGCCGTGCTGCTGCCGATGCTGCGCGTCCTCCTCTATCATGCGCTGGCGCGCATGCTCTCGCGCGGCCAATTGCAGGTCGAGCGCTTCGGCATTCTCGGCGATGCCGCTTCGATCGAACGCCTGCGCGCCGATCCGCGCATCTGGCAGCAGGGCGGCCAGGTCGTTACGAGCCTGATGCTGCCCCATGGCCTCGGCGGCGCGCTGCCGCCGGCCCGGGAGATTGCCGATTTTGCGCGCGGCTGCGTCGAGAAAAACTGCCAGCACGTGCTGTTGGTGGGCGATCTCGAAGACATGGACGGGATCGATGCCCTGCTCGCGCCCTGCCGGCCTTTCGCGCTCAATATCCTGCTCTATCCGCGCGCCAGTTTCGAGGGCAGCAGGATCAACCTCGTCGACATCGTGCCGCTCGGCTCCGGCCGCTCGCTGCGTCTTCTGAGCGCGCCGATGAACGAGACCGGACGCTTCTTCAAGCGCGCCTTCGATATTTTTGCCTCCGCTCTCGGCCTCGTTCTCACCTCGCCCTTGCTGCTGGTGGTGGCCCTCGCCGTGCGCCTCACCAGCCCCGGCCCGGCGCTGTTCCATCAGGAGCGCCGCGGCTTCAACGGCCGCAATTTCCACATCCTGAAATTCCGCTCCATGCGGGTGATGGAAGACGGCCGCGCCATGCGCCAGGCCCAGGTCAACGATCCCCGCATCACGCCAATCGGCCATTTCATCCGCCGCACCAGCATTGATGAATTGCCCCAGCTCATCAATGTCCTGCGCGGCGAAATGAGCCTGGTCGGCCCGCGCCCGCATGCCATTTCCCATGACGATGAACTCTCGGAAAAATTCGAGCTTTACGCGCAGCGCCAGCGCATCAAGCCCGGCATTACCGGCTGGGCCCAGGTCAATGGCCATCGCGGCGATACTTCCACCCAGGACAAGATCGAAGCGCGCACGCTGCACGATCTCTACTATGCCGAGAACTGGTCGGTCCTGCTCGATATCTGGATCGTGCTCTTGACCATTTTCTCCCCGCGCACGCGGCAGAACGCCCGCTGATCGCAAGCCCGCCCTGGCATTCTGCGGCTCGATTTGGGGAATATTAACCACGTTGCGTCATCGTCTGATCCGAACGGAAACAGCGATGACCAACACATTCATGCAGCAGGCCAGAGCCTTGGCCGGCATCGGCCGGTTTCTCGTGGCGCTCGCGCCGCGCCTGCCGCGCATGGCCGCTGTAACGGCCGTGATGATGTTCACCGCCTTCGCCGCCATTCAGTTCCTGCCCCAAACCTATGAGGCGCGCCTGCCCATACCCTTGCCAGCCGGTAGCCAGGCGACGCGCGAGGCCGAAAAGCTGATGGGCCAGCAGCATCTGGGCGATGCCGTTTCCCGGCTGACGCCCGACATCATCGCCGAATTGCGGCGCGAGGGCGGCGGGGTGCTCGATACGACCGCATTGCTGGGCGAACGCCTGAGCCTCGAGCCGAAAGACAATGGCGCCGTGCTCGAACTCAGGGCCCGAGCGGCAACGCCGGCGCGGGCAAAAGCCATGGTGGCGGCCATGACGGCAAGCTACGTGACCCTTGCCGGCCTGCCGCCCGCATTCTCTCAAGCCGCGCCCGAACCGGCTCCGGCGCCGGCAAATGCGGCCATTCCCGCCGGTTTTGCCGGTGCCGATGAACAGACCCAATTGCTGCAAAAACGGCTCAGTCTCGCCTGGGAAGACCGGATCAGGCTCGAAAGCCGCGCGCGGCGCGTGCAATCCCTCGTCGCCGAGGGCAATTATGCCATGCTGGCGCTCGATGCCGAAAACCTGCCCGGCCTTGGCCGGCAGATCGATGACCTCGCAGCGCTCGAAGTCGAGCGCGACAAGCTTGCCGTCAATCTCCTGCCCAATCACCCGCGCATGCGGGTGCTGCAGGAAGAGATCGACCGGCTTTCGGCCGCCCTCGATCAGGGCATGCAGCAATTGGCCGGCCTCGTCATCGCCGACCGCGACGCGGCACGGCGCCTCGAAGACGGACTGCGCGACCAGTTGATCGCCGCCAGCACGCCCTCCGTGGCCGATGCCAGCGTCGTGACGGGGTCCATCGGCAATCAGGCGGAGCCGGAAGTGACCGCCCTGCCCCGCCCGGTGCGGACCGATCTGGTTCTGGCCCTTTCCGGCGGCCTTGCCTTTTTCGGTCAGGTCGGTCTTTTCGCCTTTTTGCGCGCCCGAGCGCGGGCACCGGAAGCGGAAACCGAGCGCGCAGATGACAATCCCTATGCGCCGGCCGGCGAGCCGGACTTTGCACTGGCGGACGCGCACATATCCCCTGTGCCCGCCCTTGAGAGCGAGGCGGACTGGCCTGACGAGCCCGAAGCCGGTGCCAGTGGATTGGACGAGGCCCGCATTCTTGTCATTCGCTGCCGGGGCGATATGGGCGCGGCCGCGCGGCGGCTTCTCGGTCAATATGAGCGCCAGGGCAAGCGCGTGGTCCTCGTGGATGCGGCCAGCCGACATCGCGGCCGCGCGCCGGGCATCAGCGATCTCTCGCAGGGTCTCGCATCCTTTGCCGACATCATCCATGGCAGCGGGTCGCAAGATGCCGCGCTCGTGCCCTGGGGGCGTCAGGCGCAGTTCGACCCCAATGCCAAATCCGTCCGCATCCTCATCCAGGCACTCGCCGAACTCTATGACGTCGTGATCCTGACGCTCGACAGCGACAATCTCGCCGCCTGCCGGCCGCTGCTCGCTCTGGCGGATTTTACGCTCGATGCCGCAGATATTTCCGGCCCGGCCAAGGCCGCCTAGCCGAACATCAGGTGCCTGATCTGGGTATAGTCGAGCAGCGACTGCATCGAGAGATCGGAGCCATAGCCGGAATTCTTCATGCCGCCATGCGGCATTTCCGTTGCCATGACGCCATGGGTATTGATCCAGGTCACACCATATTCGAGCGCATTGGCCATGGCCAGGGCCGTTTCGCCATTGCGCGACCAGACGGACGAACCCAGGCCATATTCGGAACCATTGGCCCAAGCGAGCGCGGTCTCGATCGTATCGAAGGGGGTAATGCTGACGACGGGACCGAAAACCTCCTTCTGCACGATTTCGGCGTCGATGGGCGCAGCGACCAGTGTCGGGGCGTAAAAGAACCCCTCGCCGTCCACAGAACGGCCCTGCATGACATCGGCGCCAGAGCTTTTGGCGCGATCGACGAACCCCATCACCCGCTCGCGCTGTCTTGCGCTGATGACGGGGCCGAATTCGACATCGTCGCGCTCGGGCCGTCCGTAAACGAGCGAGCCGACCATGGTTTCGAGCCTGCCGGTCAGCTTTTCGGCGATGGTCTTGTCGGCAAAGATGCGGCAGGCGGCGGTGCAATCCTGCCCGGCATTATAGAAACTGGCTTCTCGCAGGGTGTCGACCAGTTTATCGAGATCGGCATCGGCCGCCACGATCACCGGCGCCTTGCCGCCCAGTTCAAGATGGGTGCGCTTGATCATCGGCCCGGCCGCCGCCTGCAAGACCGCGCGCCCGGTGCGCACGTCGCCGGTCAGCGAGATCATGCGCACCAGATCGTGCGAAATCAGCTTTTGGCCGACATCGGGCCCATTGCCGCAGATGATATTGACCGTGCCCGGCGGCAGCACCTGGGCAAAGATCCCGCCCAGCGCCAGAAGGCTCAACGGGGTGAGGTCGGAGGGTTTTATGACCACCGTATTGCCCGCCGCAATGGCCGGCGCGATCTTCCAGGCGGCCATGAGCAGGGGATAGTTCCAGGGCGCGATCTGGGCGATCACCCCGATAGGGTCGCGACGCACCAGGCTCATGCGGTTGGACGAGCGGTAATTGCCCGCTGCCGGTGCCGGCATATTGCGCACCGCCGTCGCAAAGAACCGGAAGACATCGACGACATTGCCGATCTCCCCGCCCTGCGCATAGCGCAGCGGCTTGCCCGCGTTTCGCGATTCGACGGCCCCGAGCGTCTGGCTTGCCGCTTCGATCCGGTCCGCGATTTCGAGCAGGGCGGCGCTGCGTTCGCGCGGCGTGGTTTTCGACCAAGAGGCGAAAGCCTTGTGGGCCCCGGTTACGGCCAAATCGACCTGACCGGGGCTGGCGGAAGCGACCTCGGCCAGCCGGCGCCCCAGGGCCGGTTCGAACACGGTTTCGCTCGCGCCCTCGCCGGCAATGAAGTCGCCATTGATGAGGAGGCGTGTTTCGAATGCGCTCATACCCTCGTCTCCAGTTGCGCCGCCGGCAGATAATCGGCGCGCGCCGCTTCGCCGAGATAGTGCCAGAAAGCCAGATCGTGCGGCCGCCCCTCGGGGCGCCATTCGGGGTGCCATTGCACCGCAAAGACCGGCGCCGGCGTGTGACTGGCAAAGATGGCCTCGATCACGCCATCGGGCCCGGTGGCGCCGATGGCCAATCCCTCGGCCAGGCGGTCGATGGCCTGATAGTGAACGCTGTTGACCGCCAGGGTATCGCTGCCGGCCAAGCGCTGCAGCATGCTGCCGGCCGTGACCTGGACCTCGTGCCCATAGGCAAAGGTCTCGTCCAGCCCGGCTTCCGGCGCGGCATGGTGTTTTTGCGCAAGCCCCGTCTCGCGCAGGTCGCGCAAGGTGCCGCCCAGCGCCACGTTGATTTCCTGCAAGCCCCGGCAGATGCCGAAAACCGGCTTGCCTTCATCCACGGCTGCGCGGATCAGCGCCTGCCCGAACAGATCGCGCCCGCGATCGGTCGGCGCCTCGGCCCGTGCGGCCGAACCATAGCGGGCGGGCTCGATATTGGAGCCGCTGCCGGTGAGGAGGATCGCGTCGAGCCGCGACACGATTTCGGCGGCATTGGCCTTAGCCTGATTGGTCGGGATGATGAGGGGAACGGCCGCGGCGAAGCGCTCGACCCCCTCGAGATAGCGGTGCTTGACCGCCTGGGCGGCTTCGCCCTCGACCTGACGCTCGCAGGCGATGACGCCGATAAGAGGCCGATGCTGCATGACTTTCTTCCGCCCCGCGAAAATGCCGTGTCGCCTTCCCCTGGCGCGAAGGCTCCTGCTAGGGTAACGCCGGAACGCATCAAAAGTCGACGGACGAGGCATGACCATCGAAACGAGCGTGAATACCGACATCGTGAGCTGGCTCGAACAGAACCCGCAGATCGAAGTGCTGCACACCGCCGTCTGCGATCTCAACGGCATCATGCGCGGCAAGCGCATCCCCATCGACCAGGCAAGGCGGATCGGGGAAAACGGCATCCGCATGCCGCTTTCGATCGTCGGCGTCGATGTGTGGGGCGAGGATATCGTTGGCAACCCCATGGTCTATTCGAGCGGGGACGTGGATGGCATCTGCAGCCCCACCGGCCGCGGTGCCCTGCCGATCAACTGGACGACGCGGCCCAGCGCCATGATTCCGCTCTGGCTGTTTCAGGATACCAGCACGCCGTTTCTGGGCGACCCGCGCCAGGCTCTCGCCCATGTCCTGCGCCGCTATTCCGAGATCGGCCTCAAGCCGGTCGTCGCCACCGAGCTCGAATTCTATCTCGTCGATCCCAATGCCGATTCGGCGACACCGCCGATTTCGCCCTATACGGGCAAACGCCTCGATTCCGACGCCATTCTCTCGCTCGACGAATTGGAGGATTTCGGCGAATTCTTCCGCGATGTCTATCTGCAATGCGAGCAGCAGAACGTGCCGGCCGATACGGCCGTGGCCGAAAACGGCGTCGGCCAGTTCGAGATCAACCTGCTCCATACCGACGGGCTCAAGGCCGCCGACGACGCCGTGCTGTTCAAGCGCATCGTCAAGGGCGTGGCGCGTAAGCACAAACTGGTCGCCACCTTCATGGCAAAGCCCTATGGCACGCGTTCGGGCAATGGCCTTCACGTGCATTTCAGCCTCAACGACGCCGCGGGCAACAATGTCTTCGACGACGGCACCGAGACCGGCTCCGATGTGATGCTGAACGCGGTCGGTGGCGTGCTGGCCGGCATGGCGGAATCGACGCTACTCTTTGCGCCCCATTTCAATTCCTATCGGCGGCTGCGGCCCGACACCCATGCGCCGAGCGCCATTTCCTGGGGCTACGAAAACCGCACGACGGCGGTGCGCATCCCCGGCGGCAATCCAAAGGCCCGGCGCATCGAGCATCGCGTGTCCGGCGCCGATGCCAATCCCTATCTGGTTCTGGCCGGCGTTCTCGGGGCGGCCCTGGTTGGCATCGAGGACAGCATCAAACCGCCAAAGCCGTTCAAGGGCCGCGCCTATTCCGAGCGCCTGCCCAAACTGCCGGCCGACTGGGCCTCGGCGGTCAATGCTTTCGAAGACGGCGACATGATCCCGCGCATTTTCGACCAGACGCTGCATTCCATGTTCGTCGCCTGCAAAAGGCAGGAAATCGCCGGCTTTGCTTCGCAGGTCACCGACCTCGAATTTTCCGCCTATCTGGAGGTGGTGTGATGGCCGAGACTCCAAACGCCAATTCGGCCTATCCGCCAAGCTATTATGCCGCCTCGCGCAATATCATCCGTGACACCAAAAAACTCGAAGGCGAGGTGTCGGCCGATATCGTCGTGGTCGGCGCGGGCTATTCCGGGCTTTCGTGCGCGCTGCATCTGGCCGAACATGGCTTCAAGGTGGTTGTGCTCGAGGCCGCCGAGGTGGGCTGGGGCGCCTCGGGGCGCAATGGCGGACAGGTGGTCAATGGGCTCAATGCCAGCCTTGCCACCATCGGCAGGCGCTATGGCGAAAAGACCGCCAGCTTTGTCGGCGGCATGGTGCAGGAAGGCGCCGCCATCATCTATGATTGGGTCGCCCGCTACGGCATCGACTGCGATCTCAAGCGCGGCAATATCTATGCCGCCTATACCGAACGGCACATGGCCGAGCTCGAGGCCAAGAAGGCCCTCTGGCAGCGCTACGGCATGGACGACCACGAATTGCTCGACCGCGAGGCGATCCGCAAGCATATCGGCTCGGAGGTTTATGCCGGCGGCATGATCGATCATTCGGGCGGCCATATGCATCCGCTCAATCTCGTGCTCGGCGAGGCCAAGGCGTTCGAAAGCCTGGGCGGGGTGATTTATGAGCATTCCCCGGTCACCCGCGTCGAGCAGAATGCGGACAATGCCATGGTCCACACCGCCGGCGGCAGGGTGAGCGCCAAAACCGCCGTGGTCTGCGGCAATGCCTATCTGGGCAATGTCGTGCCGGAACTGACGGCGCGGGTCATGCCGGTTTCAACCCAGATGATGGCGACCGCCCCGCTCGGCAAGGAGCGGGCCGAGGCGCTGCTGCCCACCGGCATGTGCGTCGAGGACGTGCGCTATATTCTCGACTATTTCCGCATCAGCGCCGATCATCGGCTGATCTTTGGCGGCGGCGTCGTCTATGGCGGCACCGACCCGGCCGATGTGGTGGCAAAGCTGCGGCCGAACATGGAAAAGGTGTTTCCGCAATTGCGGGGCGAGCGGATCGACTTCGCCTGGAGCGGCAATTTCGCCCTGTCCTTCTCGCGCGTGCCTCAGATGGGGCGGCTGGGCAATCGCGTCTATTTCGCCCATGGCTATTCCGGCCACGGGGTCACCGGTTCGCACCTGTTCGGGCGCATCCTCTCCGAGGCGATCAGGGGGGACATGACGCGCTTCGACACCTTTGCAGCGCTTCCCTGGATTCCCTTTCCCGGCGGGCGCCTGTTCCGCGCGCAATATTCGACGCTCGGCTCGTGGTGGTACGCGCTCAAGGACCGTCTGGGACTTTAGGGGGCCGGCGTCGTCTCGGTCTTTTCCACGCGCTTGGGCACGCCTTCATTGCCCTCGACACGATCGCGGAACAAGGTTGCGCGCGCCAGAAGCATCAGCGTCACCGGCGTCGTCAGCGTCACGAACAGGAAAATGACCAGTTCATGCACCACCAGCCGCTCGCGGGTCATGGTGAAATAGATGGCCGAGGCCAGGAGGATCAGCCCGCCGCCCATGCTGGTGCCCATGGTGGGGCCGTGGATGCGCAGATAAAAGCTCTTGAGCCGGACGAGGCCGAAACAGCCCGCCATCGTCAGCAGGGCCCCGAGCACGATGCAGGCCGAAACCAGAATGGCCAGCCAGAGCGGCAGGTCGGCAATCATTCGATCACCTCGCCGCGCATGAGGAACTTGGCAAGGGCCACCGTGCCGACAAAGCCCAGGAGCCCCATGAGCATGGCCAGTTCGAAATAGACCTGCGAATTGGTGCGGATACCGAGCGTGATCAAGAGCAGAAGGGCGACGACATAGAGCGCGTCGAGGGCGAGGATACGATCCTGCGCCCGGGGGCCGATGACCATGCGGTAGAGCGTTGCCAGCATGCCGAGGCCGAGCATGATCTGGGCGGCAAACAGGCTCCATTCGAGGATGGTTACGCTCATGGGAAAATCTCCAGCAACAGGGCCTCGTAGCGCTTCTTGACCGTGGCCACCCATTCCTTCTCGTCGACAAGATCGAAGACGTGAATGAGGACGGTGCTGCGCGCGCGATCATATTCGAGCCAGGCACTGCCCGGCGTCGCCGTCAGGATCACCGCAAGGATAGCGAGGGCAAAGGGATTTTTGAGGGTCAGCTCCATTTCGATGAACCCCGCCGTCGGATTGGGGCGCGGATGAAACAGCACGGACATGACCGCCAGGTTGGAGCGGACGATGTCGAGCCCGGCAACGGCGAGAAGCTGGATGAATTTCAGCGGACGGCGGATGGCGATGCGTTCGGGAATGACGGCGCTGGCGGCCATCGACACCGCAATGGCGATGACCCCGCCGAAAATGATGTGCCCGAGCCCGGCGGATTGTTGCAGGACCAGCCAGAGCAGCAGCAGGAAACCGGCCAGGATCGGATGGGGCAGGAGACGTCTCATGCGGCGTCTCCTTTGGGCAGGACCAGCTCGATATAATGCTGCGGCGAGTGGATGAACCGGGCCGTATCGGCGAAATAGCTCATCGCCGGTCCCGCGAACACGGCCATCAAAACGCACAGCGCCAGCAGCACCATGATCGGGCCGATTTCGAGCGGGCGCAGGCGCAAGCCGCCATCGTCGGGCAGCGAGGTCCAGAAGATATTGATGCCATTGCGGACCATGGCGATGAGGACGAAAAGGCCCGAGACAATGAGCGCCCCGGTGATCCACCAGGTGCCGGGCGTCGGCGCATTGGCGGCGCCGAAGGCAGCCGAGAGCATGGCGAACTTGGACAGGAAGCCCGACAGCGGCGGCAGGCCGGCCATGACCAGAGCGGCGATGGCAAAGCACCAGCTCAACATCGTGGCGGCGGCAGGGAAACTGCGGCTGACTTCCTGGTCTTCGTCGATGACGTCTTCCTCGTCGCCATACAATTCCAGCGACACAGCCAGGATTTGCGCTTCGGCGGGAAGCACCTGATCGATGACATCCTTGAGGAGAAACAGTGCGCCCGCCGCAAGGGTCGCGACGACGACATAATAGAGCGCCCCGGTGGTGACGCCGGGCACGTTATAGGCGACGGCCAGCAAGAGCGTGCCGGCGGAGACCAGGATCAGATAGCTCGCCAGCCGGTCGAGGGCCTTGCTCGAGAGCGCGCCGACGCTGCCATAGGCCACCGTGGCAATGCCGAGAACGAAGAGCACGTTCTGTCCGAAAGCCAGCTCCGGCCCGGTCTGATTGGCAAAGACCAGCGTCCAGAGCCGCAGGATGGCGTAAAAGCCCACCTTGGTCATGACGGCGAAAAGCGCGGCAACCGGCGGAGCGGCGGCCGAATAGGTATTGGGCAGCCAGAAATGCAGCGGCCAGGAGCCGGCCTTGATGAGGAAGGCAATGCCGAGCACGGCAACGCCGGCTTCGAACAGACCGAGATCGTCGGGCGCGATATGCGGCACGGCGCGGGCGATATCGGCCATGTTGAGCGTGCCGGTCGTGCCGTAAATCAGCGCCACCCCGATCAGGAACAGGAAGGAGGCGACGAGATTGATGACGATATAGTGCATCGCCGCGCGCACGCGATTGCGTCCGCCGCCATGCAGCGCCAGGCCATAGGACGCGGCCAGGAGCAGCTCGAAAAAGACGAAAAGATTGAACAGGTCGCCGGTCAGGAAGGCACCGTTGAGCCCCATGACCAGCGCGTGGAACAGGGGGAAGAAATTGGTGCCCCGGCTGTGCCAGCGGGCCGAGGCAAAGATCAGCGCCGCGAGCGAAAGGATGGCGGTGGTGAGCACCATGATCGCGGCCAATCGATCGGCGACGAGCACGATGCCGAAAGGCACCGGCCAATTGCCGAGCGGATAGACTGCCGCCGCAGCCGTGTCCGATTGGGCGAGCACCGTCAGCAGCAGGATCGAAACCAGCAGCAAAAGCACGCTGAACCCGATATTGACGCCGACAATCTTGCGATTGCTGCGTCCATCGCCCACGAGCAGATTGAACACCATCGCCGCCATGGGAATGAGGATGGGCAGGATGGCGATATGGTTCATGCCGGTCATCTCAATCCCCCTTTCCATCGACGTGGTCGGAGCCGCTGAGGCCGCGGGCGGCGAGCAGCACGACGAGGAACAGGGCCGTCATGGCAAAGCCGATGACGATCGCGGTGAGCACCAGGGCCTGCGGCACCGGATCGGTATAATCGGCAATATTGGCATCGGCACCGGACAGGATCGGCGCCGCATCCATGCGCAGGCGCCCCATCGAGAGGATGAACAGATTGACCGCATAAGAGACCAGCGACAGGCCAATGATCACCTGAAAGGTGCGCGGACGCAGCAGCAGGTAGACCCCCGATGCGGAGAGCACGCCGATGGCGATGGCAAGGGTCAGTTCCATTTGTCGAGCCCCATGCGCTGCTTGGGCTTGTTGGAGCCCGCCACCTTCGGCCGGCGAATGGATTGGTGCGCCAGGGCGATCAGCATCAGCACGGTCGCTCCGACCACCAGGGCAAAGACGCCGAGATCGAAAATCAGCGCCGTCGCCATCGGCACCTTGCCGATCAGCGGAATATCGGCATAGGCGAAGGCCGATGTGAGGAAGGGCGCGCCGAGCACCATGGCGCCGAGCCCGGTGAGCAGAGCCAGCAGGAGGCCCCAGCCGATCCAGAGAAGCGGCAGGATGCGCAGCCGCTCTTCCACCCAGCGCGTGCCGCCGGCGAGATATTGCAGGATGAAGGCCAGCGACATGACGATGCCGGCAATGAACCCGCCGCCGGGCAGGTCGTGGCCGCGCATCAGCATATAGATGGCGACGACGACGATGACCGGGAACATCCAGTTCATGATCAGCGCCGGAATGCGCAGGAAATCGTCGGCCACGGTATCGCCGGCGCCGGGCGCATAGTCGTCGAGCATGCGCTGCTGCTCGGGCCGCTCGACGCTGTCGGAGGCCGGGCGGAAGCGGCGCAGGAGGCCGAAGACGGTCAGTGCCACAACGCCGAGAACCGTGATCTCGCCCATGGTATCGAAGCCGCGGAAATCGACCAGCATGACATTGACGACATTGGTGCCGCCGCCTTCCTTATAGGCATTGGCCAGGAAGAAATCGGAAATGCCCTCGGGGGCCGCGCGCGTCATGATGGCATAGCTCGCCAGCGCCGTGCCGAGCCCGACGAGACCGGCAAGAGCGACGTCGCGATAGCGCCGGAGCCGGGCCGCCATGGGGGCGGGTTCCGAAACGGGGCTGCGCTTGGGCAGCCAGCGCAGGCCGAGCAGAATGAGAACCGTGGTGGCGATTTCGGCAAGGAGCTGGGTCAACGCCAGATCGGGCGCCGAGAACCAGGCAAAGGTGAGACAGGTCGCAAGCCCCGCCCCGCCCATGAGGATCATGGAGGCAAGGCGATGGAACTTTGCCTGCTGGGCGGCGGCCAGCGCACTGATGCCGCCCAGAAGCCAGACAAGGCCGAGCACCGGATCGAAACTTTGCGGCAAAGGCAGATTGCCCATCCGCGCCCAGCCCGCGGCAATGCCGGCGGCCAGCGCCAAAAAGATCACCACGAAAATCTGCGGCTGCAGGCGCTGGGTGCCGAAGGCGCTGACCAGATGCCTCGCCCAGCGATTGGTGGCGGTGACGAGGAGACGCTCGAACACACGTTGCCCGACAAGCCCGCGCGTCAGCGGCACGCCGTCGATATCGCGCAGTTTCCGGTAATAGGGCACGTAGATGACGGCCCCGCCGACCATGGCAATGACGCTCATGATGAGGGGCAGATTGAAACCATGCCAGACCGAGAGGCTGTAATAGGGCGTATCGGCCCCCAGCACCGACTGCACCGCGGCGGCGAGATACGGCCCGATGGTGATGCCCGGGATGATGCCGACGGCGAGACAGACCAGCACCAGAATTTCGATCGGGCGGCGCATCAGCGCGGGCGGCTCGTGCGGCACTTTTTCAAGCTGGGTCGGGGGCGGACCGAAGAACACGCCATGCACGAACTTGATGGAATAGGCGACACTGAGCATGCCGGCCAGCGTCGCACCGATCGGCAGGGAGAGATTGACGAAGATATTGGGATCGAACTCGGCCGTCTCGGTGAAGAACATTTCCTTGGAGAGGAAACCATTGAGCAGCGGCACGCCGGCCATGGCGGCGCTGGCGATGATGGCGAGGGTCGCGGTAAACGGCAGATATTTGCGAAGGCCACTGAGCTTGCGCACATCGCGCGTGCCGGTCTCGTGGTCGATAATGCCCACGGCCATGAACAGCGAGGCCTTGAAGGTGGCGTGATTGGCGATGTGGAAGATGGCAGCGACTGCCGCGAGCGGCGTACCCATGCCCAGAAGGGTGGTGATCAGGCCGAGATGGGAAATGGTCGAATAGGCGAGCAGGCCCTTGAGATCGCGCTGGAACAGCGCGGTATAGGCCCCGAAGATGAGCGTCGCGAGCCCCGTATAGGTGACGATCCAGAACCAGAGCTGGTGGTCATGCATGACCGGCCAGAAGCGGGCGAGGATGAAGACGCCGGCCTTCACCATGGTCGCCGAATGCAGATATGCCGAAACCGGCGTCGGCGCCGTCATGGCATTGGGCAGCCAGAACTGGAAGGGGAACTGCGCCGACTTGGTGAAGGCCCCGAGCAGGAACAGGATCAGCGCCACCGGATAGAGCGGGCTTTCGACGATTTTGCTGCCCGAGGCCAGCACGTCGTCGAGTTCGTAGCTGCCCACGATATGGCCGATCACCAGCATGGCAACGAAAAGGGCCAGGCCCCCCGTTCCGGTGATGATAAGCGCCATACGCGCCCCGTCGCGCGCGTCGCCGCGGTGATACCAGTAGCCGATGAGAAGGAACGAGACCAGGCTCGTCAGCTCCCAGAAGATGGCGAGCTGGATGATGTTGCCCGACAGAACCAGGCCCAGCATGGCGCCCATGAATGCCAGCAGCAGCGCGTGGAAGCGCGCGATCGGGTCCTTTGGCGACATATAGTAGCGCGCATAGAGCACGACCAGAAAACCGATGCAGGTGATCAGGACGGCAAAGAGCCAGGCCAGCCCATCGAGGCGCAGCGTCAGGTTGAGCCCGAGCTGGGGCACCCATTCGATGCGGCTGACCAGCACTTCGCCATTGGCAATGCTGGGAAACAGCGCGATGGACAGAAGGCTGAGAATGGCTGCGACGACCGCTGTAACCCAGGCCGCGCCCCGGTATTTTTCACCCGGAGCAGCCAATACGAACACGCTTGCCAGAAATGGCAGAGCACAGAGAAGGGGGAGGGCGAAGTCGGTCGGTATTGAAGGCAGGGGGCCAGTCCTCAGGCTCGAATCTACAGCCAAGGTATAGGGATGCTCACGCCTCCTGAGAAGACCACTTTATGCTTAACTTGCAGGGGCATGTGGTCACATGAAATTCATGACGGCCGACGAGGCGCTTGGCCAAAGGCCGCCATGCGCAACTCACCGGACTGACATGCCGGCAAGGTGCGGGGCGTCCGGAAAAGCCAGCGTGCCATCGGCATGCACCGGACGCCCGCGCGCCAGCGTTGCATGCACGCGGCCGACGCCGGTGTCACTGGCGACGAACAGGTCGGCCCGCAGCCCGACCCGGATTTCGCCGCGATCTTCAAGACCCAGCGCCCGCGCCGGATTGAGCGAGGTAAGCCGGGCGGCGCCGGCAAGGCCATCGGGATCGGTTTTGGCAAGGACCAGCACGGCCGGCAGCATGGCCGAGGGGTGATAATCGGCCGCGAGAAGATCGAGCATGCCGGCCTGATGCGCCTCGCGCGCCGAAAGATTGCCGGAATAGGACTGGCCGCGCAGCGCATTGGGCGCGCCCATGGCATTGAGCATGCCGCGTTTATGGGCTTCGCGCGCGGCCTCCAGCGTCACCGGAAATTCGCTGATATTGGCGCCGAGCTGGTGCATCAGCTCCACTTTTTCGACCGTATCGTCGTCATGGCTGGCAACCGGAACGCCGTGCAGGGCGCAATATTGGGTAATGGCACGCAGGGTCGCGGTCATGTCACCGGCCGTTTCCTTGCGGTCGCGAATGCGCTGCTGCAAGATCTCGGCCGCCGCCTCGAGCGAAATGCCCTTGTTCCTGGAAAGGCTTGCGGCCTGCAAGTCCAGATCGCGATACTGGCCCTGGCCGGGGGTATGATCGCAGAGCGACACCAGGTCCACCGAGCCTTCGCCAACCAGTTCCTTGACCACGGACAGCGCGGCCGGAAAGGTCACTTCGAACCGCGCATGCACGCGATGATCGATGAGGAGGCCCCGCCGGGCGGCGACGACGGCGCGGATCATTTCGCTGGTAAAATCGTAAGAGCGCATATGGCCATAGGTCGAGCCGGGCGCAAAGGACAGCGACGCATAGGCGGTGGTGATGCCTGAGGTTGCCAGCTTCATGTCGAGATCGCGCAGGCCCATATCCATCGGCATGCGCACGCCCGGCCGCGGCTCGATTTCGCGCTCGATCATGTCGCCATGCATATCGATCATGCCCGGCAGCAGCAGCAGGCCGTGGCCATGCACCTGCGGCGCGGCGACGGGGGTTTCGCGGATCTCGGCGATGCGGCCGTCTTCGATCCTGACCGCGCCGTTTTCGAGAACGCGGTCGGCGAGAACGACACGGAAATCGGAGAGCCACATGTTCTGGGTTCCTTGCAGCTTTGGCCCCGGCTGCGCCTGATACCAATGCATTGAAATGCGCCGGTCCTAGTCGGGAACCATGACGTGCGCGTGACGGCTGGCGACGCTTATGGTTAGCAGACTGTTAACATCGAGCGCGTTCAAGGCGCGCATTGGTCAACATCCCCTGCCGGGCTCGCCCTGGCAAGACATTTGGCGGTATAATCCCGGCCCGGGGCCACGACGGCACCGGTGCAAGGAGTTACCAAATGACGGTGTCTTCCAAACGTTGGGCGGTTACGTTCAGTCTCTTGCGCGGCGCGCTGCTGCTGATCGGCGGGCTCGTCGCCATGTTCTTTCCCGATTATGCGCTGAGGGTCGTCGTGGTGGTGGGCGGCACGGTGCTGCTGGTCGATGGCCTGCTGGGTGCGCTGGCGAGCCAGACCTATGGCATCGAATCGAGCTGGCCCTTGTGGTTGAGCCTGGTGCGGGGGGGACTGGCGGCATTGGCCGGTCTGCTGCTGCTGCTCAGTCCTCTCCTCGCGGGCCTCTTGACCCCCGGCCTGCTCTCCTTGATCATCGGGCTCGGCGCCATTGCCGTGGGGCTGACGGAAGCCTTCATCCTCATCCGCTATCGCAAGAGCGTTCCCCCGGTCTGGACCTCGGTGGCCGGTGCCGCCCTCTATGTCGTGCTCGGGGCCCTGCTCATTGCCCTGCCCATGACCGGGGCGCTGCTGCTGATGCAGATCGGCGGCGGCCTGGTCGCGCTCTTTGGCCTGATCCAGGTCGTGCGCAGCTGGGGCGCGGCCCGGGACCGGCTGGCGCGAGGCGCAGCGCGCCCCTAGTGAAACTGCGCAGCCTCCGTCGATTCCCCCATGGCGGTGGTGGCGCTTTTGCCTTCGCTGACGGCAAGGGACACCGCATCGAAATAGCTGGTGCCCACTTCTCGCTGATGGCGCACGGCCGAAAAGCCATGGGCTTCGGCGGCGAACTCGGCCTGTTGCAGGCGCGAATAGCCGGCCATGCCCTCGGCCTTGTAGGCGCGGGCCAGCTCGAACGTGCTGAGGCTGAGATTGTGGAAGCCGGCCAGGGTGATGAACTGGTATTTATAGCCCATGGCGGCGATTTCGCGCTGGAAACCGGCCATGGCCGCCTCGTCCATGTGGCGGGCCCAATTGAAGCTGGGTGAGCAATTATAGGCCAGCATCTGTTGAGGATGCACCTTTCGCACGGCTTCGGCGAATTTTTTCGCCTCGGCGAGGTCCGGCTTGCTGGTTTCGCACCAGATGAGATCGGCATAGGGCGCATAGGCAATGCCCCTGGCAATGGCGGCGTCAATGCCGCCCCTCAGGCGATAAAAGCCCTCCGGCGTGCGCTCGCCGGTAACGAAGGGCTTGTCATAATCGTCGATGTCCGAGGTGATGAGCCGCGCCGCTTCCGCATCGGTGCGGGCCATGATCAGGGTTGGCACATCCATGACATCGGCGGCAAGGCGCGCCGCATTGAGAGTGCGGATGAACTGGCTCGTGGGCACCAGCACCTTGCCGCCGAGATGCCCGCATTTCTTTTCCGAGGCCAATTGATCCTCGAAATGCACGGCGGCGGCGCCGGCTTCGATCATGGCCTTCATCAGCTCAAAGGCATTGAGAGCGCCACCGAAGCCGGCTTCGGCATCGGCAATGATGGGGACGAAGAAGTCGAGATCGGTGGTTGCGATGCCATCGGCCTGTTCGAGGCGCTGGATCTGGTCGGCGCGCTGCAGGGCCTTGTTGATGCGGCGGACTACGGCGGGGACGCTATCGACCGGATAGAGCGACTGGTCGGGATACATATTGCCCGAAGAATTGGCATCGGCCGCAACCTGCCAGCCCGAGAGATAGATAGCCTGCAAGCCCGCCTTCACCTGCTGCACCGCCTGATTGCCGGTAAAGGTGCCGAGGGTGGGCACGAAATCCTGGCTGTGCAGCAACTCCCAGAGGCGCCGGGCGCCGTTTTCGGCCAGCGTATGGCGGATGGGCAGGGAGCCGGAAAGCCGGTCCACATCGGCACGGGAAAAGGTGCGCGAAACGGTCTTCCAGCGCTCGGGCGCATAGTCGGGCGCCGGAAACTGTTCGGGCTGGCTGGGTCTGTCGAGCATGTCGGATCTCCTCATTTGGACATGGCTTTGCCGGTCCCGCCCGAGGCGGGATCAGTCATTTGCGGGATGGACGGGGTGTTAGGCGCTGATCTTGCGGCTAAAGGTGGCGGCGAACATGCCGCCGCCCGAAAACAGTTCGGTACTATCGGCGCCGCCGACCAGGGCGAAGTGGTGGCGGCCGATCTTGCCGGCAATGGCATAGCCCTGCTGGTCAAGACCCCTCGCCTTGAACTGAGCCATGGCCTCGTGGGCACTGGGGGCGATGATGGTCAGATATTCTTCGCGTTCGCTGCTGCCGGGGCTCATCTGCGGAACTCCTCCTCACTGGGTGCTGTAAAGATTTGACAAATATCTTCCGAATGCAAGAATAGAGCCGAAATCGCCCAGTAAAGCTGTCAATTCCGGTCAATTCTGGCGTCGGATTTTGTAAAGCCAGTAAAGACGGGCAGGGAGGAATGCAGGATGGCCGAGGCCGAAATGCAGATCGGCGGCCGCATCAAGCGGCTGCGCCGGCAGAAAAAACTGTCCCAGGCGGAGCTGGCGCAGGCCTTGGGCATTTCGGCGAGCTATCTGAACCTGATCGAGCACAATCGGCGCAAGGTGACGGTGCCGCTCCTGTTTTCGCTGGCCGGGCAATTGGGTGTCGAGCCGGGCGACCTGGTCGACAGCGACGAGGGCCGGCTGGTCGGCGATCTGATGGAAGCTTTTGGTGACGATCTCTTTGCCGATAGCGACATCACCAATCTCGAAATCCGCGATCTCGCCCAATCCAATCCGGCGGCGGCACGGGCCGTCTTGCGGCTTTACGATCGCTATCGGCTGCTGGGCGGCGCAGGGGCGCAGAAGACCGATGCCGCCGAACCGCCCTTTCACCTGGCGACCGACGCCATTTCCGATTTCTTACAGGACAGCGCCAATCATTTTCCCACGCTGGAAGCGGCGGCCGAGCGCATTCGCGGCGACATCGACACCTTCGGCGAGGGTTTTGAAAGCGGGCTGAAAGCCTATCTGTTCAACGTTTTCGGCCAGGAGGTGCGGCTTGCCTCCCTGCCGAACGGCATTGCGCGACAGCGCGATCCGGCGGGGCGGACCGTGCTGATTTCCGACCTCCTGCCGGGCGAAACCGCCCAATTTCTGCTCGCCCATCATCTGGGCGAACTGGCGGCCGGAACGGAGATCGAGGCGATCATCGCCGCCGCACATCTGTCCGAAGGCGATGCGCCGGCTTTGGCCCGCAATGTGCTCGCCGCCTATTTCGCCGGGGCGCTGATCATGCCCTATGAGCCGTTCTTAAAAGCCTGCCGCGATCATCGCTATGACATCGAGCGGATCGGGCGGCGCTTTGCGGCGAGTTTCGAGCAGGTCTGCCACCGCATGACGACGCTGCAGCGCAAGGGCGCGCAGGGCATTCCGCTGCATCTGGTGCGCACCGATATTGCCGGGAATATTTCCAAGCGCTTTTCGCTCTCGGGCATTCACATTCCGCGCCATTCGGGGGCCTGCCCGCGCTGGAACGTCTATGAAGCCTTCATGGCGCCCGGGCGCATGCATGTGCAGGTGAGCCAGATGCCGGACGGGCAGCGCTATTTCTGCATTGCCCGCACCATCACCAAGGGCGGCTATCGCTACAACGCGCCCCGGAGTTACCTTTCCATCGGCCTCGGCTGCTCGGCGCATCACGCCCGCGACATGGTCTATGCCGATGGGCTCGACCTGTTCGGCGAGGGCCAGGCCGTGCCGGTCGGCGTCGGCTGCCGCACCTGCCCGCGCCTCGAATGCGGCCAGCGGGCGCATCCACCGGCCGACCACCGCTTCAGCCCCGACTATGCGAGCCGCCCGGAAAGCTTTTATGCCAGAATGGATTGAACCCGTTCGGACCCAATGTTTTCGAGAGCATTTTTGGCTCTGTAACGCGGGTTCGGGGGCGAGGGGAGACCGGCGAGCCGCCCCAGATCTAGCGCTTGAACAGCACGCCGCCGAGCCAGCCCGTGCCCAGGGCAATCAGGATGGTCGCCAGGCCATAGAGCAGTGCATTCGAGCGCGCGAGATTGGCGACATAGCGCTCGAACCCCTGGGTGCGGACGGTGAAGCGGGTGGTGGTTTCCCCGATCACCTTGCCATCGGCAATGATCAGGGCGCGGGCGAGATAGAGACCGTTGGCAGCGTTCGACGCGACGGGCACGCGGGCCGAAAAACTGGTCGCGGAGTGCATCACGACGCTGCGCTCGCCCTCGATGAAATTGCCGGCCGAACGCATCAGGCGGACGAATTCGGGATCGAGGCCGGCGGGATCTCCGGCCTGCCGGGTCAGGGCGGCGAGGCCGGAAAAGCTCAGGCGCTGCCGGTCGATGATTTCGGGAGAGACAAGCTGGGCCAGGGGGCTCGACGAGAGAATGGCATAGTAGCTCGGCGTCTGGGCATAGCGGGCCGAGGCGCTGTTGAGCACGAGGCCCGCCTGGCGCGCCTTTTCGCGCACCACCCAATCCGAAGACGGCCCCTGGACGAGGATAACCACGCCATAGGGTCCTGCCGGCGCACCCTCCAGGGGTTCGATATTGCCGAAAAGGGTGACGGTCTGCCCACGGAAATTGGAATGGACCGCCACGACCGGATCGGAATTGAGGAAGACGACATTCACCTCGTCCTGCGCCGCGGCCGGGAACGGAAACAGCACCAGCATGGCAAGAAGCGCGAAAAGCGGTGGCATCACGATTCTCCGAAACCGAGCTTGGTGAGCGTGAAAGGGTCATCGGGCCAGATGACGATGCCGAGCGCGAAGCGGATGGCGATGGCAAGGATCAGGAGCGCCAGCAGGATGCGCAATTGCTCGCCGGGCAGATGCTGGCCGGCCGAGGCGCCGAACTGGGCCCCGGCCACGCTGCCCACCATGAGGCAGAAGGCCAGAATGGTATCGACCGACTGGGTCTGGAGCGCATGCAGAAAGCAGGTGACGGCCATGACGGCGATGAGATGGAGCAGCGAGGTGCCGACGACGACCTTGCCCGGTACGCGCAGAATATAGACCAGCGCCGGAACCAGCACGAAGCCGCCCCCGATGCCGAGCAGCGCGCCGATAATGCCGATGACGAAGCCGATGAACATGACCGGCAGGACGGAAATATAGAGCTGGGATTTGCGGAAACGGGTGCGGAACGGCAGGCGCTGCACCCAGGGAATCTGTCCCGGCAGGCGGCGGCGCACGGCCGGCTTCTCCCGGTTGCGCTTGAGCAGGCTGCGCGCGGATTCGATGAACATCAGCGTGCCGACCGAGCCCAGCAGCAGCAGATAGCCCAGCGACAGGAAGAGATCGAGCTGGCCCATGGCGCTCAGAATGCCGAAAATCCAGACCCCGAGCGCCGAGCCGAAGACCCCGCCAAGCACCAGGAACCCGCCCAGCTTCTCGTCCATGGCGCCGCGCCGGAAATAGGACAGTGCCCCCGAGGTCGACGAGGCGATGACTTGCGCGGTGACCGAGGCCACGGCCACCGGCGCCGGCACGCCGGTAAAAAGCAGCATGGGCGTCAGGAGGAAGCCGCCGCCGACCCCGAAAATGCCCGAAATGAAACCGATGGCCGCACCGATCCCGAGGAGAAAGAAGACGTCTACGGAGAGTTCGGCAATGGGCAGATAGATGGGCATTTGGGGCGCCGCGACAGGAAGAGGCCCGTGCCGGAGGGCACGGGCGGAAGGGTTTTAGAGGTCGTAGGCGACCCGGAAACCGGCATTGCTGGCGGCGCTGTCCGGCGACAGGGCCATGCGCGCGGCAATGCGGTAGCGATAGCAATAGGAGATGTGGCAGAGGAAGGAGCCGCCCTTGAGCACTTTTTCCGCATGCGCCAGGGCCTGGGCATTGCGCAGCCGTGCCTGTTTGGCGAGCGAGCGCACCCGAAAGGGATCGCGCGTCCACTCCCAGACATTGCCCGACATGCTGTAAAAACCGAGCGGATTGGGCGCGAAACTGCGCGCCGGGGCCGTGCGCTCAAAGCCATCCCGCGCCGTGTTGAGATCGGGAAAACGGCCCTGCCAGATATTGGCGTGGATCGCTTCATCGCTCGGCTCGGCCTCGCCCCAGGGAAAGCGCCGGCGCACGGCACCGCCACGGGCGGCATGCTCCCATTCGGCCTCGCTCGGCAGGCGCCCGCCGACCCAGGCGGCAAAGGCATTGGCATCGGCCCAGGAAACCTGCGTCACCGGGTGATCGAGCCGATCCTCGATCGAACTGCCCGGCCCTTCCGGCTGGCGCCAGGTGGCCTCGTTGACGCTGTGCCACCAGGGCAGGCCCGATCCGGCCGCCCTTGCCTGGGCCAGATGCTGCTCGTCGCCGAAAAAGACCGCGGACCAGCCGAAACGCTCAGCCTCGGTGACATAGCCGGTGGCAGCGACAAAGGCGGCGAAGCGTTCGACCGTCACCGTCTCCGCTTCGAGGCCGAAATCGGCGAGCACGACCTCGCGCTCGGGTCCTTCGCCATCCTGGGCGATTTCCGGGCTATTGGTTCCGACAAAACTCTTGCCGCCCGTGACGCGGATCATCCCATGCGGAGCGCCGCCCCGCGCTTGCGGCGCGGCCGGGGCGGGAGAGGCAGGACTGACCTCGCCCAGACCCGCCCGGGATGAGCCGCAGCAACTGCTCATGGGCGCGGCCCGGCTTCGGCGGACCGGCTGATGCCCGCCTGCGCTTCAAGTGTCAGGGCCCTGGTGGTCCCGGTCATCGCGGTCACGCTGCCAGGCTGGAGAGGACGCCAGCGCTGTCGTGCTCGGGCAGATCGCCAATTTCGGCCATTTTGGCGTCGAGCTTGGCCAGCATGTCCTTGAAAACACTGGCATAGGCCGGATCATGGGCGACATTGGTCAATTCGTGCGGATCGCTCTCGCAGTCGAAAAGCTCCCATTCCGGCGGCGCGCCATTGGGGCGGGCGCCGAGCTGGCCGAGATCGTCATTGTACCAGTAGATCAGCTTGTAGCGGATATCGCGGACGCCGTAATGGGCCCAGGCTTCGTGGATGTCGTCATTGTGCATCCAGTAGCGGTGATAGGTGAGCTGGTCCCAATCGGGGGGCGTCTGGCCCTCGAGAACGGGGCGCATGGAGCGGCCCTGCATGTAGCTCGGGATCGGCAGGCCGGCATAGTCGAGGAAGGTCGGGGCGAAATCGACATTGCACGAAATATCGGCGCTGACGGAACCTGCTTTGATTGCAGCGGGATAGCGCGCGAGGAAGGGCATTTGCAGCGACTCTTCATACATGAAGCGCTTGTCGAACCAGCCGTGCTCGCCGAGGAAAAAGCCCTGGTCCGAGGTGTAGATGACGATGGTATTGTCGGCGAGGCCCTTCTCGTCGAGATAATCGAGCAGGCGCCCGACATTGTCGTCGATCGATTGGACGGTGCGCAGATAGCGCTTCATATAGCGCTGATATTTGAATTCGGCGAATTTCTGCGGATCGTCGAAGGTGAAATTTTCCCCGGTTTCAGAACAGATTACGGTGATTTCCTCGCCCGGCTGCAGGTCGGGAACCCTACGCATCCAGGGGATGAAATCGAGCATCAGCGGGCCGACTTTTTCGGCGGGGCCGGAAGGGGTTACGAGGCCGAGATCCTCGTAATTCATGTCCGAGCGGATGCGCATCCTGGCAGCGGCAGCGGCGGCGGCACGGTTGGAATAGTCGTCGTTGAAGGTTTCGG
>DATMSG010000230.1:0-4781 GCA_035565515.1 Devosia sp.
TTGGGATGATGGGGCGTCCGAGATAAAGGAACTCTTGCCGCTCCTGTTAAGCCACCGGATGTTTGGAAGGGTCAAAAGCGACGCGACATTGTTTTCGACACTTCGTGCGTCGGGAGACGGGAGCCGCTTGCTCTGGGACGATGGAACTTCGCTAAGTGCAAAGGTGGTCAGAAAACTGCCACGCACGTCAATGGACGCCGCGGAATTCAGAAACATAATGGCTGATCTCAACATGACCAGCGAGGGCATCGGCACATTGCTGGGGCTATCTCGCCGCGCGGTAACTAACTATCGGGGAGGAGACGAAATTCCAAAGGTGGTCGCCTTGGCCATGCACTTCATTCACCAGCGATGGGATACCTGAAGCTAGTTTCGGCGCAATCGATCGAGCGCGCCTTGCAGAATGTAGCTGGCGGCGAGCTTGTCGACCACTTCGGCGCGGCGGTCGCGGCGGAGGTCGGCTTCGATCATCATGCGGGTGACGGCGGAGGTGGACAGCCGCTCGTCCCAGAAGGCGATGGGCAGGTCGAGTTTTTGCGCGAGATTGCGGGCGAAGGCGCGGGTAGACTGCACGCGGGGGCCCTCGGTGCCGTCCATATTGAGCGGCAGGCCCAGGATCAGGGCTACCGCGTTGTTCTCGGCGACGAGCGCGATGATGCGCTCGGCGTCCTGGGTGAATTTCGTGCGCTTGATGGTTTCGAGCGGGGTCGCCGAATAGCGCATGCCATCCGACACCGCGACGCCGATGGTCTTGGTGCCGAGGTCGAGGCCGAGGATTTTTCCCGTGGCGGGGATGGCGTCTAGTGTGTCGGTCTCAGTCACATGGGGCTCGCGGTTGTGGCTCGGTCTGTCCTATAGGCTCATGAGCAGACTTTGGCGATGGGACTGACCAAATGAAACTCACCTGGTTCGGAGACGACACGTTTCGCATTCATGCGGCAGGGGCGATTGTGGTTGTTCTGGGCGAGGGGGCTTTGCCGGGGGTGGAGCGGGCGGAACTGGTGAGCGGGGCGGATCTGGTGGTGCCGTTTGCCGGGGCGGTGGGCGGTGCGAGCGGGGATTGGAAACCTCGGGCGCCGTTGCGGATGCTGGAGCTAGACGAGGCGATGCGGCAGCCCGACGTCATTGGGCTGGGGCAGGGTGCGCTGGTGGTCGATGCCGATGGGGAGGCGCCGCTGGTGCTGGCGCGGGAGGATTTTGCGGCCGCGGGTCGTTGGCTGGGGCAGGCGGTGGTCGTGCTGATTGGCGCGGGGCTGGCGGAGCGCGGCGTGAAACTGCTGGAGCGGGCGGCACCGCGGTTGATTGCGCTGGCCGGAGCCGAGTCGGAGGTGGATGCGGCGTTCGAAGCGCTGCGGGATCGGCTGGACGGGACGGGCCTTATCGCGCTGGAGCGTGGATTGGCTGTGGAAGTCTGATCTGAGGCATAAGGCATTTTCATTGTCTTTTGGGTCGCTGCATTGCTAATGAAGCGGCAAAGAAGGCCTTATTCGCTGGAGTTTGCCATGTCTGTCGACGCCGCCACCGTCAAGCGCATCGGGCGCCTTGCCCGTATTCGTATCGAAGAGGAGGAAGTCGCCGGCTATCAGAACGAGCTCAATGCCATTCTCGGTTTCGTCGAACAGCTCGGCGAGGTGAATGTCGATGGCGTCGAGCCGATGACGTCGGTGACCCCGATGCAGCTGCGCCGCCGCGAGGACGTGGTGACCGATGGCGGCTATCCCGAGAGAATCGTTCAGAACGCGCCTTTGAGCGAAGATAATTTCTTCATGGTGCCCAAGGTGGTCGAATAAAAATGGCGATCACGATCGCCATTGAAACCCCGCTTCAGGACGATGTGCGCGGGCTTGTCGAGCGTCTCAACGACCATCTTTTGCCGCTGTCGCCGCTGGAATTCCAGTTCAAGATGACCGTGGAACAGATGGCCGACAGCGACACGACGCTGTTCGTGGCGCGGGACGAGGCTGGCGCCGCGGTGGGCATGGGGGCGCTCAAGGCCCACGGGCCGGAACTGGGCGAGGTCAAGCGCATGTATACCGTGCCCGAAGTGCGCGGTCAGCGCGTCGGCCGGCAATTGCTGGAGCGGATCGTCGAGCTGGCGCGAAGCCGCGGCATGCCGGTCGTGATGCTGGAAACGGGAACCGGCGAAGGCATGCTCGAAGCGCATCGGCTCTATGAACGTTACGGTTTCGTGCCGCGTGGACCGTTCCTCGACTACCCCGAAAGCGAATGGTCGGTCTTTTTCGAGCTGCGCCTCGATGAGGAGCAGGCCGCATGATGCGCCTTGCCCTTGTTTTTCCGCTCGCCCTGGCGGCGCCTGCGCTTGCGCAGGAAGACCTCAGGATCGACCGGACCAAGATCTATGTCAGCGACGCCAAGGCGTGCGGCCTGATCGAGGACAAGGGCATCGACGCTTTCATGGACCTCGACTTCCTGGCCCTCGATTTTTCCAGGGGCATCCAGTCGATGGAGTTTCACTGCAACTTCTTCGACGTCAAAAGCCGGGAGGGCTCTTCGCATCTGTTCATCGATGCGATCTGCGAGCTGCCGGGCGAAATTTATCCTGACATCCTGGCCGTAACGCCGTATTCGGAAACCGAGATACAGGTGGCGTCATCCGCGGATATAACCTGGGCGATGAATTATGAGCCCGAAGAAGCGGAATCGGCCGACGCCATAGTGCCATCAGGCACAACCATTTATACGCGCTGCGACAATCTGAGCGAGATTACCGTTGACTGAACTGACCAAACTGAGCCTCGCCGATGCCCGCAAGGGCCTCAAGGACAAGAGTTTTTCCGCTCTGGAACTGACCGAGGCCTATATCGGTGCCATCGACGCTGCCAATGACAAGCTCAATGCCTATGTAGCAACGACGCCCGACCAGGCGCGCGACATGGCCAAGGCGAGCGACGCTAAACTGGCCAAGGGCGAAGCGGGTCTCCTGGAAGGCATTCCTCTGGGCGTGAAAGACCTGTTCGCGACCAAGGGCGTGCACACCCAGGCCGCCAGCCACATTCTCGATGGCTTCAAGCCTGAATACGAATCGACCGTGACGGCCAATCTCTGGCGCGATGGCGCCGTGATGCTGGGCAAGCTCAACATGGACGAATTCGCCATGGGGTCGTCCAACGAGACCAGCTATTATGGTTCGGTGGTCAATCCCTATCGCGCCGAGGGCAGCAATGCCAACCTGGTGCCGGGCGGCTCTTCGGGCGGTTCGGCCTCGGCGGTGGCGGCATGGCTCTGTGCCGGCGCGACCGCGACCGATACGGGCGGCTCGATCCGCCAGCCGGCGGCGTTCACTGGCACCGTGGGCATCAAGCCGACCTATGGCCGCTGCTCGCGCTGGGGCACGGTGGCTTTCGCGTCCTCGCTCGACCAGGCTGGCCCGATTACCCGCACGGTGGAAGACGCGGCGCTGATGCTACAGTCCATGTCGGGCTTTGATGCCAAGGATTCGACCAGCGTCGATCTGGCAGTTCCCGATTTTGCCGCTGCTGTCGAGCGCGGGGTGAAGGGCCTCACCATCGGCGTGCCGCGCGAATATCGCATGGACGGCATGCCGGCCGAGATCGAGGCGCTGTGGAACCAGGGTCTGGAATGGCTCAAGGCCGAAGGCGCGACCGTGAAAGACATTTCGCTGCCGCATACCAAATATGCCTTGCCCGCCTACTATATCGTCGCCCCGGCCGAAGCCTCGTCCAACCTCGCGCGCTATGATGGCGTGAAATATGGCCTGCGCGTTTCGGGCAAGGACATTACGGACCTTTATGAACTCACCCGCGCCGCCGGTTTCGGCCGCGAAGTGAAGCGCCGCATCATGATCGGCACCTATGTGCTCTCGGCCGGCTATTTTGACGCCTATTACGTCAAGGCACAGAAGGTCCGTACGCTGATCAAGAAAGACTTCGAGGACGCCTTCAATGCCGGCGTCGATGCCGTTCTGACCCCGGCAACGCCATCGGCGGCTTTTGCCATCGGCGACGAGGCTTTGGCGGCTGATCCCGTGGCCATGTATCTCAACGACGTCTTCACCGTGACGGTGAACATGGCGGGTCTGCCGGGCATCGCCGTGCCGGCGGGCAAGGATGGCAAGGGCCTGCCGCTGGGCCTGCAATTGATCGGCAAGCCGTTCGACGAAGAGACGCTCTTTGCGGCTGCCCGGGTGATCGAAAAGAGCACCGGCACCGAGTTCGCACCCACGCGTTGGTGGTAGGCAGAACAGATGTTCGGCAATGGTGGCGCTTGATTGCGCCGCCGTTCCGCACTATTTGCGCCCCATGCACAAGTTGAAACTGGTTGTGACGCGCCCCGTGGCAGCGTCCGGGCCGACAGGAATTTTGCCGATGGCCATAGATATTTTCACGACAATCGACTGGTCGGAGCCGCCCAAGGATATGGGCATGCCGCTACAGGCCCTGTGGTGGCTGAAGAAGGGCGAGCTGCGCGTCGGGCCCGAATGGGAAAAGGCGCATAACATCGTCCAGGCGATGGAAGGCGTGCAGGCTTTCGACTGGGTGCATGCGCTCATGCACTGGATCGAGGCTGACATGGGCAATGCCGACTATTGGTATCGCCGCGCCGGCAAGCGCCGGGCGACGGCCAGCGTCAGCGCCGAATGGGAACATATCGCTGCGGCGCTGAGTGAAGTGACCAAGCACTGAATTTTTCGAGTGCGGAAATGAGAAGGGCCGGGACATTGTCTCGGCCTTTCGTTTTTTGATCATGTTGCGCGAGATGGCGCCCGGCAGAGGACCGGACCCATCCCGATATCTCAGGAT
>DATMSG010000231.1:0-7272 GCA_035565515.1 Devosia sp.
GTGCTGCCCTCGGACTTGATCCGAGGGCCAGTGCGGGAGCCACCGTGCTGTGGCCGAGAAAGCCGGCCCTCGGGTCAAGCCCGAGGGCAGCACGGTGCCTGGGATGAAGAGTGCCCTAGGAGGCGCATCGGTAGGCCGACGTTACGCGCCCAGCGTCAGCACATCCTTGGCCGCCAGATGCAGGGTGACGGTGTCGCCGCGCTGGGGTGGGGTGGTGGCGCTGCCGTTGAACGTGTCGATATTGATGGGCGTGCCGGAGACATCGACGCGGAGGCGGACGACGGAGCCGAGGAAACCGACATCGGCAATGGTGCCAGTGAGGGTCGAGTCGGTATCGGGGCGGGGGGTGAGCGAGATCAGTTCGGGGCGGATGGCGCGGTTGGGGCCGAAGGTTGCTTCGGGCAGGGTGTTGAGCTGGCCGACAAAGGTGGCGACGAAGCGGGTTGCGGGGCGATTGTAAATCTCGTGGGGGGAGCCGGTCTGGTCGAGATTGCCCGCGTTCATGACCACGATGCGATCGGAAATGGACATGGCCTCCTCTTGGTCGTGGGTGACGAAGACGGTGGTGATGCCGAGGTCGCGCTGTATGGCGCGGATTTCTTCGCGCAGCGAGACGCGGATTTTGGCATCGAGGGCGGAGAGCGGTTCGTCGAGGAGGAGCAGGCGCGGCTTTGGGGCGATGGCGCGGGCGAGGGCGACGCGCTGCTGCTGGCCGCCGGACATTTCATAGGGGTAGCGCTTTTCAAAGCCGGGAAGGCCGATGAGGTCGAGCATTTCCTTGACGCGGGCGCGGCGCTGGTCGGCGGGCATGCCGGCGATTTTCAGGCCGAAGCCGATGTTGTCGCCCACTGTCAGATTGGGGAAGAGGGCATAGGCCTGGAAAACCATGCCGAGCTTGCGTTGATTGGGCTTGAGGTGCGTGAGGTCTTCGCCCTGGACGCGGATGGCGCCGGAGGTGGGGCGCTCGAAGCCGGCGATCATGCGGAGGATCGTTGTCTTGCCGCAGCCCGAGGGGCCGAGGAGCGAGATGAACTCGCCCTTGTCGAAGGCGAAATTGACGCCTTTCACGACCGTATTGGTGCCGAAGGATTTGACGAGGTTCTGGACTTCGAGAAAGGCGGCCATGTTCAGTCAGTCCTGGCGGATGTGCGGGGGGCGAAGCGGCCGAGCACGTTGATCATGCCCATGGCGCCCCAGGTGATGATGAAGGAAATGATGGCGAGCGCGGCGGGCTCATAGGCGCGATTGGTGCCGATGCCCACGAGATAGGGGCCGAAGGCGGGGCGATTGAGCAGGCTCGCAATGGTGAATTCGCCGATGACGATGGCGAAGGTGAGGAAGGCGCCGGAAAGGATGGCGACGAGGATATTGGGCAGGATGATCTGGCCGATGATCTGGAGCTGGTTGGCGCCGGCGATCTGGGCGGCTTCGGTGAGGGTACCGATGTCGATGGTGCGCATGCCGTTGTCGACGGCCCGGTACATATAGGGCAGGGCGAGGGTGACGTAGGCGCAGGTGAGGAGGATGTCGGTGCCGAGGACGGAGCCGGTGAAGGGGATGAAGGAGGAGGAGCCGTAGAGGCGGATATAGCCATAGACCAGCACCAGCGCGGGGATGACCAGGGGCAGGAGAGTGACGAATTCCATGAATGGCCTGAGCCAGGGCATGCGCAGGCGGACGAAGTAGACTGCCGGGACGACGACGAGGATGCCGACGACGATGGTGAAAAGGCCCACGATCACCGAATAGGTGAAGCTCGAGGCGAAATAGGGGTCGGAAAAGACCGAGGCATAGGCGTCGAACGAGTATTCGCCGCGGCGCATGCGCAGGGAAAATTCGAAGGTGGCGGCGAGCGGAATGATGAAATAGGCGGCGCCGAGAATGAAGACGAGCCAGGCCCAGAATTTTTGGCTTTTCATTTCATCCACCTTTCGGCGCGCGCCGCCACGACGAGGTAGATGACGTTGGCGAGCGAGGTGATGACGATCATGCCCAGGGCGAGCGCGGCGCCGAGGCCGGGGTTCTGCAGAGCATCACCGCGGATCTGATTGTAGAGCAGCACGGTGACGATGTTCAGGTTCGAGCCGGTCAGTGCCCAGGCGGTGGCGATGGCGCCGAAGGCATTGGCGAAGAGCAGCGACAGGGTGCCGAGGACGGAGGGCCAGAGGATGGGAAAGCCGATATAGCGCCAGAACTGCCAGGTCGAGGCGCCAAGGGTCTGGGCGGCTTCGTTCCACTCTTTCTTGAGGCCGTCGATGGCCGGAGCGATGGTCAGGACCATCAGGGGAATCTGGAAATAGAGATAGGTGAGCGTCAGGCCCCAGAAGGAGAAGAGGTTGAAGCCGCCCTGGCGGTAGATGTCGAAATCGAACAGCGTGCGGATGACGATGGTGGCAAGGCCGAGGCGTCCGAGGGTGGCGATGAAGGCGAAGGCCAGGGGGACGCCGGCGAAATTGGAGGCGACGCCGGAAAAGGTCATGACGGCGGAGCGCAAGCCTTGGGGGAGCCTGCCGCGGATGATCGCGAGGGTGATGGCAAGGCCGATCAGCGCGCCGAGAATGGCGGAGGCGCCAGAGATGCGGATCGAAATCCAGTAGGCGGCCATGATCTGGTCGGTGAAGAGGCCGGCGATGTTATCGAGGGTGAAATTGCCGGCACGGTCGGTGAAGGCGGCGCCCATCAGCGAGAGCGTGGGCAGGAAGAGGAACATCACCGCGAAGATGATGAAGGGGAAAACGGCGAGGCTGTCCCAGGGGATGCGGCGGGGGGATTTGGCTGAAATATCGGTCATTACGAAAGTAGACCTCATGGTGAGCCCGTCGAACCACGAGGTCGTGGCACGGTGGCGGTCGCGGCGCCACGACCTCGCCCTTCGACAGGCTCAGGATGAGGTCTACTGGGGTGCCCCCGGGCGAACCCGGGGGGCTGGTTTGGTTATTGAACCGAGGCGCCGACGGTGGAGTCCCAGCCGCCGGTGATGGTTGCCTTGTTGGCGTTCTGCTCTTCGATCGAGGGGAACACGGCCTTGGCGTAGTTTTCGGCAGCCGGGAGCTTGGCCATCAGGTCGGCCGGGAGCTTGCCGGCTTCGGCGAGGGCGTTGAAGCGGATCGGGTGGCAGTAGCCGGCGAGCCAGCCGAGCTGACCTTCGTCGGAATAGAGATATTCCATCCAGAGCTTTGCGGCGTTCGGATGGGGTGCGAAGGCGGAGATCGCCTGGACATAGACGCCGGCGACGACGCCATCGGACGGGACGACGACTTCGATCGGCGGGTTGCCGTTGAGGTTGTCGCGGGCGGCGAGCAGGTTGTAGTCCCAGTTGACGGCGATCGGGGTCGTGCCCTGGGCAATGGCGGCGGCTTCAGCGTCGACGGGGACGAAATTGCCCTTGTCGTTGAGGGCCTTGAAGTATTCAAGGCCGGCCTGGGCGGCGGCGTCCTGAGCGGCGCCGGTCGACAGGCCAGCGGCGAAGACCGACATGATCGCGTTATTGGCGGTACGCGGGTCGCCGGCAAGGGCGACGGAGTTGGCGAACTCGTCCTTGTTCAGGTCAGCCCAGGACGTGGGATTGTCGCCGGTGATGATGTCCTTGTTGATGCCGAAAGCGAGCACGCCGTAATAGTCACCATACCAGAAGCCGTCGGCATCCTTGGCGTCGTCCGGGATTTCGTCCCAGGTCGAGACCTTGTAGGCCTGCAGCAGGCCTTCGTCCTTGGCCTGCGGGCCGAAGGCGAGGCCGATGTCGAGAACATCAGGAGCCTGCGGGCCCGTATTGCCCTTGTTGGCGCGGACGGCTTCGAGCTCGTCGGCCGAACCGGCGTCGGGGTTCAGTTCATTGACGGTGATGCCGGGATACTTGGCCTTAAAACCTTCGATCACGCCGCCATAGTTGCACCAGGAATGGGGCAGGGCGATCACGGTGAGCTGGCCTTCGGTCTTGGCGGCGTCATAAAGTGCGGCCAGATCGGTCTGGGCGAAAGTCGGAGCTGAGAAGCTGAACACGGTGAGAAGCGAAACCGAGGTGGTCAGCGCAGACTTGAACGTCATTCTTTGTCTCCCTGAATGAGCAGTCGCGGGCGGTCCCGTGGGGGATGGCCGCTGCGAACGGGCGAGGGAGTAGAGGGGCGAGATGACAGTGCAATGACACTTGCATGACGGCTCGGAGTCGCCCGTGAGCGGGCGATAGTTGCCGCAACCTCAGTATATTGCGCCTATTTGCCCATCTGCTCGCGTCCTCCCAGCCGCAGGGGGAGATTGCCCAATTGTGACAGTTTCGTCCAGATGGTCAAAAATTTTGGTCTTTTGGTTTTTTGGCAGGGGGGCGCTGGGAGGGCGCGTCTTGATGTCGTGCTCCCGCCACCCCCTCCCGGCCTCCCCCATCAAGGGGGAGCTGTTGCACCGAGTGTGTGGTTGGGTCGTGGTGAATGGCAGAAGACTGCTCTCGACTTCCGCCGTCGGAGAGGAGATGTTTTCGCCGCGTCTAACGAATAGAAAGCCTCTTCTCATGGCCTATGGCGTTCATGCCTATGCGGATGATCCGCGTAATGCTTCCATTCTTATTGCCGTCAACGACCAGCTGATGCCGCGGGACAAGGCGGTGGTTTCCGTTTTTGATTCAGGGTTCGTGCTGGGGGACGGGGTCTGGGAAGGGCTGCGGCTGCATCAGGGCGGGATACCGTTTTTGTGGGCGCATCTAGAGCGGCTCTATGAGGGTGCGAAGACGCTCGATTTTTCGGTGGGGCTGACGCCGGACGCATTGGTGAAGCGGATTTTCGATTGTCTGGCGGCCAATGGCATGACGGATGGCGTGCATATCCGCCTGATGGTGACGCGCGGGATCAAGGCGACGCCTTATCAGGACCCGCGGGTGACGATTGGGGACGCGACGATTGTCATCATTCCCGAATACAAGGCGCCGTCGCCAAAGCCGGACGGGATTTCGCTGTTTACCTCGACGATCCGCCGCACGGCGCCGGATATGCAGGACCAAAAACTCAATTCGCATTCCAAGCTCAATTGCATTCAGGCTTGCATCCAGGCGGCTAAGGCCGGAGCGGACGAGGCGCTGATGCTCGATCCGCAGGGCTTTGTGGCGACGTGTAATTCGACGCATTTCTTCATCGTGCGGCGGGGCGAGGTCTGGACCTCGACGGGGGATTATTGTCTCGGCGGGATTACGCGCGGGAACATCATTCGGGTCGCCGAGGCGGCAGGGATCACGGTGCGGCAGAAAAATTTCTCGCTGACCGATGTCTATGGGGCGGACGAGGCTTTTGTGACCGGCACCTTTGCCGGGCTGACCTCGGTGCGCGAAGTGGATGGGCGCCGGATGGGGCATCCGCTTACGGGGCCGGGGCCGATACCGGGGGAGATGACGGCGAAGCTGGCGGGGCTTTATCGCGAGCTGATCGAGCGGGAGACTTTCCGGCCATGAGCGCAGTGAGACGGATAGCCATGTGGTCGGGGCCG
Organism: Devosia sp.; assembly: GCA_035565515.1. GTDB lineage: Bacteria > Pseudomonadota > Alphaproteobacteria > Rhizobiales > Devosiaceae > Devosia. The sequence continues at coordinate 5,467 of DATMSG010000231.1, forward strand.
CGGAATCTTTCCACGGCGATGATGCGGAGTTTTTCCTCGCGGGCCGATTGTTTCGTCAGCGATGAGCCGTTTTATGCGGCCTATCTCAAGGCAACCGGGTTGGTTCATCCCATGCAGGAGGAGGTTTTGGCCTCGCAGCCGCAGGATGCCGACGCGGTGGTGCGGCAGATCATGGGTCCTGTGCCGGGCGGTAAGAGTGTCTGGTACCAGAAGCATATGAGCCACCATATGGTTGAGGGGTTTCCGCTCGACTGGATGGATGAGGTCACCAATGTGTTCCTGCTGCGCGCGCCCGAGCGGGTGCTGGCCTCCTATGCGCAGAAGCGGGAGAGCATGACGCTGGCCGATATCGGCTTCGAGGGGCAGGCGAAACTGTTCGAGCGCGTGGCGGAACGGACGGGGCGGGCCCCGGTGGTGGTCGACAGCGACGATGTCAGGCGCGATCCCGAGGGAACGCTGGCGGCGCTTTGCGCGGCGGTGGGGCTGGACTGGGACCCGGCGATGTTGGCGTGGCCCAGGGGAGCGCATGCCGAAGATGGGGTCTGGGGGCCGCATTGGTATAATGCGGTCTACAACAGTACCGGATTTTCGCCGCCGGACGAAATCGGGCCGCTGCCGGAGGGGCTGGCTCGGATCGCGGATGAGGCGCGGCCGTTTTATGAGCGGATGCGGGGATATAGGCTGGGGGCGTAACGCCCCCACCTGGCCTCCGGTTCTAAAACAGCGGCGCGGGGCCGGAGCTTTCGCGCAGGACCAGTTCTACCGGCCATAGCTCGTGAATATCTCCGACCGGCTTGCCGCCGAAAAGCTGGAGCAGGAGTTCGGCTATCCTCGAGCCGGCCTGGCGGATGGAGGAGCGGGTCGTCGACATGGTGGGGTACATGTTGTCGGCGTTGAGATAGGGAAAGACGTCGTCATGGGCGATCATGGAGACGTCTGTGCCCAATTGCATGCCGGCCTGGCGGATGGCGCGGAAGACGCCGAGGGCGGTCATCATCGAGCCGGCGAGGAAGGCGGTGGGGCGGGGGCGCAGTTCGAGCATGGACTGGGCCATGCGGAAGGCGACTTCGTCGGTGAAGACGGAATTGCCCATCAATGCCGGATCGAACGGCACGCCGCGGGCGGAGAGGGCGGCCATGTAGCCGAGTTCACGGTGCTCGGCGAAGGTGCGGCCCTTGAGGCCGTTCAATAGAGCGATCCGGCGATGGCCGAGATCGAGCAGATGGCTGGTGGCGCGCTCCAAGGCGCCGGTATTGTCGATATCCATCCACGCCACCGGGCGGCTGATATTGGTGCGGCCATGCAGGATGAAGGGGATTTTGAGGTCAAGCAGCTGTTCTGCCCGCACATCGCTGAGTGTCGGGGACTGGAGCACGATCGCGTCCACCTTCTGGCTCGCCGCCAGCCGCTGATAGGCCGCCATCTCATCTTGCAGGCTATCGACGGTGATCAGCAGGATATCGATTTCCTCCGCGCTCAAGCGCTCGCTGATGCCGCCCATGAATTCACTCATATGGGGCCCGAGTTCACCGGCGCCGCGCAAGACCAGGCCGACGGCACCGGCGCGGCCGGTGGCGAGGCGCAGGGCGCTGGCATTGGGGCGATAGCCGAGCTGGGCCGCGGCCTCGGCGACGCGCAGGCGCGTTGCTTCCTTGACTTCAGGATAGCCATTGAGCGCGCGGCTCACCGTCGTTTGCGACAGGCCGAGATGCTCGGCTAGGTCTTTCAATCTCATAGCGGCAAATGGCCCGGATGGTGTCGGCGCCCGCTTTCGGGCTTTGGCCATTGTGGCCGCTTGGTTCGCCT
>DATMSG010000232.1:0-1673 GCA_035565515.1 Devosia sp.
ACCGGCGCCATCGGCCGGGGCATGGCCATGGTCAGCCTCGGCGTTTCCCTCGCCACCATCGCAGCTCCCTCCATGGGCGCGGTGATCGGGGATTGGCTCGGCTGGCGCAGCGCCATGGGCCTGACGGCAGCCCTGTCCGGCCTCGCCCTCGTCCTGCAGCTCGTCGGCCTGCCCAGCATGCCCGCCTCGTCCAGCAACAGCATGGGCGATATGCTGCGCCTGCTCAAGCGGCGCGGCGTGCAGCTCGGGATGCTCGCCGTCATCCTGCTCATGGCCGGCCACATGACCGGCTCGGTCTATGTCCGCCCCTTCCTCGAACAGGTGACGGGTCTTGAGACCGGCATGATCGCCCTCGTCCTCGCCGGCTTCGGCGCCGCCGCCGTCGTGGGCACGGTTGCCGGCGGCAAGCTGGCCGATATCGATGCCGGCCGCGCGCTCGGCACAACCGGCGGCATCATGGCCCTCGCCGCGCTCGCCTTGGTGCTCTGGGGCGGCCAGATCGCCGCCGCCTTCACCTTCGCCGCGCTCTGGGGCTTTGCCTTCGGCATGGCGCCCGTCGCCCTCCAGGCCAATCTCTCGCGCTCGGCCACCGATGCCCTCGAATCCTCGGGCAGCCTGATGGTGGTCTCCTTCCAGGTCGCCATCATGCTCGGCGCCCTTATCGGCGGCTACATCGTCGATTCCTATTCGGCAGTGACCAATCTCATGGTTACCGCCGCATTGGCCGCGCTCACCCTGGTCCTCGCCCTGCTCCAGCCCAGGCCGTCCCGCGCCCGCTAATATCGGCACACAAGGCCGGCCCCGCGGGGCCTGCCTCCCCTTGTGAAAATTTACCGCATCAAAACCGGTAAAAATTGCATGACCGGTCCCAAGGATTTAGTCACCTGCGTCGTCTTCTAAAAAGAAGCGATTCAGCAGCGTGATTCTTGGGGCGGAAGCGGCGGAATTATGGGACCGTTTCCTGACATGTGGGGTTGTCGAACGAGCGCGCCAGCGCCTCGTCGCGGTTTGGGGTTCAGGGTTTCGATGAAATTTTCCGGGTTAGCTTTTTGTGTTGCCGCTTTCGGATTGACCCTGTCCGCGCCCGCACTGGGGCAGCAGGTGCTGGGCGCGCTGGATGGCGTGGTGGACCAGCAGTTGCAGCGCGGCTGGTTCGGTGGGGAGCAGGACGGCTGGTTCGTGCTGCGCAACGACGCGCAGGAGGATTCCGAACAGACCCTGACCATCAAGGCCGGCCGGCCCGGCGCCAATGGCCGGCACACATCGGTCAATGTGACGCTCAATTCGAGCCAGCCCAAGGCCGCCATCGGCATCGTCGTGCGCAACGATGCGCAGAACGGCACCTGCGTCGCCGAACTGACCGCGGAAGCCTCCGCGCACCTCTTCTGCGTCATCGACGAGAAATTCCAATCGATCGCCACCCTTGCCAATGCCGCCAAGCTCGATGGCAGCGACATCATCGAGATGGTCGAAACGCCCGGCACGGCCCGTTTCCTGGTCAATGGCAAGGCCCTGGGCGATGTCACCAATGGCGCCGCCCTCGGCGACGAAATCGGCATCATGGCCTATGAGCGCGGCACGTTCGGCCTCGCCGATTTCACCGTGAGCGACGTGCCGGGCGGCAATACCGGCGCGCCGGTGCAGGGCTCCGGCCTGCCGCCCCGGGGCGGGGC
>DATMSG010000233.1:0-15155 GCA_035565515.1 Devosia sp.
GCAAGAGCACCGCCACACCCGCCGGCCTTTGAAACAGAGAGCCCCCAAGCTCATGACGCATGCGGACACTACCGGCCACGATGCCGGTGTCGTAGCGACCGACCAGGCCGGCCACGCCAAAAGTAACTTGCCAATTCTGACGCTGGGCGCCATCGGCGTGGTCTATGGCGATATCGGTACGAGCCCGATCTACGCCTTCCGGCAGGCCATGCAGGTGCGGCCGGGCGCTGCAGCTTCCAATATCGAAGTCCTCGGCCTTCTTTCCCTCATCATATGGGCGCTGACGCTCACGGTGGCGGTGAAATATGTGTTCTTCGTCACCCGGGCCGACAACAAGGGCGAGGGCGGCACGCTCTCGCTTATGGCATTGGCGCGACAGACTTTTACCAATCCTCCGGTCTGGATCACCACGCTCGGCGTACTCGGAGCGGCGCTGTTTTTCGGCGACGCCATCATCACGCCGGCGGTTTCGGTGCTTTCGGCGGTCGAGGGCCTGGAACTTGTGCAGCCGGGCATGACCCGCTGGGTCGTTCCGATCACATTGGTTCTCATCCTGGGCGTCTTCGCCGTGCAGAGATTTGGCACGGCAAGGGTGTCCATTGTCTTTGGCCCCGTGACCGCAATCTGGTTTCTGACGCTCGGTATTGCCGGGATTTCCAACGTTATTCAGCACCCGGAGGTTCTCTGGGCAATCAACCCGCTGCTGGGCGCCCAGTTTCTCGTCACCCATTTCGGTATCGCTTTCGTTGTTATCGGCGCCATTTTTCTCGCCGTGACCGGCGCGGAGGCGCTTTATGTTGATCTCGGGCATTTTGGGCGCAAGCCGATCGTCCTGGCGTGGTTCGGGCTGGTGTTTCCGTGCCTGTTGCTCAACTATTTCGGGCAGGGCGCTTATGTGATCAGCCATGGTGTCGATAATGTCGCGAGCCCGTTCTTCGAGATGATTCCGGAATGGGGGCTGCTGCCCTTCGTGATTCTCGCGACCCTGGCGACCATTATCGCGAGCCAGGCGGTGATCACCGGCACGTTCAGCCTTACCCAGCAGGCGATCGCTCTCAACATGCTGCCGCGCATGGTGGTGCACCATACTTCGGCGACCCAAAGCGGGCAGATCTATATGCCGCAGATCAATTCCATGTTGATGATCGGCGTGTTGGTCCTGGTGGCGACATTCGGCAGTTCTGCAGCACTTTCAAATGCTTACGGTATTGCCGTTTCGGGCGTCATGATCGTGACGTTGTTGCTGTTGGTCGTCGTCATGTGGCGGAACTGGAAGTGGCATCCGATTGCCGTAGTGCTCTTCGGCCTGGCCTTTCTCTGCATCGATGGCGGTTTCTTTGCCGCCAATGTTTCCAAGCTTTTCCAGGGAGGCTGGGTGCCCGCGGCGGTTGCCTTGCTGGTGGCGCTGACCATGTGGAGCTGGATGGCCGGGCGGCGACGCCTGTCGGAAAAGACGAGGCGCGATGAGGTGCCACTTGAATTCCTCGTCAATAATCTGGCGAAGAAAAAGCCGACGACGGTGCCGGGCACGGCGATTTTTCTGACCAGCGATATCGAGGGTGCGCCGACCGCGTTGCTGCATTCTCTCAAGCATTACAAGGTGTTGCACGAGCAGAATGTCATTCTGACCGTCCGGACCTCGGCTTCGCCGCGTGTGCCGGACGATGAGAAGGTGACGATCGACGCCTATAATGAGCTGTTTTTCCGGGTCGTCGTGACGTTCGGCTATATGGAAACGCCAAATATTCCAACGGCTTTGGCGCTGGCGCGAAAGCTTGGCTGGAAGTTCGATATCATGTCGACATCGTTCTTCCTGTCACGGCGTTCGTTGAAGCTCGGGAAGAAGAGCGGGCTGCTGCGTTTCTGGCAGGACCGGCTGTTTATCCGTCTCGCCCGCAACGCGAGCGATGCGACGGAGTACTTCCATATTCCCACCGGACGCGTGGTGGAAATCGGTACGCAAGTCGTGATTTAGCCGTGCTGAGACACGTTTGCGGTAGCAGACTGTTACCCTCGAGCGCCGCGTTGGGCCGAGTTGGTTAACGCGGCATATCCGGGCAGACGGTCGGGACCACCGCCGGCGAAAAACGCTGTTCGACGACCTCGCTGCCGAGCTTGAGCGAGAGGACGAGTTCATCGGCGGTGAGGGACGAAATATCGGCATTGATGGTCATGCCGTCTTCTTCCCACGAGATCGAGGTATCGGAGACCTGCTGCCATTTGGAGAGGCGATAGGTCTCCCAGCAGCTGTCGCTGACGAGGGTGCCGTCGGCGAGGAAGATTTGCATGGCGCCGGGGCTGGCCGATTCGCCCTGTTGAACCCAGACCTTGTTGAGCAGCGGATTGTCGCTGTCGGCCTCATCTTCGAGCGCGGAGTCCTCCGCCTGGGTGGGCAAGCAGGTGGCGGCGCTGACGCCCCAGACGCTCATGAGTGCAATGATGGCGGCCTTGGTATCCATGGTCTGCTTCCTCCGGTTGACACGAACTTGGGTGTTGTTCGCGTCAAGCTCAAGGTGTTTCCGCCATGCGGCGAAATTTCGATGGCCGGATGAAATAGTTGGGGCGATCGCGAGCCGCGATCGCCCCAATGGTTTACGAGCCCTGGAGGCCGAGCAGGCGGTCGTGCTCAGAGACGCGGCGGGTCTGGACGGGCCAGAGCGAATAGTTCTTGTCGCCGAGATAGCGCTGGGCGTGAACGGGCCAATTTGGATCGTTGAGTGCGCCACGGGCGAGGGCGATGAAATCGGCGTCGCCATTGGTGATGATCTCATTGGCCGAATCGACGTCGCCGAGAAGACCGACGGCGATGGTCGGGATGCCGGCGCCCTTCTTGACGGCGCTGGCGAAGGGCACCTGATAGGCGGCGGACGAGGTGATGCGGCCCTGGGCGAAACCGCCGCTCGAAGCATCGATGGCATCGACGCCGCGGGTCTTCAGTTCGCGAGCGAGGACCACGCTGTCTTCCACGGTCCAGCCGCCCTCGGCATTGTCGCTGACCGAGATGCGGACGAGGAGCGGCTTGCCGACAGGCCAGACGGCGCGGACGGCCTCGGTCACTTCAAGCAGGAGCCGCATGCGGTTTTCCCTGGAGCCGCCATATTCGTCGGTGCGGTGATTGGCGAGCGGGGAGAGGAACTGGTTGAGCAGATAGCCATGGGCGGCGTGGATTTCGACGGTATCGAAGCCGGCCTTTTCGGCGCGCCGGGCGGCGGCGACGAAGCCGTCGATGACGTGCCGGATGCCTGCCTTGTCGAGCGCCAGCGGCACCTGGAAAGTCGGATCGGCGGGATTGTTTGATTCGGCCGAGGGGGCGACCGGCTGCCAGTGCTCATAGCCGGCGGCCTTGCGTTGTTCTTCGGTCACAAGGTCTTCGGGCTTGCGCCAGGAAACCGGGGTCGATGCCTTGCGGCCGGCATGGGCGAGCTGGATGCCGGCGGCGGCACCCTGGCTGTGGAGGAAATCGACGATGCGGGCGAGGGGGGCGATCTGTTCGTCCTTCCAGAGGCCGAGATCGCCGTAAGAAATGCGGCCCTCGGGCACGACGCCGGTGGCTTCAAAGAGGACCAGACCGAAACCGCCAATGCCGAAACGCGCGAGATGGGCAAAGTGCCAGTCGTTGGCGAAGCCATCTATGGCCGAATACTGGCACATTGGGGCGACGACGGTCCGATTGCGCAAGGTGAGATCACGCAGGGCGAAGGTGGAAAACAGATCGGTCATGGAAGTCTCTCGTGAGGCGCGGCCGGAACCGGCCAAGGAGCGCATAGATGCATATGCGCTGCTTCATCGGCAAGTGCCGATGGATGAAATTGTCGCGAAGCATTGCAGCATTGCGGGGAGGGGGAAGCTGGCCGGCATTGGTGCACCGATCCTGAGCTTCCTGCGGGGCTGGCGGGGAACGCGGTTGCCCTCGTGCTTCCATCTCCGATAGGTTCCCCGGCGACTAAACCGGGAGGAAACCGTGTCGATTACCCGTTCTCGATTTGCTGAACTGCTTGGCTTTGCGCCGCCGGAAATCGGGCTGATTTCGGCGCGGGAGGAGCAGGTCGATGACTATATGGTCGAGCATTTGCGGCTGCGGATCGGGGAAGAAGAGGTGCGTGGCATCGTGACCAGGCCGCGCGGCGCGACGGGGCGCTTGCCGGCTATCCTCTATGGGCATTCGCATGGCGGCGGTTACGCGATCGGGGCGCGGGAATTGCTGGATGGCCGGGAATATCTGGTGGGACCGTTGGGGCCGGTCTTTGCGCGGGCGGGCTATGTGACGCTTTGTATCGACATGCCGATCTTTGGCGAGCGGGCGACGGTGAGCGAGAACTTTGCGGCCAAGGCGTTGCTCTGGCATGGCAAATCGCTGTTTGGGCAGATGCTGTCCGACCACGCGGCGGCACTGACTTATCTGGAAAGCCGCGACGATGTGGACCCGGCGCGGATCGGGGCGTTCGGGCTCTCGATGGGATGTGTGTTGAGCTATTGGCTGGCGGCGCTGGATGACCGGATCGCTGCGGTGGCACATCTCTGCTGCTTTGCCGATTTCCGGACCATGATCGAACTGGGGGCGCATGATGGGCATGGGATTTACCTGACGGTGCCCGGCCTGTTGCGCGAGGCGGATGGCGGAACGATTGCGGCGCTGATCGCGCCACGGCCGCAGCTGGTTTGTGTGGGCGAGGCGGACCATTTGAGCCCGCCGCTGGCCGTGGAGCGGGCCTGGGCGGAACTGGTGCCGGCTTATGCGGGGGTGGAGGAGAGGCTCGAAAAGGTCAGCGAGCCGGGGATCGGGCACCAGGAGACGCCGCGGATGCGCGAGGCGGTGTTGGCGTTTTTTGGGAAGTGGTTGGGGTAGGGCGGCCCCTACCTAGCCTCCCCCCCCCGATAGGGGGAGGGATCTGCCGGTGGCTCACCAGGATGTTCTCCACTTGCGGGAGAAGGTGCCCTGAGGGGACTGACGGGGGTACGAAGGCCCCGCCATTTGAGCATAGCTCAAATGGCCTTTTCGGTTCAAATCATGCCACCGGCATGATTTGCCCTGCGGGACACCTCAAAGCCCGTCGCTCTCGCCGGGGATCAGTTCCATTGGCCACACTCTTTGCACCGTTCCCAGCGGATAGGCGTCGGCATAGGCGGGCATGCTGGCCAGAAGGGATTCGGCCAGGGCCATGCCGAGGTCGCGGAGGGAGAGGCGGAAGCAGGTGAGGCGGGGGGACATGAAGCGGGAGACCGGGTTTTCGCGAAAGCCGATGATAGCGAGGTCGCGGCCGGCCTGGAGGCCTGCTTCGGCCAATTGGCGATAGAGGCCGAGGGCGAGCAGTTCATAATTGAGAATGACGGCGGTGGGGCGGTTTTTCATCGCGAGGATGTCGTGGCCGAGTTGATAGCCGCCTAGCTCGGACGAGGGGACGCGCATCACGAGGGATGGATCGAATGGCAGGCCGTGGCGCTTCAGCGCGGCCTTGTAGCCATCGAGGAAGACGAAGCCGAGATTGATGTCGTTGCTGGGGATGGCGGCGGCGATACGGGTATGGCCGGCGGAGACGAGGCGATCGACGCCGCGGCGGGCGACGCCGTCGAAATCGAGATCGAGCCAGGGATAATCGCCCGGGGTCATGGAGCGCCCGAGGGCGACGAAGGGAATGCGGGCCTTTGTCAGCAGGTCGATACGCGCATCCTTGCGATGCGTGGCCGAAATGATCAGGCCATCGACGAGGCGCCGGCCGATCATGCGCTGGAGGTAGGCGCTGGGATTTTCGTCGGTTGGGCAGGGCAGGGCCACGAGGTCGAGATGGTGGCGGGCGAGCACGGCCTGCACGCCGTCGAAAACCCCCATGAAGAAGGTGTCACTATTGCCGTTGATGTCGGCGCCAAGCTCGATCATGAAGCCCACGGCATTGGTGCTGCCCTGGCGCAGGCTTCGGCCGGCCTGATTGGGCACATAGCCCATTTGGGCTGCGGCTTCGAGCACGCGCCGGCGGGTTTCGTCGCTGACATCGGCGCGGCCGTTCAGCGCGCGGGAAACCGTGCCGATCGAGATATTCAGCTCCTGCGCCAGGCGCCTGATGCCCTTCATTTTTCCCCCGGTGCCTCCGCCTCTTGCGGCTCAGTATGTCGCTGAAACTGCGTGCGATCTCAAGGCGTTCGAGGGGTGCAGCGCAGCGAAGGCCGTTTTTCGGAATGTGGACTTAAAACGTTTACGGAGACGTCTTGACACGGATTTCCTCTCAATTGTAGCGTCGTAAACGTTTACGACCGCGTTCCGCAAATCTGCGATCAGACAGAGGGCGGTGCGTTCCTGGAGGATTTCAAGCGTGCAGTTTACGGCCGTTCTTGCGGGTTGCGGAGCCATGTCCAAAGGCTGGCTCAATGCCCTGACCGAGCATCCCCTGCTCAAGGGCAGGGTGAAGGTGGTCGGCCTTGTCGATCTTGATCCGAAAGTGGCCGAGGCGCGGGCGGCGGAATTTTCGCTCGGTGACGTGGTGATCGGAACCGATCTCGGTGCGGTGCTGGAAGAGACCAAGCCGGACCTGCTGTTCGACGTCGTGGTGCCCAATGCGCGGCCGGCTCTGGTGGCGACGGGGCTGGCCCATGGCTGTCATGTGCTCACCGAAAAGCCGATGGCGCCGACGCTGGATAGTGCGCGGACTATGGTGGAGCAGGCCCAAGCGGCAGGACGCGTTCATGCCGTGGTGCAGAACCGGCGCTATGTGCCGGGCGTGCGCCGCATCCGGCAGTTGATCGAAAGCGGGGCGCTAGGGCAGATGACCTCCATCAATTGCGACTTCTTCGTCGGCGCGCATTTCGGCGGGTTTCGCGAGCAGATGGAAAATGTGCTGCTGCTCGATATGGCGATCCATACGCTCGACGCGGCGCGGTTCATGGCCGGCGCGGCGCCCAAGGCGGTCTATTGCCTCGAGGTCAATCCGCCGGGGTCCTGGTATGCCCATGGCGCGGCGGCCAATGCGATTTTCGAATTCGAGGACGACATCGTCTTCAACTATCGCGGCAGCTGGAGCGCCGAGGGCGCCAATACGAGCTGGGAGGCTTCCTGGCGCATCGTCGGCACCCGGGGCACGCTGCTCTGGGATGGCTACGACAAATTCGAGGCGCATCAGGTGGCGGGGACCGAAGGGTTTTTCCGCGAGCTGAAGCCGCTCGATATTCCCGACATGCCCGACAGCGCTCAAACCGAGGGGCATGCCAGCGTCATCGCCGGCTTTCTCGATGCCATCGAAAGCGGCGCCCAGCCCGAGACGGCGGGCAGCGACAATATCAAAAGCCTGGCCATGGTCTTCGCGGCCATCGAGAGCGCCAAGCTCAAGCAACGTGTTTCCATTTCAGCCTAGGATTTCGTTTCGTGACCAACCCCGCCAAATCCATTCGTATCGGCACCATGATCCAGTCCACCGAGGGCAAGGCGCCGGAGAATATCGCCAAGATAGCCGATCTCGGTTTTGAAAGTTTTGAGCCGTTTTTCTGGCAGACGACCAATGGGCAGGACCTGGCTGAACTCGGCAAGCGCTGCCGCGAGGCGATCGGGGATCGTGACATCACGATTTCGACCATCGGCATGTTCGGCAATCCGCTGGAAACCCAGGAAAAGGATCTGCTGACACTCGAAGGATGGAAGCAGTGTATCGACAATGCGCATCATTTCGGCGCGACCTGCGTTGCGGGCTTTACCGGGCGCATTCGTAACCAGGTGCTGACCGATAGCCTGCCGCGCTACAAGGAAGTGTGGAGCGAACTGGCCAAGCGCGCGGCGGACAAGGGCATCAAAATCGCCTTTGAAAACTGCGCCATGGACGGGAACTGGGCGAGCGGCGACTGGAATATCGCGCACAATCCCGATGCCTGGGAACTGATGTTCAACGAGACGCCGGACGACAATATCGGGCTCGAATGGGAGCCGTGCCATCAGATGGTCTATCTGATCGAGCCGATCCCGCAAATCCGCAAATGGGCACACAAGTTCTTCCATGTGCATGGCAAGGACGCGACGATCCGCTGGGATGTGATCAAGGAGCACGGCGTTTTCGGCAAGGTGCCGTTCGTGTTCATGCGCACGCCGGGCTTTGGTGACACCAATTGGACCGATGTGATCTCGGAACTGCGGCTCGCCGGCTATCAGGGCTCGATCGATATCGAAGGCTGGCACGACCCAGTCTATCGCGGCGATCTCGAAATGACCGGCCAGGTGCATGCACTTAATCATCTCAAGGCTGCGCGGGGCGGGGAATTTGTCGGGGCGTAAAAGTCATACTTAACTTGACGGTCGCAAGAAAAAGGTTTTCTCTGCATGAGAAAACGGTTTTCTAGGAGGGTTTCGTGAGTGTTGGAGGCGGTCGGGTTCGCATTTACGACGTGGCAAGCCGTGCCGGCGTCAGCGTTGCGACGGCCTCCAAGGCGCTGAACGATACCGGGCGGATGACCGAGGAGACGCGGTTGCGCGTCAAGACGGCGGCGCGGGAACTGGGGTTTCGGCCCAATGCCATGGCGCGGGGGCTGATCCAGAGGCGGAGTTTTACCATCGGACTGCTGACCAATGACAGCTATGGGCGATTTACCCTGCCGGTGATGGCGGGGATTTCGGAGGCGCTGGTCGATCAGGGCGTCTCGGTATTCCTCTGCGGGATCGAGGACGATCCGGCGCTGGGGCGTGTGCATCTCGATGCCATGCTGGACAAGCAGGTGGATGGGATCATCGCTTCGGGCAAGCGGATCGACCGGAAATTGCCGGTGGATCTGAGCAATCTGCCGGTGCCGGTGGTCTATGCCTTTACCGAGGGGCATGCGGGCGCGGTGACGCTGGTGTCGGATGATTTTCAGGGCTCGGTCGAGGCGGTCGAGCATCTGATGGCGCTGGGGCGCAAGCGTATCGTGCATGTTACGGGTCCCGACAGTTTTGCTTCGGTCAAGGAGCGGACGAGGGCCTATCGCTCGGCCATTGGCGGGGAGGGCGTGGTGCTTCACGGCGCCTGGTCCGAACATTGGGGACACGAGGCGGTGGAGCGGCTCTGGGGGCAGGGCGAGGCGCCGGACGGCATTTTTTGCGGCAATGACCAGATTGCGCGGGGCGTGGTGGACGCGCTGCGCGAGCGCGGGGTCCAGGTGCCGGCGGATGTGTCCGTGGTCGGCTTCGACAATTGGGAGATCGTCGCGGGGCAGACGCGGCCGCCGCTGACATCGGTGGATATGAATTTGAAGGCCATCGGCCGGGAGGCCGGGCGGCTGGTGCTGGAGCTTGCCGAGGGCAAGCCGGTGGAGCCGGGGGTGCGGAAACTGCCGTGCCAACTGGTCATTCGGGAATCCTGCGGCGGTAACGCTGCGGTTACGGAACGTCGCGGGGGCATCTTGGTCCCTGCCGACTAACTGCTGGATTGGGGCAGGAGGGCTCCATGCAGCATTTTTTTGCGGCGATTGTGCCGCACATGGGAGGAAGTACATGAAACTGCATCTTACCGGTCTTCTGGCTGCGGTCAGTCTTGGCGCCATGAGCCTTGCAACGCCCGCCTTTGCGCAGGTGACGCTCAAAATCTGGTCGATCGACGGCGTTGATCGCGTCGGTATCGCCGACACCTTCTCCAAGGAATTCGACGATGCCAATGAAGACATTGTCGTCGAATATCGCGCCGTGCCGTTCGACGATCTCGTCAACGAAACGCTGCGCGCCTTCGCGACGGGCAATGCGCCCGATATCGTGTCGTTCGACAATCCCGATTTCGCGCTGTTCTCCTCGCGCGGGGCGATGCTGGACATCACCGACCGCGTTGCCAATTCGAGCGTGATCAAGGCCGAGAACTATTTTGAAGGCCCGCTGAACTCGGTGAAGTGGGACGGCAAGCTGTTCGGCATTCCGAAATATACCGACACGATCGGCGTGTTCTACAACAAGGACCTGTTCGCCAAGGCCGGCATCACCGAGCCGCCGAAGACCTGGGCGCAACTGACCGAATATGCGGAGAAGCTGACCGATCCGGCCAATAACGTCTATGGCGCGACCTTCTCGGCGCGTGCGGGCGAAGAAGGCACGTTCCAGTTCCTGCCGATCATCCAGATGTCGGGCGGCAGCTATGACAATGTGAACACCGATGGTGCGGCCGAAGTGCTCGATCTGTGGAAGAAGATGATCGACAATGGCTGGGCCTCCAAGGACGTGTTGAGCCTGGGGCAGTGGGATTCCACCGGCACGTTCAATTCGGGTAATGCCGCCATGGCGATTTCGGGCCCGTGGGAAGTCGATCGTATGGTGGAAGACGCCAAGTTCGACTGGGGCGTGGCGCTGCTGCCGACCATTACCGAGGGCGGCGAACGCTCTTCGGCTCTGGGTGGGTTCGACTGGGGCATCATGTCCACCACCAAGCATCCGGACGAAGCATTCCGCGCGCTCGAATATTTTGCGAGCCAGGACAACCGCATCTTTGCCGAGTTCGGCAGCATTCCGGCGCGTAGCGACATCGAACTGCCGGTGACCGGCGTCGAGAAGAAGGATGCGGCGCTGAAGGTGTTCCTCGAACAGCTCCAATATGCCCAGCCGCGCGGTCCGCACCCGGAATGGCAGAAGATCTCGAAAGCCATCTTTGACGCCGAGCAGGCCGCGCTGACCGGCCAGATGTCGTCCAAGGACGCACTGGCGCAGGCCCAGACGACGATCAACGGTATTCTCGGGAAGTAACGGTTGCGCATTGGGAGGGGAGCGGTTGCGGCGGCACCACCCCCTCCCATCCTCCCCCACTGGGGGAGGTGCCGATCGCGTTTGAGACGCGATACGCGCCCAACCGATTAGGAGAGGTTTCGTGCGACGATTTTTGCCTTCCCTGCGCGATGGCGTGGGTTTCGATATTCTGCTGGTCGGCGCGGCGATGGTGTTTCTTCTCGCCATGGCAGGCTTGCCGCTGATCTATAATGTGCTGATGAGTTTTCAGCAGGTGGACATGTTCACCCTGGGCTCGCTCATCCGGCCATGGGCCGGTTTCCAGAATTATATCGACGTGGTGCGGGCGCCCGAATTCTGGCTGGTGACGCGCAATACGATCATCTTCGTTTTCTTCTCGATGGCCGGGCAATTCGTCATCGGCTTCGCGCTGGCGCTGTTCTTTGCGCAGAAATTTCCCGGCGCCTCGACCATTCGCGGACTTTTCCTCGTCTCCTGGGTGATGCCGGGCCTGGTGGTCGGCGCGATCTGGAGCTGGATTCTGGCCGGCGATTTCGGCGTGCTCAACACGATCCTGAAGAATCTGGGGATCATCCAGTCGAGCGTGTTCTGGAAGTCGGACCCGAATTTTTCCATCTGGGCCGTGGTCATCGCCAATATCTGGCTGGGCCTGGCCTTCAACATGCTGCTGCTCTCGGTCGGGCTCGCCGCCATTCCGCGCGATCTCTACGAGGCGGCCGAACTGGATGGTGCCAATGCCTTCCAGCGTTTCTGGACGATCACACTGCCAATGATGCGTTCGACCATCGGTGCGGTGCTTTCGCTCGGGCTGATCGGCACCTTGCAGCAGTTTGACCTGTTTCCCGCAATCACCGAGGGCGGCCCGGCCAATACCTCGACGGTTGCTCAATACTGGTCCTGGCAAATGAGTTTCCAGCTCTACGATTTTGCCAAGGGCGCGACGATCTCAGTGATGATGCTGGTGCTCGTCCTGATCGCCTCGATCATTTATGTGCGCTCGACCCGACATGAGGTGCGCGGATGACCCGGCCCTATATTCCCTGGCTGCTTCTCGCCGTCGCCCTGGCCCTGGCTGCCGTCTATCTGTTCCCGCTCTACTGGATGTATGTCACCAGCGTTAAATCGGGCTCGGAAATCTTTGCCAATCCACCCACGTTCTGGCCGCGCGAGATCGACCTGTCGATCTATCCCAATGTCTGGACGCGGCGGACCATGCACGTGTTCCTCTGGAACTCGACGCTGATCGCTGCCGGGGTCACGGCCATTACCGTGATTTTCGGCACGGGCTGCGCCTATGTGCTGGCGCGGTACCGCAATGTCTGGGTCGATGTCGGGCTCTTTTCGGTGCTGATGTTGCAGGTCTTGCCGGCCTCGGTGATGGTGACGCCGCTCTTCGTGGCGTTCAATCAGTTCGGATTGCTCAACTATCCGCGCACGGCAGTGGTGCTGGCGGCGGCGGCGAAAGCCATGCCCTTCTTCGTGGTGCTGGTGCGCGCAACCTTCATGACCGTGCCGCGCGAACTTGAAGAGGCGGCGCTGGTCGATGGCAATTCGCGCGTTGGGGCGTTCTTCTCCATCGTCCTGCCGCTGGCGCGGAATGGCATTCTGGTCTGCGCCATCCTCACCTTCATGAGCTCGTTCGGCGAATATATCTATTCCAAGTCGATCATCCAGGCGCCGGCCCTGCAGCCGGCCAGCGTTGGCCTTTCCGGTTTCCTCGGGCCCAACTCGACCGACTGGAATTCCATCATGGCCTATTCGGCGATCTATGTGACGCCGATCCTTGCCGTCTTCGTCCTGCTGCAGCGCCGTATCGTCTCCGGCCTTACCTCGGGAGCGCTCAAATGACCGCCCAGATCGAACTGAAGAATATCGACAAGCACTATGGCGCCTTCCATGCGCTGAAAAAGGTCAGCCTCTCGATCGAGAAGGGGAGCTTTGTGGCACTGGTCGGGCCCTCGGGTTGCGGCAAGTCCACGCTGCTGCGCTCGATTGCCGGGCTCGAAACCATCACCTCAGGCGACCTGCATATTGCCGGGCAGGAGATGACCGGCGTGCCGCCGCGGCACCGGGACATCGCCATGGTTTTTCAGTCCTATGCGCTCTACCCGCATATGACGGTGGAAGAAAACCTGACCTATTCGCTGCGCCTGCATGGCGTGGGGAAGGCCGAGGCCAGGGCCAAGGCGGCAGAGGTGGCGGCGACGACGGGTCTTTCGGCGCTCTTGTCGCGCTATCCGCGGCAGCTCTCGGGCGGGCAGCGGCAGCGTGTGGCCATGGGGCGGGCGATCATCCGCAATCCCAAGGCGTTTTTGTTCGACGAACCGCTATCCAATCTCGACGCGGCGCTGCGCGTGCAGATGCGCAAGGAAATCCGGGCGCTGCACGACCGGCTGGGGGCGACGTCGGTTTACGTGACGCATGACCAGATCGAAGCCATGACCATGGCCGACTGGGTCGTGGTGATGCGCGATGGCGTCATCGAACAGCAGGGCAAGCCGCTCGATCTCTACGATCAGCCGGTCAACCGGTTCGTTGCCGGGTTCATCGGCTCGCCGGCGATGAATTTCGTCGAGGGCGTCATTTCCGAGGATGGGCGCGGGGTTGTCGTGGGGGCGGGGGATCGCATTCCGCTGGCGCGGCAGGCCGAGCCCAATCGCAAAGTGATTGCCGGCGTGCGGCCCGAGCACCTGCGGGTGGCGGAAGGGCAGGCGAGCTTTCATTTCGAGGTGGGCAATGTGGAGTCGACCGGTTCGGCGACCTACCTGACCTCCACCGATGGCGCGCTGCAACTGGTGCAGACGGAAAGGCTTGGCTTTTCGGTGGGGGACCGGGTGGGGCTCGATATCGATCCGGCGCTGGTGCACCTTTTTGATCCGCAAAGCGGGGCGCGGATTTAGCGCCCGAAAGCAACCCTCGCCCTGAGGCGCCGCGCAGCGGTCTCGAAGGGCGGGGCGTGCCACCAAACTCCCTGCCACGCCCTCGTGGTTCGAAGCTGCGCTTCGCTCCGCACCTCACCAGGAGGGCTACTGGGGACGAGAACAAACACTTGGGTGCCGGGGAGGAACTTGCGGCACTCGCTACTCCAAATGCGAAAAGGTTTTCTCATGTCTCGTTACGCTCCCGTTCCCTTTCCCGATGTGCGGCTTGAAGGTCAGTTCTGGCATGAGCGGCTTGAAACCGTGCTCGATCGCACGGTGCCGAGCCAGCACAGGAAGCTGGCCGAGGTCGGCATTCTCGACTCGCTGAAATTGCCCAATCCGCCGCCGCCGCTGAAATTTCCACGCCATTCCAACGGCTTTACCGTGCAGGTGTTCTGGGACAGCGATGTCGGCAAATGGATCGAGGCGGCGAGCTATGCGCTGGCGCATCGGCGCGATGCGGATATCGAGGCCAAGATCGAGGCGGCGGTGGACGATCTCGAAAAGGCGCAGGCGCCGGACGGATATCTCAATTGCTGGTATCTCGGGCGGGAGCCGGAGAACCGCTGGACGAACCTGCGCGACAATCACGAAATGTATAATGCCGGGCATTTGCTCGAGGGGGCGATTGCCTATTTTCGCGTAACCGGACGGCGACGCTTTCTCGATGTGATGGAGCGCTATCTCGACCACATCTATGCAACCTTCGGCACCGAGCCGGGCAAGAAGCGCGGCTATGACGGGCACGAGGAAATCGAGCTGGCGCTGATGAAGCTCTACTACCTCACGGGGGAGAAGAAGCACCTCGACTTCGCCACCTATATGATCAACGAGCGCGGGCGGCCCAATCCGCATTATTTCGATATCGAGCGCGATGCCCGCGAGGGCGGGGATAGCCGGCAGCGCTATGTCTTCGGCAATTACGAATATTCGCAGAGCCACAAGCCGGTGCGCGAGCAGGAGAAGGTGGTCGGGCATGCAGTGCGCGCCATGTATCTCTATACGGCCATGGCGGACCTTGCCGCGGAGCTGAACGATCCGGCGCTGAAGCGGGCCTGCGAAGTGCTGTGGGACGATGTGATGGAAACCAAGATGTATGTGACGGCGGGTCTGGGCCCTTCGGCGCATAATGAGGGGTTTACCCATGATTTCGACCTGCCCAACCAGACGGCCTATGCCGAGACCTGTGCTTCGGTGGCACTAATCTTCTGGGCGCAGCGGATGCTGCATCTCGATCTCGATGGCAAATATGCCGACATTCTGGAACTCGCCATGTTCAACGGCGCGCTGTCGGGACTGAGCCGGGACGGGGAGCATTATTTCTATGCCAACCCGCTCGAAAGCGACGGCACGCCGACGCGGTGGGACTGGCATACGTGTCCGTGTTGCACGATGAATGTTTCGCGGCTGGTGGCGTCGGTGGGCGGGTACTTTTTGTCCACGGCCGAGGATGGGGTGGCGTTTCACCTTTATGGCGGGATTGGTTCGACGGTCGAGATCGGCGGGCAGAAGGTCGCGCTCAAGGAGGTGTCGAACTATCCCTGGTCGGGCGACATCAGGATTTC
>DATMSG010000234.1:0-9115 GCA_035565515.1 Devosia sp.
GCAATCCGACCTCTTCCCCTGAGGGAGAGGTGTCGCTGCGCGACTTTCCTTGTGGGTGTCGCGAAAAAAAGCACCCCGCCGCAGGGAGGGGCGGCGGGGTGCGGGCGCATCGGGTTGGATCAGTAATCGATGCGGAGGAGGGAGACGCCCTGGCGGGGGAGGTTGGTGGTCAGGGTGACGGGGCCATTGCCGGCATCGACGGTGCCGGTTTCGAGAACCGCCAATTGGCCTGAGGCTTCGAGCTTCTTGTAGTCTTCGCCGGTGACCTCCTGGGGCGAGCCCATGGCTTTCCAGACGCCGTAGGAATTGGAGTGGTCCTTGTCCATGCGGTAGTGGGTCAGCTTGTGGCTGCCGGGCTTGAGGTTGGAGAGCGACAGGGTGACGTTGGCGGCGCCGTCTTCGACGTCGTCATCGTGGTAGTTCCAGACCAGGATCGAGACGCCCTTGTCGTCGCGGGTGGCGACGGCGTTGACGTCGGGCTGCTCGCGGATGCCGTGTTCCATGATGGTCTGGATGTCGATGGCGTGGTCGGACCTGGCCTCGACCCATTCGCCCTGCAATTTGCCGAGCATGCGGAAGCCGTTGAGCACGGCCTTGTCGACGCCATTGGTCGCCATATCGCGGAAGCCGTCGAACCAGGGCTGGTCTTCGAAGAGAAAGGCCCAGGTGACGGCGCCTTCGATCTCGATGCCGGCGCGCTGGCTGAGTTCATAGGTGCGGATCATGCTTTCAACGATATAGGCGCCGTAAAGGGGGCCATTGCGGTAGCCGTTTTGCGGATGGACGCGGGCCGAGCAGGCGGCGCAGCCTTCGGGGTCGGATTCGCCGATGACCGTGGGCAGATGGCGCAGGGTGGGGAATTCGTTGACGATGGCAAGGTTTGCCTCGATGTCGCGGAGCTGCTTATGGAGGCCCATGCGGACATGGTCCTTCCAGATCACCGGATTGCCCTTGGCGTGGAAGGCGATGAAATCGATCGGGGCGTTTTCGGCCACGACATAGCCGAGGAATTCGCGCAGGAACGCCTGGGCCTTGGGATTGTTGAAGGCGCCGCAGGTGTGTGGGCCGCCGACGCGGGAGCCCGGAATGGCCGATTTCACCGCATTGGCGGAGACCACATACATATCGAAGAATTCGCGGACGGTGCCTTTCCAATAGGCGCCATCGGGCTCGTTCCAGACTTCCCAGGGCCAGGCGCGGACTTTTTCCTCGCCATAGCGGTCGGCAAGGTGGCGGGCCCAGGCGTAGATGAGATCGCCCCACTTCTTGAGATCTTTCGGCGGGGCGGCCCAGCCGGTGGTGATCTTGGCATAGGCCTCGGCGAGGGCCCAGGAATGGCGATAGGGGCCGGTATCGTCCGAGAGAGCCTCGGGGGTGAAGCCGATCTGGA
This sequence comes from Devosia sp., assembly GCA_035565515.1. Lineage (GTDB taxonomy): Bacteria > Pseudomonadota > Alphaproteobacteria > Rhizobiales > Devosiaceae > Devosia. The sequence goes on from DATMSG010000234.1 coordinate 1,391, forward strand.
TCAGGGGAATATTGCCCGCTTCGACATAGGCGTCGAAAATGCCGTCCATGATGGTCCAGTCATAGACCGGATTGCCATCGGCATCCTCCGTATAGGCATTGGTGGAGCCCCATTTGAGGGCATATTTGCCATCGCCCGAGGTCAACAGATTATGGGTGCGGATGCGGGGCGGCTCGGGGCTGAGTTCGGTGAATTCCTTGAGCAGCTTCTTGCCATTGGCGGTGTCGGTATAATTGGGCTCGTCATAGCCCCACCAGTTCCATAACGGCCGGTATGCACCGCGGCTGGCGCCCGCGTCCACCTCGATGCGGACGTCGTAAGTCGCTGTCATTGTCTTGTCTCCACCCTGATTGCCTGGGAAACGCATCGCGGTCCTCTGCCGCAATCGTCGATATTACCCTATCAATCCGAGCCTTGTTGTCAATAATATCAGTGAATTTGGCAGCGCAAATTGCGCAAACCCGCGGAAATGTGTGGGTACGGCATATGTTTTGTCGATAATCCTGTTGCTCTTGGCTCAAAAATTGTCGATAAAGCGGGCAGCAGGGTCGCGGGAGGAATATGCGCGGCGCTGTCATGAGACGAGGGAGGCGACGAGTTCGGACCCTGGGGTTCGGCGGGGTCGCTGTCCGCTTTTGCGGGCATCAGGAGGAACGACCATGCATTTCAGGAAGCTGGCCGCAGCCGCTCTTGCCATCGCCGCTATGGCGATGCCGGTTGCTGCCCAGGATTTCATCGCGGGTATCCCCCGCAACGAGGCGTTGATCATCCAGGGGCCGGCGGCGCAGAACGCCGAATGGTTCAATCTCTGGGCGCCGGGCGGCGGTGCTTCGACCAATGGCAATCAGCAGCTGACCGCCGATACGCTGTGGTGGATCAATCCCGAGGGGACTGGCGATGCCGCCTGGACCAATGCGCTGGCGGCCGACAAGCCGGTCTATAATGACGATTTCACGCAGATGACGGTCAAGCTCAAGGAGGGTATCTTCTGGAGCGACGGGGTCGAGTTCACGGCCGATGACGTCAAGTATACGGTCGATACGCAGATCGCCCATCCCGGCATGGGCTGGAGCGCGCCGTTCACGGTGAATGTGGAAAGTGTCGAGGTGCCGGACCGCAATACGGTGGTCTTTAACCTGAAGGCGCCGAATTCGCGGTTCCATACGCTCTTTACGGTGCGCTGGAATGCGGCCTGGATCATGCCCAAGCATGTGTTCGAAACGGTGGACGATCCGCTGACCTACCCGGCCAATCCCCCGGTTTCGCTCTCGGCCTATGTGCTCCACAGCTATGATACGGCCGGCAATTGGGTGATCTGGAAGCTGCGCGACGACTGGCAGCGCACGTCCATCGGCATGGGGCTCGATAAGGCTCCGGACGTGAAATATGTGGTCTATCGCAATGCCGGCAATCCCGATGCCCGCGTCATCGAGCAGATGAACCACAATCTCGACGTGATCAACGACATCGCGCCCGAAGGCATGTTCACCATTGCCCGCGATGCACCTGATACCACGGCCTATTGGTTCCCGGGTTTCCCCTTTGCCCATCCTGATCCGACGCTGCCTTCGGTGCTGTTCAACCACCAGGTCGCCCCGTTCGACAACAAGGACGTGCGTTGGGCGCTGGCCCTGCTGATCGACATTCGCTCGGTCGCCATGGGCTCTTATCGCGGCGCGGCCAATCTTGCGGCGCTCTCGACCCCGCCCACGGGTTCGGCGATCACCGATTACTATCAGCCGATGGAAGAATGGCTCGCCAATTACGAGCTCGATACCGGCACGCGCATGGTCAAGCCCTATGACCCGACAACGGCCGAGCAGATCGCGGCGCTGGTCAAACCCCAATGGGGCGATCAGATTCCGTCCGATCCGGAGCAACTGAAAGCCATGTTCGGCCACGGCTGGTGGAAGACCGACGCGGCGGCGGCAGGCGAACTGCTGCAAAAGGCCGGCTTCACCAAAAACGGCAACCAGTGGCTGAAGCCCGACGGCACCCCGTTCACCATCAAGCTGATGGTCGAAGGCGACGCCATTCCGACGCTGGCGCGTGCCGGCACGATCATCGCCCAGCAGTGGTCGATGGAGGGCATCCAGACGACGGTGGACGTGGCCGGACCGACCAATGGCCAGCGTCTGGGCGGTGGCGACTATCAGGCGGCGATCTACTGGACGGTCGAGACCTGGGGCGGTCACCCCGATCTCTCCTTCTTCCTCGAGAGCTACCATTCGGACTTCATCAAGCCGGCCGGCGAAATCCAGCCGCCGCGCAACCTGACGCGCTGGCAGGACGAACGGCTCGACCAGATCATCGAAGCCAACCGCACTGTGGGCTTTGACGATCCCAAGGTGGTCGAACTCGGGATGGATTATCTCAAGCTCGCCGTCGAAGAGATGCCGTTCATTCCGCTCATGGCCTACAACAAGTTCGCGCCTTTCGACACGACCTACTGGACGGGTTATCCGAGCGCTGCGAACCCCTATGCCGCTTCGGGGCCGAACTGGAGCAACCTGCGCTATATGATCGTGGCGCTGGAAGCCAATCCCAACGCGCCGGCCGCGCAGTAAGCCTCATGCGGGCGGGGCGTCAAAACCCCGCCCGTTCTTTCCGATACTTATTGTTCGAGAACGGGCACGCAGATGGACGGCTTCGCCAAATATCTCGTCCGGCGCTTCTTCCAGTTTTTCCTCGTGATCTTCCTGGGCGTTTCGCTGGCTTTCCTCATCACCAACCTCTCCCCGGTCGATCCGGTGGAGCAGTCGGTCGCGCTGATGACCAATTTCGGCGCTACCGATCCGCGCTCGGTCGAGTTGATGCGGCAGGCGCTGCAGGAGCTGTACGGGCTCCAGGGCACGATCGTGGATCAATATGTCTCCTTCTGGGGGCGCGTGCTGCGCGGCGATTTCGGACCCTCGCTCTCGGCATTTCCGACGCCGGTGATGTCGCTGATCATGGGCGCGCTGCCCTGGACCATCGGGCTGCTCACCCTGGCGCTCGTCATCACCTGGACGCTGGGCAATCTGCTGGGGGCACTGGCGGGCTATTATCGCTCGAACCTGCTGCTCAAACTGTCGGGCGCCGCGATCATGGCGCTGCATCCGGTGCCGGCCTATATCATCGGCCTTGTGCTGCTCCTGGCTTTCGGTTTCATCTGGCCGGTGCTGCCGATTTCGGGCGGGGCGCAGATGAACCTGCAACCCGGCTTTACCCTCGACTATATCCGCTCGCTCATTCTGCACGGCACGCTGCCGGCGCTGACCCTGGTGCTGGTGGGCATAGGCGGATGGTTCATTTCCATGCGCTCGCTGGTCTCCAATATCGTCACCGACGACCATGTGGTCTATGCCGAATTGGGCGGGGTCAATTCGGGCAAGATCTTCTCCCAATATGTGGCGCGCAATGCGCTGCTGCCGCAGCTGACCGGCCTGGCACTGAGCCTTGGCAATGTGTTCGGCGGGGCGGTCATCACCGAATTCCTGTTCAACTATCCCGGTGTGGGACGGCTTCTCATTCAGGGCATCTATCGTGGCGACTATTCGCTGGTGCTTGGGGTGACGACCATGTCGATCATTTCGGTGGCGGTGGCCGTGTTCATCATCGACCTTCTCTATCCGCTCATCGATCCGCGCGTGAGGCTGGGCTGACCATGTTCAAGATTCTGCGCGATCTCCTGCGCTACAATATCGAATTCACCATCGGCTTCGTTCTCACCCTGGGCGTGTTTGTCTTTGCCCTGGCCCATTTCTGGGCGCCGCTGCCGGATACGGCGATCTATCTCCTGCCGCCCGACATGCCGCCTTCGGCCGAATACTGGTTCGGCACCACATCGCGCGGGCAGGACGTGCTCTGGCAAATGAGCGCGGCCATCTGGAACACCATGCTGTTCGGCCTGACCGTGACCATTGTCAGCCGGCTGCTCGCGGTCGCTGTGGGGATGATCTCGGGCTATCTGGGAGGCAAGTGGGATCAGGCGCTGATGACGATCAACGATACGATGATCGCCCTGCCCAATCTGCCGATCCTGCTGCTGGTCTATTTCGTGATGCGCGACAGCATGAGCTGGCCGGTGCTGGCGATGACGGCGGCGCTGCTCGGCTGGAACTACGATGCGCGGCTGATCCGCTCGGTGACATTGAGCCTGAGAAATCGCGAATTTACCCGCCATGCCGTGTTTGCCGGGATGAGCGTGCCGCAAATTCTGGTGCGCCAGCATCTGCCCTATGTGATGCCGGTGATCTTCTTCACGGCGATGAACAATCTGATCTGGGCCATCGGGCTCGAGGTGACGCTGTCGGTGCTCGGCTTTTCCGACATCAACCGGCCGACCATCGGCGGGATGATCTATTGGGCCAACCAGCATCAGGCGATCATTGCCGGTATCTGGTGGTGGATCGCCTTTCCGGTCATTGCCGTGGTGCTGCTGTTCCTCGGGCTCTTCCTCCTCGCCATTTCGGTCAACGAATATATCGACCCCCGCAGCCGCCTCAGCCGGATGGGAGCGTAAGCATGCTTTCTGTAGTGGAAAAAACGCCTGTGAACGTGGACACCAAGCCCGTGCTGCGGGTGGAAGGCCTCAAGGCCTATTACCAGATGAACTATTTTGGCGTGCGCCGCGAAGTGCGGGCGGTCGACGATGTGTCCCTGACCATCAAGCGCAACGAGATCTATGGGATTGCGGGGGAATCGTCCTCGGGCAAATCCTCGCTGATCAAGACCATTGCCGGGGCGATCACGCCGCCGCTGCGGGTGGTGGAAGGCTCGGTCAAATTCGATTTCGGGGGCAAGGAGCTGGACGTCTATGCCCAGCGCCCGGCGATGAAGGCGGCGCGCTGGAAGCATCTTTCCTATGTGATGCAGGGTTCGATGAACGTGCTGAACCCGGTGCGCAAGGTGAAGCACGCCTTTTACGATTTTGCCTTCAAGCATATGGGGCTTTCGGACGGGGAGTTTCGCGCCCGGGTGGAACTGCATCTGCAAAAGATCGGGCTCGATCCGCGGGTGCTCGAATCCTATCCCCACCAGCTTTCGGGCGGCATGCGGCAGCGGCTGACGATTGGCCTGGCGACCGTGTGCGAGCCCGAATTCATCATTGCGGACGAGCCGACCACGGCGCTCGATGTTCTGGTGCAGCAGGATGTGCTGGCGCTGATCAAGGGCGTGCAGCAGCGCATGGGCTCCTCGATCATCTTCGTGACCCATGACATGACCGTGCATGCCGCGATCGCCGACCGGATCGGCATCGTCTATGCCGGGCGGCTGGTCGAGGAGGGGCCGACGCTCGATGTGTTCCAGCGGCCCCAGCATCCCTATACCGCGCATCTGATCGCCAGCCTGCCGCGCATCGGGGATACGCGCAAGCGCGTGGCGCTGGGCGGCAAGCCACCGAACCTGGCCGATCCGCCGAGCGGCTGCCGCTTTCATCCGCGCTGCCCGCTGGCGGTGGACAAATGCAAGAGCGAGAACCCGCCGCTCGAAATGCGCAATAATGGCCGGGTCGCCTGCTGGCGCGCCGGGGAGGTGGAGGCCGCATGACCGCGCTGCTCGAACTAGAGGACGTCAACAAGGACTATCGCGTCGGCGGCTTTCTCGACCGCTCGACGCTGCATGCGGTCAAGCATGTGAGTTTCACGCTCGAGGAGGAAAAGCCCGAGATCTTTACGGTCGTGGGGGAATCGGGGAGCGGCAAAACGACGACGGCGCGCATGATTCTGGGCAATGAGACGCCGACCAGCGGCACGCTGCGCTTTCTGGGAGAGGACATTGCCGCGATCCGCAGCCGCCAGGCGCGGCTCGACTTCATGGCCAAGGTGCAGCCGATTTTCCAGAACCCGTTCGAAGCCTTCAACCCGCTGACAACGCTCGATTATTATCTGTTTTCGACGGCGCGGCAGTTTCTGGGGCTGAAGGACAAGGCGGCCGTGGAGGCGGCGACGGATAAAGCGCTGCAGCATGTGGGCCTGTCGCTGGCCGAGGTGCGCGGGCGGTATTCGCACGAGCTTTCGGGCGGGCAATTGCAGCGTATCGCGGTGGCGCGGGCCTTGATTCCGGGGCCGAAACTGATCGTTGCCGACGAGCCGGTGTCGATGGTGGATGCGTCGCTGCGCATGTCGATCGTCAACCTGTTCCGCGAATTGCGGGACAATCTGGGGGTCTCGATCATCTACATCACCCATGATCTTTCGACGGCCTATTATATCTCGGACCGCGTGATCATCATGCACAAGGGCGATGTGGTGGAGGCGGGGCGGGCCGAGGATGTGCTGGGCAATCCCAGCCACGACTATTCAAGGGCGCTCAGAAGCGCGGTGCTGCCGCCGGATCCGGTGGTGGCCAGCGCGATCATTCGCGAGAAATTAAAGGCGGTCTGAGGGGCAGTTTCGCTTTCGCGGCGAAACCCTCCACTTGTCTGTCGTCATATCGACATCCAGTCTTTGTCAAAGCGCCATGGCTTTGAGACGGACCTGTCACCGAGCACGCCTAGGAGTCCGCCCGCCAAACGGCCTCATTCTCGGAGACAGGTTCAAATGACTCGCACAAGGCTGCTCAGTGCAGCGTCCACCATCGCCGTGCTCGCACTGGCAACGGCACCTGCCATGGCGCAGACCAAGTTCGAATTCTGGTATGGCCTTTCCGGCGATCTCAGCGAACGCGTGCAGGACATGTGCCGCGGCTTCAACGAATCCCAGGCCGATTATGAGATCGTCTGCGTCAGCCAGGAAAACTACGACAATACCCTGCAGAACACGATCGCGGCCTATCGCGCCAACAAGCAGCCGACCGTTACCCAGATTTTCGACGCCGGTACGCTCGATCTGATGCTTTCGGGCGCCTATATGCCGATCCGCGAGCTGATGGAATCCAACGGCTACGAAATCGACTGGGACAATTACCTCTCGGGTATCGCCTCCTATTTCTCGACCTCGACCGGCGAAATGCTGTCGCTGCCGTTCAACAACTCGACCGCGGTCATCTATTACAATACCGACGCGCTGGCCAAGGTCGGTTTCGACGGCCTGCCCCAGACCTGGGAAGAGGTCGAAACCGTGGGCCGCGCCATGAAGGAAGCGGGCTATGAGTGCCCCATCGCGCTCGATCCGTCGGGTGCCTGGCAGTGGTTCGAGCAGTTTTCCGCCATCCACAACCAGCCAATTGCCACCAAGGGCAATGGTTTTGGCGGTCTCGACGCCGAAATGGTGGTGAGCCAGGGCAAGTTCGTCCAGCAGCTGACCTGGATCAAGAAGATGTACGATGAAGGCATCATCGTTCATAAATCCAAGGATGCCGGCGAAACCGCCAATGACGCCTTCGTCAACGGCAAGTGCCAGATCTCCTCGTCCTCGGTTGCCGATCACGGCACCATCGGCAAACAGGCCGCCGAAGGCGTGCATTGGGCCAATGCCATGCTGCCGGTCTGGTCGGACACCGAACGCACCAATTCGCTCGTCGGCGGGGCTTCGCTCTGGACCCTCAAGGGCAAGTCGGCAGAGGAATACAAGGGCGCTGCCGCGTTCTTCAACTACCTCGCCCAGCCCGAACAGGCCCAGACCTGGTCGACCATTACCGGCTATGTCCCGGTGACCATGGCCGGCTTTGAAGCCATGAAGGCCAACGGCTTTTATGACGAGGCCCCCTATAAGGGCCGCGAACTGGCCGTCGAGAGCCTGACCTTCACCCCGCCGACCGAGAATAGCCGCGGCATTCGCCTGGGCAACTATGCCTCGATCC
>DATMSG010000235.1:0-6702 GCA_035565515.1 Devosia sp.
GCCCGAGCCGGTGACCCCTTCGGTCGCCGCGCCGACCCCGGCTGCCCGGCCAAGCAATCTGGCGCAGTTGCGCCAGCAGTTTGCCGCCGCCGAGGCCGAGCGGAAAAAGCGTGAGGAAGAGGCGCGCCAGCGTCAGGCCGCCGCCGCCGCGGCACAGAACCAATCGCAAACCCCGAGCACCCGTCCCACCCAGCCGGGTCCGACCCAGCTCGATTCAACCCTTGCCGACGACATCGCCTCGATCATCAACAATGCCCCAACGACCGGCGGCACGACCGGGCGGGGCGGTTCCCCGACGCTGGGCGATACCACCGGCACCTCGGCCCGCCTCAGCCAGTCGGCTATTGACGGGCTGGTCGCGCGCATCAAGAATTGCTGGAACCTGCTGCCGAGCGATTTCAATTCGGGCATGAACGTTACCCTGCGCGTCTCGATGAACCAGGATGGCAGCGTCAATGGCACGCCGCAGATCGTTTCCGCCGACCAGACCCCGGCGGGTCAGGCCATTGCCCGCGCCGCCCAGCGCGCCGTGGTCCAGTGCGGCCCCTATACGATGCTGTCGGCCGATTCATTCAATGAGTGGCGCTCGATCGAAGTGGAACTCAGACCGTGACCTTGAATTTGCCCTGTTGCTGGCCAAAAACCGGCCAAACGGCGAAATTGGAGACAACCAACACATGACGCTTCTTACCCGTCGCTCTGCGCTCAAGCTTGGCCTGGCCGGTGGCGCCCTGCTGGCAACCTCTCCCATGGCCATGGCGCAGCTGCGCATCGTGGTGGAAGGGGCCAATTTCCAGCCCCTGCCGATCGCCATTCCCGATTTTGCCTCGTCCGATCCGACCTTCGGCCGCGAGATCGCCGATATCGTGCGCAACAATCTGCGCCGGTCGGGCCTGTTCCTGCCGCTCGATCCGGCCTCGCTGCCGGTCAAGGTGGGCGATGTCAACGGCACGCCCGATTTCAACGTCTGGCGCACCGCCAATGTCGATGCCCTGGTCATGGGCTCGGTCGAGCGCGGCGGACAGATTTCGTCCTCGGTGCGCGTCTGGGATACCCAGCAGGCGGCGCAGGTCGTGGGCAAGAGCTACAATACCGACCCCAATTCGGCCCGTCGCATCGGCCATATCGTCTCCGATGCCATCTATGAGCAGCTCGCCGGCGGCACGGGCTATTTCGATACCCGCGTCATCTACACCGCCGAAAGCGGCCCCAAGGCCAATCGCACGCGGCGCCTGGCCATCATGGATCAGGATGGCGCCAATGTGCAGTATCTGACCGATGGCTCCACCATGGCGCTGACGCCGCGCTTTGCGCCCAATGGCGATCTCGTCACCTATATGAATTTTGCCGATGGCAATCCGCAGGTCTATCTGCTGCAGCTCTCCACCGGCCGCCAGCAGCGCCTCGCCAATGTCGGCGCCATGACCTTCGCCCCGCGGTTTTCGCCCGATGGCGGCACCGTCGCTTTCTCGGTGGAGCAGGGTGGGGCAACCAATATCTATGCCGTGGGCACCAATGGCGGCCAGCCGGCGCAGCTGACCTCGGGCGCCGCCATCGATACCGGCCCCTCCTATTCGCCCGATGGCGGCCGCATCGTCTTTGAAAGCGATCGCGGCGGTTCGCCCCAGATCTACATGATGGGCGCCGGCGGCGGGAATGCCCAGCGCATCAGCTTCGGCCAGGGCAGCTATTCGACCCCGGTCTGGTCCCCCAAGGGCGATCTCATCGCCTTTACCCGCCAGTCAGGCGGCCAGTTCCATATCGGCATCATGAACCCCGATGGTTCGGGCGAGCGCCTGCTTTATTCGAGCTTCCATGCCGAAGGCCCCACCTGGGCGCCCAATGGCCGGGTCATCATGTTCTTCCAGGATCCGGGCGGCAATGACGGCCCGCGCCTGATGAGCGTCGATATCTGGGGCCGCAATCCGCTGACCGTGGCGACCGAAAGCTATGCCTCGGACCCGTCCTGGTCCGGCCTTCGCAGCTAGGCTTAAAAAGGGGGCTTCGGCCCCCCTTTTTCATTACGCAACGCCCGCGTGCTTAACCTTAATGTGATTGGCCTCCGGCTCTGTTGCCCTTCTGCAACGTCACGAAAAAGCCCGGATTCCCGCCACATTCGCGCCTGAATAGGCAAACATTAACCATCCCTGCGAACCAGCTTTTAAGATTAAGCGCGGTAAATGCTGCACTTAAGATTGTTGCCTTTTTTGGAGCTACCCCGTGGCCATTCCCGCACCATTTTCGACCGCGTTGCGCGCTGCCGCGATGCTGTTCTTCGTTGTCGTCGTTGCTGCCTGTTCGCGCAGTTCCAATGACGCCGTCGGCCTGACCGGCGCCGGCAATCTCGGGCCGGGCGGTGGGGCTCCGGGCAGCCAGCAGGAATTCATCGTCACCGTCGGCGATCGCGTCTTCTTCACCACCGATTCGAGCTCGCTGACCTCGGAAGCCATGGCCACCCTCGACAAGCAGGCTGCCTGGCTCAACCAGTACCAGAATTATCGCGTGCTGATCGAAGGCCATGCCGACGAACGCGGCACCCGCGAATACAATATCGCCCTGGGCGCCCGCCGCTCGTCGGTGGTCGTGAACTATCTCGTCTCCAAGGGCGTCAACAGCGCGCGCATCACCAGCCAGTCCTTCGGCAAGGAGCGTCCGGTCGCCATCTGCAACGACATTTCCTGCTGGAGCCAGAACCGCCGCGCCGTGACGGTTGTGCAATAAAACCCGATTTCCAGTCGCAAGAACTGGAGGCAATGAGCGCCCGGCACCACGAAAGTGGGCCGGGTGTTTTGTTTTGACCAAAATTGGCCTTTATCCGGAGGCCAAAGATACCCATCTTGAGCCAGATGGACCCAACAGAGAAAACGGCGTGAAGCTTGGAACGTTCAACAGAAAGGCGCGCGCCGGCTTGTGCGCTGTCGCCATAGGCCTGGGGCTTTTGCCTGCCGCCAATGCGCAGACCCTTCCCCCCGCCGAATTGGGCGGTCTTTCCTATACCAATACCCAACCCGAACGCATTCTGGTGGCCCAGGCCGACCAGGCCCAGGTGCTGGTGCGCATGCAGCAGCTTGAAGAGCAGATTCGCCTGCTCAACGGCCAGATCGAGGGCCTGACCTTCCAGCTCACTCAGATGCAGGAAATCGTCAACCGCATGCAGGAAGACAATGAATTCCGCTTCCAGCAGCTGGAAGGCGGTGCTGGGGGAAAAACTGAGGCGGCGACCCAATCCGGTGGCGTGACGCCGCCCGAGGCGTCGCCGCAGACCCAAACCCAGCCCCAGGCTCCAAGCGGCGAAGACGCCGTGCCCCTGACCCAGATCCCCGAACAAGGCGTCAAACCCCTGCCGGGCGAGGCGGAATTCGATCCCACCTTTGACGATCAGTCGTCTCTCCCCATGGATCAGATCGGCAATTCCGCCGATCCGCTCGTGGGCACCGGGCAGACCGGGGGCATCGATCTGGCCACCGGCCAGCCGCTTGACCTGAGCTATAATCCGGCCACGGTCTCGACCGGCGATGCGGATGCCGACGCCCAGTTCGCCGCCGGCTACGAGGCCTATGCCTCGGGCGATTATGCCTTTGCCGCCGATCAGTTCGGCCAGTTCGTCTCGCTCTATCCCAATAATCCGCAGGTGCCCGAAGCCGCCAATTTCCTCGGCGACGCACTTCTCACCCAGGGTTCCTACGATCAGGCGGCCGAGGTCCTCCTCGATACGTTCCAGAAACATCCCGATAGTCCGCGCGCCCCCGACCTCCTGCTCAAACTCGGCATGGCCCTTTCCGGGGCCGGCGAGCGCGAAACCGCCTGCCGCACGTTCAGTGAAGTGGACAAGCGCTATACGACCCAACCTCCGGCTTTCGTCGCGCGGCTTGCCGAGGAGAAAGCCAAGGCCGAATGCCCGCCAGCCTGACCCCGGACCTTGCCGATCAGGCTAGCCTGGCAACCCTCTTTGCGCCGGTTTCGGGCGAGGCCGGGCTTGGCCTCGCCGTCTCGGGCGGCCCGGATAGTCTGGCGCTCATGCTCCTTGTCCATCGCTGGGTGTCGAGCGTGGAAAATCCGCCCCGGATTGTCGTCTACAGTCTCGATCACGGTTTTAGGCCCGAGGCGGCCGCTGAAGTCGCCATGGTCGGGGCCGAGGCCGAACGGCTCGGCTTTGCCTTTCGCGGCCTCAAATGGAGCGAAGGCCATCCCGAAACCGGCCTCCAGGAAGCGGCGCGGCAGGCCCGTTACCGGCTGATTGGGGCGGCCATGGCCGCCGATGGCATCAAAACCGTGCTGACCGCGCATCATCGCGCCGATCAGGCCGAAACCATTCTGATGCGCCTTGCCCATGGCAGCGGGCTCGATGGCCTAAAAGGCATGGTGCCGCTTTCGGTGGTCGAAGGGGTCCGGGTTTTCCGGCCGCTGCTCGATGTCGAACCGGCCGCGCTCGGGGCGATCGTGGAGGAAGCGGGCCTGACGCCCGCCCAAGATCCGTCCAACCATGACGAGGCCTATGAACGTGTGCGCTGGCGCCGGCTCCTGCCCGCGCTCGCCCAGGAAGGCCTCGATGGCGCCGCGCTGTCCCGCTTTGCCGCCCGCATGGCAGAGGCCGATCAGGCCCTTGCCCAATTGGCCGATGCCGCTTTTGCCGAATTGGTCGATGTGGATGGTTTTGGCGCGGCTTCCCTGCCGCTCGCGGCGCTGGGGCAATTGGGTCCGGCAACCGGCCGGCGGGTGCTGAGTCGTATCCTGGCCGTGGTCGGCGGGCGGCAGAAGCCGCGTGCCCTGGGGCAGGTGGAGCGGCTTTTCGAACAGATCACCAGCGATACCCTGCCGCGCGGAGCGACCCTGCTCGGCACCGTCATTCGCATCAAGGATGGTTTTGTCACCATTGCCCGCGAGCCGGGCAGGGCCCTGCCCGAAGATCGGACCTTGCCGCCGGCGGGCGTGCTGGTCTGGGACGAGCGCTTCGAGATCACCAATGTCTCGGGCGAAACCGGGTTCGTCGCCTCCGCCACCGATTTTTTCCCCCGCCACCGGCTCGAGGAAGTGCTTGGCTTCAAGGTAACCACCCCAGCCGAAGCCATCCGCACCGCCCCCGTCGTGCGCGATGCACATGGCGCCGTCCTCTCGCTCGGGGGCTGGTCATTCGACGAGCGGGTCAGGGTAACGGTCCTGGTCAATTAACTGCCGATTTCTCCTTGCCCACCGGCTGTCATCCCGGCCTGCGCCGGGGTGACCATCGAGTTAGAGCCGCAAACTCAAAGCGCCACCTTCTCTTCGACCGGGGAGGGGGATCGGTACTCACCAATCTATGCATCTTATCCCCGCTCGTAATTATGCCCCCATAATAGGCCCATCCAACCTCGCATGGACGGTCTGCAGACGACAGTAGCGAGGGGGCCTGGGGCTGGATCGTCTCCAGCGTACGTTCGGGGCTGGCCTGCTTGCGACGAGCGATCAAAAGCCGCCGATAGTTCCGTCCGAAAACTTCGAGCCATGCCGCAGGCAATTTCGCTCCAGTGGAGCGAAATTCGGCGAGAAGGCCATGAGAGCTGCGCGCGAATGGCGGCGGAGCGGTATCCGCTTCATCTACTAAAAACTTCGAGGCGAATGCCGCTCCGGGGTCCGTCCAATGCCAAAGCCATCCCGCAGCACTGCTGGCGGGAGCAAAATGCTATGCTCGAACACTTATCCCCGCCGGAACCGCCCCCTGCCACGTCCCGTTAACCCCGTCGCGACAAAATGACTGGACGTAAAGCCCGGGACGCCGCAGGTACTGCCCTTGTAACGCCCCAATGACGGTCTTACATTCGGCCTAATGCTGCCGCGTCGCGCGCCGGCTTCCTCCGGGACAGGATTGATGAACGGAAATTTCCGCAACTTTGCCATCTGGCTGGTCATACTCTTTATGCTGATGGGCCTGTTCCAGGTCTTTCAATCATCTACGCGCACCATGTCGGTGGGCGAAAAGAGCTATAGCCAGTTCGTGACCGACGTCGACGCCGGCCGCGTTTCGAGCGTCGTCATCACCAATGATGTCGTTTCCGGCGTCCTCAATGACGGTACGCGCTTCGAAACCATCGTGCCCGATGGCGCGGACATGATCTCGCGCCTTGAAGCGCAGAACGTGTCGATCACCGCCCGCGCGCCCGAATCGAGCCCCTTCTGGTCGATTCTCCTGTCGTCCTGGCTGCCCTTCATCGTCATCATCGGCGTCTGGTTCTTCTTCATACGCCAGATGCAGGGCGGTGGCCGCGGCGGCGCCATGGGCTTTGGCAAGTCGCGTGCCAAGCTTTTGACCGAGACGCAGGGCAAGATCACTTTCGAGGATGTTGCCGGCGTCGATGAAGCCAAGCAGGACCTCGAGGAAATCGTCGAATTCCTGCGTGATCCCGGAAAATTCCAGCGTCTGGGCGGCAAGATTCCGCGCGGCGTGCTGCTGGTCGGCCCTCCGGGTACCGGTAAGACGCTACTCGCCCGCTCGGTTGCCGGCGAAGCCAATGTGCCGTTCTTCACCATTTCCGGTTCCGACTTCGTCGAAATGTTCGTCGGCGTGGGTGCCTCGCGCGTCCGCGACATGTTCGACCAGGCCAAGAAGAATGCGCCCTGCATCATCTTCATCGACGAAATCGATGCCGTCGGCCGTCACCGCGGCGCCGGTCTCGGCGGCGGCAATGACGAGCGCGAACAGACGCTGAACCAGCTGCTGGTCGAGAT
>DATMSG010000236.1:0-7043 GCA_035565515.1 Devosia sp.
CTCTATCCCAAGGTCGATGCCACCTTCTCGCTGATCAACCGAACAAAGTCCGTCCGCCTCGCCGAAGAAATCGACATCGACGAATTGCGCGCCCAGCTCGACCATTGCCGCACGCTGCGCGTTTCCAAGAAGGAAATGATCTGGCTGGCGGGTAACACTTTTTATGGCTCCAAGCAGATTTTCCAGCCCGGCTTCCTCCGCTGGCTCGAAAATTTCCAGTTGCCCGAATATCGCCTCGAAAAGCGCGACGGGCAGTTCGTGCTCGAATTCCCCGGCCTCTGGGTCGAAACCTCGATGTGGGAAATCCCCGCCCTCGCCATCATCAACGAATTGCGCTCGCGCGCCGCGATGAAGAGCTATGGCCCCTTCACCCTCGACGTGCTCTATGCCCGCGCCAAGGCTAAGATGTGGGAAAAGGTCGAGCGGCTGCAAAAACTGCCAGATTTGAAGATTTCCGATTTCGGCACCCGCCGCCGCCATTCCTTCCTCTGGCAGCGCTGGTGCGTGGAAGCGCTCAAGGAAGGGATCGGGGAAAATTTCACCGGCACCTCCAATGTCAAGCTCGCCATGGATACCGACCTCGAGGCGCTGGGCACCAATGCCCATGAGCTGCCCATGGTGCTGGCGGCCCTGGCGCGGTCGGACGAGGAACTGCGCGAAGCCCCCTATCGCGTCCTGCAGGACTGGAAGAGCTATTATGGCGGGAACCTCCTCATCGTTCTCCCCGACGCTTTCGGCACCGACGCCTTTTTGCGCGATGCGCCCGACTGGGTCGCCGACTGGACCGGCTTCCGCCCCGACAGCGCTCCGGCCATCGAGGGCGGCGAGCGAATCATCAAATTCTGGGAAAGCCGCGGCCGCGACCCGCGCGAAAAACTGCTGATCTTTTCCGACGGGCTCGATGTCGACATGATCGAAGAGGCCTATCTCCATTTCGACGGCCGCGTGCGCATGAGCTTTGGCTGGGGCACCAATCTCACCAATGATTTCGAAGGCTGCGCGCCCGCGCCCAATCCCGGGCTCGATCCCATCTCGATCGTCGCCAAGGTCAGTCAGGCCAATGGCCGGCCGGCGGTAAAACTCTCGGACAATCCGGCCAAGGCCACGGGCGAGCCCGGCGAAATCGAGCGCTATATTCGCGTCTTCGGCGATGCCGGGCGCGTCGAGCACGCCGTCCGCGTCTGACCCTTTTCAACAATCCCCGCCAACAAACCCGCTTGTGGAGAAACCATGAGCGGGCCGGCGCATTAATGCCTCATGAACCATCTAGGGCCAGTTTCGGCACGGGGGCTCCCATGGAGCCGAATATGAGTCTTGAACTAATCGACATCGCTCTTTTCGAGCGCCACGACCACCCGCGGCTGGCCAACCGGGTGACCGGAAAGGTGAAGGCTGTGCTGACCGAAACCATCGATGGCCGCGAGCAGCGGCACGAATTGCTGATCCCGGCCTGGATCGAGCGCGAGGACGGCATGGACGAAGGCGATATCGACCTTGCCCTCATGGTCAAGGCAGCCAAAATCGTCGGACGCCTGAAAGCGCGGCTGGCCGGCTAGTCGCCCCGCTTCGCCGTCCGCGCGATGGCTTGCAAAAACATGCGATCGGAAGGCGAAAGCCCCATGGGAATATAGGCCGGGGCCGGAGCGACGGTGCCGGCGGCGCGGTGGCGATAGGCGGGAGCGGTCGCAAAATAGCGGGCCTGGGCGGCGGTTTTCGCAAGATTGCGGCGCTTTTCGCTGCGGGCGAAAGCAAGAAGCGTTGCTGCCGCGATCAACACGATAGCGATAATCTGCCAATCCATGTCGGCCTCCTTGAACCGGGCCAACATAGCTAACGAAGCGTTAATTCCGAAGCGAAGTCCGCCGTTAAGCCTAATGCCTAAACTTGCGTGGATACCGGCAGCGGCAGGTCGCGATTGAGTGCCACCAGCATGGCCCGCACTTCGCGTTCGGCGGCCTTGGTGACCATCTTGCGGTCGGCGCCATGCGCCAGGACCTGCGGCGTGCCGAAGGCCACGGTGACGTCCTTTCTCGGCCCCGACAGAATCTCGACAATGTTCTGCTTGATCGACTTGGATTTGATCCAGGCGACCAGCGAGCGCTCATTGCGGCTTATCGGCAGGCCTTCGAGCCGTGTATAGGCAACGGTCAGGGGCTGGATATTCACCTCCGTCGCGCCCGCCGCCTCCATGGCGTGCTGGGCGGCCCCGACCAGGGCCGAACGGAAGGGCAGGACATGGGTGCCGATATCGGATTGCCCCTCGGCAAAGAGCACGACGGGGCTGCCATTGGCCATATGCTTGCCCATGGCTTCGGCGGTGCGGCCGGTGCCGGCGCGGCGCGTGCGATCGACATAGATGGTCTTTTGCAGCCGCGCCAGGGCGCTGACCACCGGCCATTTGCCCACTTCGCTCTTGGCGACGAAGGCCACCGGGGTCACCGAGCCGATGGCCACAATATCGGTCCAGGAAATGTGATTGGCGGTCAACAGCGTCGGCCGTCCGGTCGCCGGCGCGCCGATCACCGTCACCCGCAGCCCCAGGAAGAGGCAGGCCATCTTGTGAAACAGCGGCGGCACCACGGTCCAGAACGGCAGCTTCAAGGCCAGGATAAGCGCCTGCAGCGGCAGCACCACCAGCATGAAGGGCAGGAAGAGAAAGATGAAAAACAGGCTGCGGCGGATCATTTGTCCGGATTTTCCTTGCTGCCGGCCTGGTCGCCGAGCGGCACGGCATAGAGTTCGAGACGGTGATCGACGAGGCGATATCCCAGCCGCTTGGCGATCACGTCCTGGATGGCTTCGATTTCCTCGTTGCGGAATTCGATGACCTTGCCCGAGCGGATATCGATCAGGTGATCGTGATGTTCGTCCGGAATCAGTTCGAACCGGGCGCGGCCATCCTTGAAATCGTGCTTGGTGACGAGCCCGGCTTCCTCGAAGAGGTTCACGGTGCGGTAGACGGTGGACAGGGAGATTTTCGGATCGATGGCCGAAGCGCGGCGATAGAGCTCTTCCACGTCGGGGTGGTCGGAACTTTCCTCGATCACCCGCGCAATGACGCGCCGCTGGTCGGTCATGCGCATGCCGCGCGCCACACAGGCTTCTTCGAGGGTCGGATCGGAGGGCGCCTTGCTCAAGCCATGTCTCCTTGCCCAGCAGGTTTCGGCATCGGGTTATCCAAGATCGCGCGCCATGACAAGCGCGGTGGCGGCGCTGCCATCGGCCCGGGGATAATAGCCTTTTCGCGCCGAAACCGTCGAGAAGCCGAGCTTTTCGTAGAGTTTTATCGCCGGCCGGTTCTGTTCGTCGACTTCGAGGAACATTTTTCGCGCCGGGGACATCATCAGGTCGGCAAAGACCGCATCGAGCAATGCCCGCCCCACCCCCTTGCCGCGCCATTTGGGATCGACGGCAATCGTCAGCAATTCGCTTTCATCAGCCAC
This sequence comes from Devosia sp., assembly GCA_035565515.1. Classification (GTDB taxonomy): domain Bacteria; phylum Pseudomonadota; class Alphaproteobacteria; order Rhizobiales; family Devosiaceae; genus Devosia. Next base: position 3,444 of record DATMSG010000236.1, read on the forward strand.
CAGCCGGATCAGCGCAAAGCCGGCAATGCGGCGCCGGGCATCGCAGGCGATATAGGCGGGTGTCGAGCGGTCATCGAGAAAGCCGAGAAAATCGGCCACCGGCCAGCCGCGAAAAAAACCCTGCGCGTGCAATTGCGCCAGACGCTGCGCGTCCTTCAGTTCCGCCGGTTCGATATGCAGGCCATGGGGGGCCATCCAGAGCTTGTCCATTATACCCGCCTCGGCACCTTTGCCGCGTCCTGCGGCTTTGCGTCGGCATCGCGGATATAGGCAGCATGGGGGGGATAGAGAAGGGGATCAGCTTTGCCGGCAAAGCGCACCATGGCCGCGAGATCGACAAAGGGGGATTCGATCAGCGTTGCGCCCGGCACGAGGCGGCTGCGGGCCTCTTCGATCGGCAGCAGCATCGGGGCGGTCTCGGCGATGCCGGGCGCCGAAAAACCCTGAAAATAAGCCTCGCCCCGGCGCGCATCGAGCAGCACGGTCACCGGCCCCGAAGCGACCCCGAGCGAGAGTGAAAAAAGACTGGGAAGACCGAGCACGGGCAGTTTTCGCGCAAGGCCCAGACCGCGCGCCGCCGAAAGTCCGATCCGGAGCCCGGTGAACGAGCCCGGCCCGGTCGTGACGGCAATGCGGTTCACATCGGCATGGGTCAGGCCATTGCGCGCAAGCAGGGCCGCGAGCCGCTCGAAGAGAATTTCGGCATGGCCGGTCGCAATATCGTCCACGCTGACATCGGTCGCGCCATCCGCCCGCAGGACCGCCAGCTGCAGGCGCGGCGCGGCGGTATCGATGGCGAGAGTAACGGAGAACTCGGACATGGGACGCTCGGTGACTGAAGCGGACGCTGGCGCCTACCCGCGCCCCTGACGCGAGAGGGTGGCCTTTCGCGTCCAGCGAAAAGCCGGGTGAGGGGTCCGGGATGCCTCCCCGGCACTCCTAGCCTCGCCCGTGCCCCAAGTCCACTGCCTTGACGCCCCCCGCCCTCGGGGCGACCTTGCCGGCATGTGCCGTGATTCGCGTCTGCCCCAAACATGATCAAGCCCGTGACCTGGCTGGCCGAAACCACCATGCTCAGTCATGGCTGGCAGCGCTTTGGCATTCTGTTCCTGGCCGGCGCCATTGCCGGCCTTTCGGTCCCGCCCTTTTTCGTGCTGCCCGCGCTTTTTGCCGCCATGCCCGTCTGGGTCTGGGCGCTCGATGGCGCCGAACGAAAGCGCGTCTGGTGGCGCCGGCTCTTCGGGCCCGCCTTTACCATCGGCTTTGCCTTCGGCTGGGGCTATTTCCTCGTCGCCTTCCATTGGCTGGGCGCCGCCTTTTTCGTCGATGGCGGCTGGATGCTGGTCCTCATGCCCTTTGCCATTGCCGCGCTCGCCGCGCTGATCGCGCTGTTCTGGGGCCTGGCCAGCGCCCTGGCGCATCTGTTCTGGAGCCATGGCGCCGCCCGCATCGTCACGCTGTCGGCCTTTCTGGCGCTGGCCGAATTTGCCAGGGGCCACGTACTCACCGGCTTTCCCTTCGACCTCTTGGGTTATGCGCTGACCGGGACCGATGAATTGATGCAACTGGCTTCGGTGATCGGGGTCTATGGCCTGACCTTCCTCGCGCCGCTCCTGGCTATGACGCCGGCCCTGATCTGGCCGGCCGACGACCGGGCGATGAGCCGGCGGCTGTTTCCGTTCTTTCTCGCCCTTGCCGTCATTGCCGGACAATTGGCCTATGGCTGGAACCGGCTTTCGGGCACGATTGCGACCGAGCGGCAGGACGTTTCCTTCCGCCTCGTCCAGCCCATGGTCTATGAACATGCCGATTTCGGCAATGTCGATCCGGCGGCGCTGATCGACCGCCTGCTCATGCTCTCGGACATGCGCATGAACCCGGCCGATAAGGGCCTGGCCGACATCACCCATCTCGTCTGGTCCGAATCGAGCGTGCCTTTCTTCCTCGATACCTATCCCGACGCGCTGGCGCGCATTGCCCGCATGCTGCCCGAAGGCGCGACGCTGCTCGCCGGCGTTCCCCGCCAGCTTTACGGGCTCGACGGGGAAAAGCCGCAGGGCGCGCCCTATAATTCGCTCGTCGCCATCAATACCGATGGCGAAATCATCGCCAGCTACGACAAGTCTCACCTCGTGCCCTTCGGCGAATATCTGCCGTTTCAGGACCTGTTTTCCCGCGTGGGGATAAAACAGTTCGTGCCCGGCGCCGATGGCTGGTCGCATGGCGATGCGCGCCGCCGCCTGATGGAATTGCCGGGCACGCCGGCCTTCCTCGCCCTCATCTGCTACGAAGTACTGTTTTCGGGCGATCTCGGCGATACCGCCAATGCCCAGTTCATTCTCAATGTCACCAATGATGCCTGGTTCGACGGCTCCATCGGCCCGGCCCAGCACGCCCACCACGCGCGCCTGCGCGCCGTCGAGGAAGGCATGAGCCTGCTTCGCGCCGCCAATACCGGCATCACCTTTGCCACCGACCCGCTCGGCCGGATCACCGCGCAGCTGGTCCCCGGCCAGATGGCGGCGCTCGATGTGCGCCCGCATCAGCGGCTAACCCCGACCATCTTCGCCCAGCTCCGGCACTATCCCTTCGCGATCGCCATCATCGCCGGAATTCTGATCGGCTTCGTCGCCTCCCGCCGCGGGCGCAGGCGCTTGCCCGAATAGGCCAGAAAAAAGCCCCGGACATGCCGGGGCTTTTTTCTTGCAAAGACAGGCTCGCCTAATGCCAGGTCTGGCGGTCGTACCAGGTGTCGACATCCCTGCGGACCTCGTCCTTGGCCTTGCCATAGCGCTCCTGGATCTTGCCTTCGAGCTGCTCGCGCTTGCCGTTGATTTCGGCCAGGTCATCGTCGGTGAGCTTGCCCCACTGTTCCTTGACCTTGCCCGAGACCTGCTTCCAGTTACCTTCAACGCGGTTCCAGTCCATGAAAAGCTCCTTTGGTTATAAAGGGCTAATCCCTCAGGGACCGGATGGGTTCCGTTTTGTGATCGGGCAGGGGCGCAAAACACGAAAGCCCCGGACCGGAGGTCACGGGGCTTTTCGCATCGAGAAATTGGTGCCCAGAAAAGGACTCGAACCTTCACACCTTGCGGTACACGGACCTGAACCGTGCGCGTCTACCAATTCCGCCATCTGGGCGACGGGCGTGTAACTAGGGCCCAGCCATTTCAAAGTCAACGGGCATGTGACGGTTTTTAGAAGTTTGCCCCATCCCAATGCTTTATCGCGTCGCGATCAAGGCTCGGCGGGCTCTCGAGGCAGTTCACATTGACCATATAGAGGATATTGCCCTTGCCGTCCGAACCGCGGGCAAACGACTCGATGCCGCAGGTCCTGCAAAACAGATGATCGATCATTTCGGTATTGAACCGGTAGGTCGTCAGGCTGTCGGCACCCGAAAGCAGGGTAAAATCGGCCTCGGGCACCGATTGCATGACCCAGCCCAGCCTGCGGCAGCGCGAGCAATTGCAATCGCCCAGGCCCGAAAAATCGGTGTGGGCGGAAAAGCGCACGGCGCCGCAATGGCACTGGCCTGAATGAAGCTGTTTGTCGGACATGATCGTCTCCTTATAGGAACAAAAGAAGAACAATTTCCCT
>DATMSG010000237.1:0-6850 GCA_035565515.1 Devosia sp.
TTCTTAACCTTGACGAAAATCAACGCCTCTAGCGCCGCCGGAACGGGGGCTGCCAATAGCGGGCCACCTGCACCTGCCACAGAAAGGTCTGGAGCGGTGCCTCGCGCCAGGCCCGTTCCGGCTTCTGGTCGGGCGCCGGCGCATTAAGCGGACTGCCATCTTCCACCCCGGCGAGGCGCAGGGCATAGACCAGCCCCGCCATGCCCGATACCAGAACGAGAGCGGGCAATATCAGAAGCATCCAGGACATGGCCGAATCTCCGAGCACGTGTCTCGCAGAGTTACTCCAGCGCCGGGCCGTCCCGAACCTTTAGCCTTTCTTAACCTTAATCTCGCGGCTTTTACCGATCAGAACTTGAATACCGCATCGGCCGCTTTTCGCGTGCTGCCGCGCGCCTCGATCGCGGCCTTGAGGCGCGCGATCTCGCCTTCGAGCAGCGCGATTCTGTGTTCGAGTTCCGACACGGACAGCGTATCGAGAACCATGCCGACATCATGCGCCACCGGCTTTTTGCGGCGCTCTTCTTCCTCGTCCATCATGGCGGCCTCCCAAAACTTTGCCCCATAAGATTACCCTGCCGCCCTTGCCGGGCAAGCCCGCTTTGCGCCAGCATGGGGCCATGAGCGAGCAAATCACCCTCCCCCCGTCCATGGCGGCCATCCATATCGCAACGCCCGGCGGCCCCGATGCGCTGCAAATAACATCCTTGCCCCTGCCCGAGGTAAAACCCGGCGAAGTGCTGATCCGCGTCGCCGCGGCCGGCGTCAACGGACCTGATCTGGCGCAGCGGCGGGGGCACTATGATCCACCGCCCGGCGCCTCGCCTCTGCCCGGCCTCGAAGTCGCGGGAATCGTCGTTGCGGCCGGCGAAGGGGTTGCCCGCCACAGCCCCGGCGCCCGCGTCATGGCGCTGACCAATGGCGGGGGCTATGCCGAATATGTCGCCGTGCCCGAAGGCCAGGTCCTGCCCGTGCCGCATGGCTGGAGCTTTGCGGAAGCCGCGAGCCTACCCGAAACCTGGTTCACCGTGACCCAGACCCTGGTGATGCGCGCCGGCCTTGCGCCGGGCATGACCGTCCTCGTGCACGGTGCGTCCGGCGGCATTGGCGGCGCGGCGATCCAGATCGCCACGCTCCTCGGCGCCAGGGCCATCGGGGTCACTTCGAGCCCGGAAAAAGCCGCCTATGCCCGCGCGCTCGGCGCCTTTGCGACGGTCGATCGCCGCGAGGACATTGCCGAACGCGTCCTGGCGCTCACCGAAGGCAAGGGCGCCGATCGCATCGTCGATGTCGTGGGCGGCGATATGGCGGCGGTCAATGTCGCAGCCTCCGCCCGCTCGGGCCATATCGTCCTCGTCTCGACGCTCGAAGGTGGCACGGCCGAAGTGCCGCTGCGCCAGATGATGGCCAAGGGCGTGACCATGTCCGGCTCGACCCTGAGGCCGCAATCCTCCCAGACCAAGGCCGCCATTGCCGAGCGCATCGCCTTTTCGCTGCTGCTGCACCTGTCTCTGCCCGGTTGGGTAAAGCCGAGAATTTCCACTTTCCCGCTCGAAGAGGCCGCCCGCGCGCATGCGCAAATGGAAGCGCGAAACCATATCGGCAAGCTGGTTCTGCTGACCGCGTTTGGACGGGACCAATACAATTTGCAGCAATAAATGGTTATGGCCTGACTTCAGCGTTGCGGAAACCGGGCCAAAACTCTATATTGCAAGCAGTTCCCCCTCAGCATTTGGCTTTTGAGGCGGAGCGGTCCGGAGGAAATCCGGCCGCGCCAGCAGGAGAGTTATACCATGTCCCAGCCCCTACTTATGCCCAAGGCAACCGCTGTCTGGCTCGTGGACAACACGGCTTTGTCCTTCGACCAGATCGCTGCCTTCTGCACGCTGCATCCGCTCGAAGTGCAGGGCATTGCCGATGGCGACGTCGCCTCGGGCATCATGGGTGTCAACCCGATCCAGAACGGCCAGCTGACCAAGGAAGAGATCGAGAAGGGCGAGGCTGACCCCAACTATCGCCTGAAGCTCTCCGATCCAAAAGTTCGCGTCGCTGCCGTCAAGCGTAAGGGCCCGCGCTATACCCCGATCTCGCGCCGCAACGAGCGCCCCAATGCCATCAAGTGGCTGGTGCGCAATCATCCCGAGCTGAAAGACGCGCAGATCATGCGCCTCGTGGGCACGACCAAATCGACCATCGAATCCGTGCGCGAAAACAGCCACTGGAACGCGGCCAACCTCGCCGCCATGGACCCGGTGACCCTGGGCCTGTGCAGCCAGATCGAGCTCGATCTCGAGGTCAAGCGCGCCAGCAAGGATGCCGGCATTCCCAATGAAGTCGCCGAAGGCACGACGCTCCTCACCGCCGAGGAAGCCCTGGCCCGCGCCACCGCCCGCCAGGAAGAATATGGCGACCAGCAGGGCGAAGGCGAAGGCCGCCGCACCCAGTCCCACGAAGACCTCGACGCAGATTCGGTCTTCTCCAAGCTCAAGTCGCTCAAATCCGACGCGGACGAATAAGCGTTTTCCAACCGACTTTGAAATCCCCGCCCTTGTGGTGGGGATTTTTGTTTGTGGGCACCAGTGTGCCGTCACCCCCTCCCATCCTCCCCCATCAAGGGGGAGGTGCCGCATCGAGCGTGTGACACGATCCTGCCCAATTCGCTGTCCCTTCACCTCCCCCTTGATGGGGGAGGCCGGGAGGGGGTGGGGCCAAAGACACCTCTCCGACGGACTCCCCCCGTTGACAAACCAACCATACAAGAGTGCTCATACCCATCCTCCCCGCCGGATTCGCCTTTCCATGATTGATCCCATCTTCGCTGCCGTCGCCGTGTTCGCGGTGCTGATTGTCGGCCTGTCCAAGGCCGGCTTCCTGGGAGGATTGGGCGTCGTCGGCGTGCCGCTCCTGGCTCTGGTCATGCCCGCGCGCGATGCCGCCGGCATGATGCTGCCGGTGCTGCTGTGCATGGATGCGGTCGCGGTCTGGATGTATCGCAAGGAATTCGATCGCAGCATTCTCAAAATCATGCTGCCCGGCGCCGCCATCGGCACGCTGCTCGGCTGGGCGCTCTGGGCCTTTGTCAGCGATGCGGTTGTCCTCCTGATGGTCGGCGTCGTGACGCTGGTCTTTGTCGCGGACGCCATGCTGCCGCTGCGCAAGAAGCTCGAGGGCCTGCCCCCCTCAAAACCCTGGGGCGCCTTCTGGGGCTCCATTGCTGGGTTTACGAGCTTTATTTCCCATACCGGCGGCCCGCCGTTCCAGATTTACGTCCTGCCCAGAAAGCTGCCGCCCGCCGTCTATGCCGGCACGACCTCGGTCTTCTTCGCCGTGGTCAATACCGCCAAGCTGATCCCCTACTTCTTCCTCGGTCAGCTTTCGGTGAGCAATCTCAGCCATTCGGCCATGCTCGCGCCGGTGGGCATTGCGGGCGTGCTGCTCGGCGTCTGGCTGGTGCGCCGCATCTCGGCAAAACTCTTTTATCAGATCGCCTATTGGCTGGTTCTGGTGCTGGCGCTCTACCTCGTGTGGCGCGGCGTCACGGACGTGTTTCTGACCTAGCCTCGCAGGGCGCTCCTCGCTAAGGTCCACACCAATCAAAAGAATTCAGGAGTTCATCCATGAGCGCCAGCGCACAAAAAGGCCACAACCAGTACGGCAACCTGCCCACCTGGGACCTCGATGATCTCTATCCCGGCAAGGACAGCCCCGAATTCAAGGCCGCGCTTGCAGAGGCCAAGGCGCTCGCCGCCAAATTCGAAACTGATTACAAGGGCAAGCTCGCCGGCCTCACGAAATCCGGTGGCCTCATTCGGGCGATCAAGGACAGCGAAGTGCTGGGCGACCTCACCGGCCGCATCGGCTCTTTCGCCTTCCTCCAATATGCCCAGCGCTCGACCGATCCCGACCGCGCCAAATTCATGGGCGATACCAATGAGGCGCTGACGAACCTCTCGACGCGCGTCCTCTTCTTTGAACTCGAACTCAACCGCGTCGATGACGCCGAACTCGACGCCGCCATCGCCGGGGATCCCGAGCTTGGCCGCTACAAGACCTGGTTCGCCGAGCTGAGGAAAGCAAAGCCCTACCAGCTCGACGACAAGCTCGAAGAACTATTCCACGACAAGTCGGTTACCGCCTTCTCCGCCTGGAACCGGCTCTTTGACGAGACCATGTCCGCCCTCGAATTCGAGGTCGATGGCGAGACCCTGAACCTGGAATCAACGCTCCATCTTCTGTCCGAAAAGGACGAAAAGAAGCGCGAAAGCGCCTTCAACGCCTTGGCAAAGACGTTCAAGGCCAATGGCCGCCTTTTCACCCACATCACCAATGTCCTTGCCAAGGACAAGGAAATTTCCGACCGTTGGCGCGGCTACGAAGACATCGCTGACAGCCGCCACATGGCCAATTCGGTCGAGCGCGAAGTCGTCGATGCCCTGCAGTCCGCCGTCGAAGCCGCCTATCCGCGCCTCTCGCATCGTTATTACAAGATGAAGGCCAAGTGGTTCGGCAAGGAAAAGCTCAACGCCTGGGACCGCAACGCGCCGCTGCCGACCAGCGACGAGCGTATCTGGGATTGGGACACGGCCGTTTCGACCGTGCTCGATGCCTATGGCCGCTTCTCGCCCGACCTCGCTGAAGTCGCAAAACCCTTCTTCAACTCGGGCTGGATCGATGCGCCGACCGGCGATGGAAAGCTGTCAGGCGCCTTCGCGCATCCAACCGTGCCCAGCGCCCATCCCTATCTGATGCTCAACTATCTCGGCCGCACCCGCGATATCATGACCCTCGCCCACGAGCTGGGCCATGGCGTGCACCAGCGCCTCGCCGCCGCGCAGGGCCCGATCCTGGCCAATACCCCGCTCACCCTGGCCGAAACCGCCTCGGTCTTTGGCGAAATGCTGACCTTCCGGGCGCTGCTCGACAAGACCACCGACCCCAGGCAGCGCTTTGCGCTCCTGTCGTCCAAGGTGGAGGACATGCTCAATACCGTGGTTCGCCAGATCGCCTTCTATACCTTCGAGCGCCGGGTCCATACCGCGCGCCGCCAGGGCGAATTGCGCACCGAGGAAATCAACCAGATCTGGCTCGACGTGCAGGCCGAATCCCTGGGCGACAGCATCGTCCAGAACGAAGGCTATGAGATCTTCTGGACCTATATCCCCCACTTCATCCATTCGCCCTTCTATGTCTATGCCTATGCTTTCGGCGACTGCCTTGTGAACTCGCTCTACGCACAGTATGAGAAGTCGAGTGAAGGCTTTGCGGAGCGCTATTTCGAGCTCCTCAAGGCCGGGGGAAGCAAGCATCATTCCGAACTTCTGGCGCCCTTTGGGCTCGATGCCAAGGACCCCGATTTCTGGTCGCTCGGCCTTTCGATGATCGAGGGGCTGATCGACGAGCTTGAGGCAACCTCGCCTTAAGTGACCGGATAGTAGACCTGTAGACGACTATACTTTCGAGGACGAGATGGCCGCAAAGCACGCCCAACACCACTCCGACCCGGTACTGGAATCCGGAATGGACTACGCCGAACACGAAAAGACCTATAATGGCTTCATTGCCGGGGTGAAGTGGTCGGTCATTTCCCTGGCCGTGTTGCTGGTGATCTTGTACTTCGTGGTCAATCCCTAATCGATAAAAGCAGGCCAAGAGCTGCCTGCCCGCCGGCAGGCGGGTAGGAGAGTTCTCATGAAAATTGCGGTTCTGCGGGAAACCGTGGCAGGCGAACATCGCGTCGCCGCCACGCCCGAAACCGTCGCCAAGCTGATCGGGCTTGGCGCCACGATCAGCGTCGAAAAAGGGGCAGGCGAAGGTTCGCGCATCAGCGATGCCCAATTCGCCCAAGCCGGCGCCAATCTCGCCGCTTCCCCGGCCGAGGCGGTCAAAGCGGCGGACATCGTATTGGCCGTGCGCCGCCCCTCCGCCAGGGCCGTGGCCGGAACCAATCCCGGCGCCCTCCTCATCGCCGCCCTCGATCCCTATGGCAATGAAGGCGAAGTCGCCGCGCTCGCCAAATCGGGCGTCACCGCCATTGCCATGGAATTCATGCCGCGCATCACCCGCGCGCAGGTGATGGACATCCTCTCCTCCCAGGCCAATCTCGCCGGCTATCAGGCCGTCATCGAAGCGGCGGCGCATTTCGGCCGCGCCCTCCCCATGATGATGACCGCCGCCGGTACGGTGCGGCCAGCAAAAACCTTCGTCATGGGCGCCGGCGTCGCTGGTCTCCAGGCCATCGCCACCGCCCGCCGCCTCGGCGCCGTGGTTTCGGCCACCGACGTGCGCGCCGCCGCCGGCGAACAGGTTGAATCGCTCGGTGCCAAATTCATCATGACCGATGCGCTCAAGGACGCGTCCGGCACCGGCGGCTATGCCCGCGAACTGACGCTGGTCGAACAGCAGGCCCAGGCCGAACTGGTCGCCGGCCATATCGCCAAGCAAGACATCGTCATCACCACCGCCCTCATTCCCGGCCGGCCGGCGCCCAAGCTCGTCACCCGCGCCATGGTCGAAAGCATGACCCCCGGCTCGGTGATCGTCGATCTCGCGGCCGAACGCGGCGGCAATGTCGAACTGACCAAAGCCGACGAAGTGGTCGACCACAAGGGCGTAACCATTATCGGCTTCACCAATCTCGCCAGCCGCATCCCCGCGACCGCCAGCCAGCTCTATGCCAAGAACCTTCTCTCCTTCCTCGAAACCCTGATCGACAAGAAGGACAAAAAGCTCGCGATCAATTGGGACGACGAACTGGTCAAGGCCACCGTGCTCACCCGCGACGGCGCCGTGGTACACCCCAATTTCGCCGCCGCTGCCGCGCCGGTCGCCGTGCCGAAGGCCGCAGCCAAGG
>DATMSG010000238.1:0-1540 GCA_035565515.1 Devosia sp.
GTTCGAGGAATTCAAGCGCACCAATGACCAGCGCCTCAAGGATATCGAAAAGCGCGGCGTGACCGACGGGCTGATCGAAGGCAAGCTCGAGCGGCTCAATGCCGTGCTCGACGGCCACAAGGCCGCGCTCGATCGCGTCAGTGCCGAGCGGGCGCGTCCCGCGCTCGAGGGCAAGACTGCGGTGCCCAATGGCGAATATAAGGAGGCCTTTTCCGCCTATGTGAAGCGCGGCGAGGAAAAGGCGCTGCAGGTCGGTGTGGGCGCCGATGGCGGCTATGTCGTCCCCTCCGAGGTCGAGACGGAAATTACCCGCCTGATGACGGGGATTTCCCCGATCCGCGCCATTGCCGGGGTGCGCCAGGTTTCGGCCTCGGTCTACAAGCGCCCGATCACGCTGACCGGGCCACAGACCGGCTGGGTGGGCGAGACGGCGAGCCGCCCGACCACCACCAGCCAGACCCTGGCCGAACTGACCTATCCCACGACCGAGCTTTATGCCATGCCGGCGGCGACGACCGCCTTTCTCGACGATGCGGCCGTCGATGTCGGCCAGTGGATTGCCGACGAGGTGAATGCGGCCTTTGCGGCGCAGGAGACCACGGCCTTCGTCAATGGCGATGGCACCAACAAGCCCAAGGGCTTTCTGGCTTCGACCACGGTGGCGGAATCGAGCTGGAGCTGGGGGAACCTGGGCTATGTGGCGACCGGCACTTCGGGCGCGCTGCCGGCGAGCAATGGCAGCGATGTGCTGATCGATCTCGTTTATGCGCTCAAGGCCGGCTATCGCCAGAATGCCAATTGGGTGATGAACCGCAAGACCCAGGGCGCCTTGCGAAAGCTGAAAGACGCCGACGGCAATTATCTCTGGCAGCCCGCGGCGACCGCCGATGGCCGCGCCAGTTTCATGGGCTTTCCGCTGGTCGAGGCGGAGGACATGCCCAATATCGGGGCCAATTCGCTGTCGGTGGCGTTTGGCGATTTCCGCCGGGGCTATCTGATCGTCGATCGCCAGGGGGTCAACGTCTTGCGCGATCCCTATTCGAGCAAGCCCTATGTGCTGTTCTATACGACGAAGCGCGTGGGCGGCGGGGTCGCGGACTATGACGCGATCAAGCTGCTCAAATTTGGCACCTCGTAAGGGCCGGTCACACGTCATTCCCGCGAAAGCGGGAATCTCCCTTTGCGGCTGAAACAGAGATCCCCGCTTTTGCGGGGATGACGCCGTGGGAGGGGAGAAATTGAACCTGCCACAAACGCGATGTCATCACGGCGAAGGCCGGGATCCATCTTGAGATAGCGCCACCTCCACACGTCTCAGGATGGGCCCCGGCCTTCGCCGGGGTGACAGTCGGTGGGTGTTGGGATGTGGGCTCTACAACATCAATCCAAGGACCAAACAATGACCTCCTATCTCCTGGCGGGACCCGCCGAGGAGCCGGTTTCGCTTGCCGAGGCCAAGGCTTTCCTCAAGGTCGACGATGCGGCGGAAGACGGGCTGATCACGACGCTGATCGGGGCGGCGCGGCTGCATATTGAAGGC
>DATMSG010000239.1:0-6121 GCA_035565515.1 Devosia sp.
CAGGTGGGGGGCGATGCTCACCTACTGAACCGCCGCCAGCATTTCGTCGATCCAGGCCGAGGAATGGGCCAGAATATCCTCGTCGCTCAGGCGCAGCGTTTTTTCAGGCTGCGGCAGGGTGGCAAAAGCGGGGTCGAGATCGGCCCCGAGATCCACCACCGGGAACATCCAATTGGTCGTCGGAATGATTTTCTGGCCCTCGGGCGAGGTAAACCAGGCCAAAAACTCTTTCGCCAGGTCCTGCTGGTCCGAGGATTTCAAAATCCCCGCCACTTCGATCTGCGGATAGTGCCCTTCCTCGAACAGCGCCGCCTTGATGGTCTCGTCCTTGTCTTCGATGATGTGATAGGCGGGCGAGGTGGTGTAGGAGAGCGCCATATCGGCCTCGCCATCGAGAAAGAGCGAGTAGCTTTCGCTCCATTCCCGGGTCACCGTGAGAATATGCGGTTTCAAGCCGGCCCAGATTTCCGGGGCCCGGTCGCCATAGGCGGCCTTGATCCAGAGCACCAGCCCGAGCCCCGGGGTTGCCGAACGGGGGTCCTGCACCACGATCTTGAAGTCCTCCGGCATGGCGATCAGCTCTTCGAAGGACTTGGGCGGCGTGGCGGTCCGGTCCGTGTCATACATGAAGGCAAAGTGCGAATAGTCGAACGGCACGAATTGCGCGTCGGTCCAGGCTTCGGGCAAGACCAGCTTGTCGAGCGTCAGGCCATGATCGGCAAAAAGCCCCGTTGCGCGAGCCTCCCCGGCAATGGCGGTGTCGAGCCCGACGATCAGGTCGGCCTCGGTCGCCGGCCCTTCGAGCTGCACCCGGCGCAGCGTGCCGATGGAGGAGTCCGCGGCGACCCAATTGAGCTTGCAGCCGCAAATGGGTTCGAACGCGGCCGAAAGTTTCGGGCCCGGGCCCCATTCGGCGGCAAAGCCGTCATAGGTATAGATGGTGAGCGTGGGCACGTCCTGCGCATAGGCAGAACCGGCAGACAATCCAAAAAGGACCGCAAGCGCCAGACAGGTGGATTTGACCATCGGGTCATCCCTTCAACGGTTGCGGCCATGGGAGAAGGGCATGTGTCAATGGCGGAGCGTCGAAAAGGCGCCCTTGCCATCTCGAACTTCCTCCGCCAGCATGACCTGGTTCAGGTTCAATGGGTAACTCTCAGCTCCGGAAGATTTCCGGAACACCCCAGCGAGACGGCTCGGACCATATTGAGAGAAATGTGACAGTGCAAGTGACTTCAAAACGCGGCTCGGACGCGCTGCCGCTGGTCTTCGATCGCCCCCTCGCCATTGTCGGCGGCGGCACGGTGGACGCGGCGCTGCTGCGCGAATTGGCCGAAAGAGGCGTCGCCCTGGTCGGTGCCGATGGCGGTGCCGACACGATCGGCAGCGCAGGCCTTTTGCCCGAGGCGGTGATCGGCGATCTCGATTCGCTGGAAAATCGCGCCGATTGGGAAAGCCGCACCCGCGTCATCCATATCCCCGAACAGATCACCACCGATTTCCAGAAAGCGCTCTATTCCACCAGGGCCCCGGTCACCCTTGCCCTGGGCATGACCGGCAAGCGGCTCGATCATACCCTCGCCGCCCTCAGCGCCGTGCTGCAATATGCGCCGAGCCGCAGGTTGATGCTGGTCGATGAGGTCGATGTGGCCCTCGCCGTCACCGGCCCCATCGCCTTTGCCGCGGGACCGCGCGAACGCGTCTCCATCCACCCGCTGGTGCCCATCCGCTTTCGCAGGTCTCTCGGCCTTTTCTACCCCATGGACGGCCTGTTGCTCGAGCCCGGCGGCCTTATCGGCACCTCCAACGAAGGCACCGGCCAGCGCGTCGAGGTGGTGCCCGAGGACGACACGCCCTGGCTGCTTATCCTGAACAAGACGCGCCTGTGGGACCTGGTCGAGGGCCGCTGACCCCTCCCATCACCCCCATCCACCGTTTTTCACCTCCCCCTTGATGGGGAGGCCGGGAGGGGGTGGTGCCAAAACTCAAAAACAAAAACTCCCGCATTCCTTCCGGAATGCGGGAGCCAATTTCTTCAATCGCCGAAATGCTCAGTGGGCTTGCGCGGCCTGCTGCACGGCTTCCTGCACCTTTTCAAAGGCGCGGACTTCGATCTGGCGGATGCGCTCGCGGCTGACGTCATATTGCTGGGCCAGTTCTTCGAGCGTCGCGGGATTGTCCTGCAGACGCCGGGCCTGGAAAATGGCGCGTTCGCGTTCGTTGAGCACATCCATGGCCTGGTTGAGCAGGCCCATGCGTTCGCTGAACTCCTGGTTTTCACCAAGGCTCGTTTCCTGGTCCGGCGTATCGTCGACCAGCCAGTCCTGCCATTCGGACGATCCCTCGTCCGCCCGCATGGGCGAATTGAGCGACGCATCGCCCGAAAGGCGCGCATTCATCGACACGACGTCGTCTTCGGTGACGTTGAGCGTCGTCGCGATCTGCTTGATCTGATCCGGATGCAGGCTGCCGTCGTCCAGAGCCGCAATCTGTCCCTTCACCTTCCTGAGGTTGAAGAACAGCCGCTTCTGGGCCGCGGTGGTGCCGATCTTAACAAGGCTCCACGAGCGCAGCACATATTCCTGGATGGCGGCACGGATCCACCACATGGCATAGGTGGCGAGCCTGAAACCCTTTTCGGGCTCGAAGCGCTTGACCGCATGCATGAGGCCGACATTGCCCTCGGAAATGACTTCGGAGATCGGCAGGCCATAGCCACGATAACCCATGGCGATCTTGGCGACGAGGCGCAGATGGCTGGTGATCAGCTTCTGGGCCGCGCCTGGATCGGCATGTTCCTTGTAGCGCTTGGCGAGCATATATTCTTCATCCGGTTCCAGCATGGGGAACTTGCGGATTTCCTGCAGATAGCGGCTGAGGCCGCCTTCCGAGGAGAGGACGGGCAGATTGGTTTGGGCCATGGACGCACCCCCTTTCTTATCCCCCGCAGCAAGCGGGCGGAAAAATCTCCCCCTGTCCGAACGGCACAGGCGAAGACGCACCGCCTAATATAGGCGGCAGTTTGGCAATTTTAAGAGGCAGAAACCCGGTTCAACGTTATAAATTGGATAAGGTTCCGGCGCAGCCTTGCGACGTCTCGAAGAATATTACGCGCCGGTGGGCTTTCGGTTCGATCACCCTTGAGTGATGCCGGCCCGGTTCAGCGCGCAAAAGCCTTGTCATAGGGCTCAAGCGCGTCCTGCAGCGCCTGCAGGTCGTCGGGCAGGTCGGCTTCGAACATCATTTCTTCGCCGGTCTCGGGGTGCTCGAAGCCGAGTTCGGCAGCGTGCAGCGCCTGCCGTCCCAGGCCGCGGACGGCCTCGCCCAGTTCTTGGGGCAGGCGATTGACCTTGGTGACATAGCCCGAAGCATAGACCTGGTCGGCCACCAGCGGATGGCCGATATGGGCCATGTGTACGCGGATCTGGTGGGTGCGCCCGGTTTCGAGCTGGCATTGGATGCGGGTAATATCCCAGCCCTCGCCGCCATAGCGCGCCTCGACGGCATAATGGGTGATGGCTTCCCGCCCGTCCTTGCGCACGGCCTGCTTGACCCGGTTGCCGGGATCGCGGCCGATCGGCGCATCGACAGTGCCCAGGGCGCCTTGCGTCGTGCCCCAGGCAAAGGCGGTATAGGCGCGATGCAGCGGCCCGGTGCGGCCGTGATCGGCGAACTGCTTGGACAGGTGCTTGTGCGCCTTTTCGGTCTTGGCCGCCACCATGACGCCCGAGGTGTCGCGGTCGAGCCGGTGCACGATGCCGGGGCGCTTGACCCCGCCAATACCCTTAAGACTCTCCCCGCAGTGAAAGATCAGCGCATTGACCAGCGTGCCATTGGGCGAGCCGGGGGCAGGGTGCACCACCATGCCCACGGGCTTGTTGATGACGATCAGCTGGTCGTCCTCGTACAGAATATCGAGGGGAATATTCTCGGCGGCGGGTTCGGGATCTTCGGGGGGTGGGGCAAGAAGGACGATTGTCTCACCGGCCTTCAGGCGATACTTGGGTTCGCTGACGGGTTTGCCGTCGATGGTAACGGCGCCGTTGAGGATCAGGTCCTTGATGCGGCTGCGGCTCAAGACGTCGTGTTCCCTGGCGAGCACGGCATCGAGCCGGCCCCCGGCATTGGTTTCATCGACAACAAGCTCGATCGGCTCGTCCTCGAATTCAGAAACGGTATCGTCTGCCATGAGTGATCCTGACATGTCCGGCAATAAGCCCGCCTCTGCCGAAACCGAAGTCTCGCCCGAGGCTGCCGCCGTTATTGGAAAAGCGCGCCGCTCGGCGGGTTTCGCCATGGGCATCATGTTGCTGGGCTTTATGGCGATTGGCGTGGCGGTTGTCTATCGCCTCATGCGCGACGCGCCCCCGCCCACCATTGCCGCCAGCGTCAGCGTGCCGCCCGGTTCCGAGGTGGTTTCGGCGCTGACCGTCGACGGCACGATCCAGGTCACCTACCGCGCCGGCGGCGCGGTCATGCTGTCCGTTTTCGATTCCAAGACCGGCGAATTGCGCCAGAGCACGGAAATCGCGGCGCAATGACCCACGTGGTCAGAGGGAAGCCTCGAAGAGCGAGGGCGGGCCACTACCGCCAAGCCACCGCTCGAGGCTGTTCCTAGCGTCCCTGGATTTCCCGCAGCGCCGCCAGGCGATCCGACACCGAGCCGCGGGGCGGACCCTCGCCCGTCGGCGGCTCCAGCGTTCCCATCGATTCCCCATCGTCGGCAAAGCGCTGCACGCGATCGAACAGGCTCTCTTCGGGATTGTCGTTGAGCGAGGCGTCGTGATCGACGGCATAGACCAGCCGGCTGACGCTGGCGGCGATGTCATTGAGCTTTTCGCGCAGATGGGCTTCCTCAAAACGCTCGGTTTCCCAATCCCGGAGGATGGAGGATTCCACATTGGCGACCTTGGAGCGCAAGCGCTCCACCTCGTCTTCGAGGCCGAGCTTGTCGGCCAGCAGGCGCTCGGCCCGGCCATTGCTTTCGGCCAGTGCCTCGCTCGATTCGGCCAAGAGCGCGTTGAGCCGGTTTTCGGCGCTTGCAATGCGGGCTTCCGCGGTGACCAGAGCCTCGGCATTTTCCTCCTGGCGGGCGTCGCGCCGGGCCAGCGCATCGCGCATCTGGGCGATGGCGGCCGTCGCTTCGGACGAGCGGCGGTCGGAATTTTCCAGCCGGCTGATCAGGCTGCGCGCCTGATCTTCGAGAAAGCTGGCGCGCTTGCGCTCGATGGCCAGCAGCGCGGTCAGCCGGTCGACATCCTGGTCATAATCGCCGCTGAGGTCTTCCGCGCCTGTCGGCAGGGGAAAGCCGTTGCGCAGGCTCAGGCGCAGGGTTTCGATCTCTTCCTGCCGCAGTTCCACGTCGCGATCGCGCATGCGCAAGCGCTGCGCCAGATCGGTACCGTCCTTTTCAAGCTCGATGATGCGGGCGCGCAATTCGATCTGCCGGCTTTCGAGCTCGGCAACCACGGCCATATGCTGCTCGCGCTCGGCTTTCAGCGCGCCCAGATCGGTGCGCTTCTGGTTCACATCGCTCAATTGTTCGGCGAGGCGTTTTCGCAGGGTCTCGACATTCATTTCGAGCCGGCGGGTCGAGAGCGCGAATTCGGCGCGCAACTGGTCCTTGTCGGCGCGGAATTCGGACAGCGTGATGGGCGTTGCCGCCTCGATGCGGCGCTTGGTCAGGCGCACGGCGCGCTTCCACACGGCCGGCATGATGATGAGCGCCACCAAACCTGCCGCCAGCAGGCCCAGCGCAAAATACATCATGTTTTCGATCAGCATTGCGCATACTCCGGCCGCAAGGCAGCCCCGGCATAGCCGGCTCGTCCATATTCCGATTTAGCGCTCAGGTTTTACCCTGGCCATCTCCACAGAAGATTAACCCTAACGGCTTTGCGACACGAGTCACGAAAAAGCCGGGGACAAGCCCCGGCCTTCAAACGGCGTTCCGATGGCGCCAGGAACCTTAGAAGGGGTTCCAGGTGGGCTCATTGGTGAAGTTGAGATAGCCCACATTGATGCCGAGGCGGGCGCCGACCCCCGAACGGATCGGCACGACCACCACATTGCCGCGCTTGGTCACGGTCATGCCGAGCCCGCCGATCACATAGGCCGAGCC
>DATMSG010000240.1:0-11492 GCA_035565515.1 Devosia sp.
GCGAGAGCGACCGGCGGATAGGAAGGGTCGCAGCCAACACACCGCCAAGATACAAAACGGGGCGCTTTCGCGCCCCGTATTCGTTTCGGCCTTCTGGCCCTTAAAATGCCTTCTGGCGTCTATTTCAAGTAGTTCACGAGGCTCAGATTGGCGACCGTCGCCGTGGTCTGATAGCTGGCTTCGAGGCGGGTCTTGAGCGCCAGAAGCTGCATGACGGTCTCTTCCATGCTGACCGTCTCGACTTCGCTGAGGAGCGTTTCGAGCTGGCCGGAGGCTGCGGTGTTACGCGCGGCGGCGCCACCGGTCGTGGCACGCACCACGCCCAGTTCAAGGCCGATCTGCTCAATCGAACCCTTTGCCGTCGCCGTAGAGCTCGAGGTCGTTGCCATCTGCCGTTCGACCATGGCGCTGAAGCGCGCCTTCGAGGTCGTGTCGTTGATGTCGTATTCCTGCGAGCTCATGGCGGCCAGCGTCTTTACCAGCTCCCGAAGGCCGGTTTCGTTGGCGCGGACGCCATAGCCGACCTTGGTGGAATCATCGACCTGCGCCGTTGCCGAGAGGCGCGGATTGTCGCCCGCCGTGCCGACTTCGCCCGTATACCACTTGATGGTTTCGCGCGTATTGGGGGCGGCAAAGACCGTCGCCGTTTCCGGATCGCCACCCGACAGGTCGAGACGCCGGGCCACGCCGTCTGTGGTGAAGAAATCGTCGGCCGCGGCATAGCTGGAGGCCGCAACCAATTCGGTCTTGCTGGTCTGGTCGAGCTGGAGTTTCAGCGCTGCTTCGAAGTTGGCCGTGGTTTCCTCGGGCGTGGCGCCGATGACGAACTGGCCCGTGGCCGGCTCGCGATCGACGGCCTGCAGCACGATCGGGGTGCTGGTGCCATCGGGCATCTTGAGGTTGATGGTCACGGACTCGCCGGCGCGCGGATTGCCCATGAACTGCACGCTCATATTGGCGGGATTGCCAGCCACGGCGCTGACATTGATCTTGCTGCTGGTGGTCGAGGCGGAGGCGAGCTTATAGCCGAAGATGGTCGGCGGGGTCTGCTCTTCGAGCCGTACCGTGGTGTCGTTGGGAGCCGCCATGGTACCGGCGGTGAGGCGGCCGGTCTTGAGCGGCGCATCGAGGCCGCCGACGCTGGTTTCGATGGCGCCCTTGAGGTTCTTGAGCGTTTCCTCGCGGTTGACGCCGATCTGATATTCGCGCGGATTGGTCGCCAGCGGATCAGGCGTGCCGGTGACGGCCTTGAACTGGAAATCCTGGGTCACGCCGTCGCGGTTCTTGATGCCGATGGTGAGCATTTCGCCGTCGGTCGGCTGCTTGTCGAACTTGATGGAGACGGAATCCATGCCGTCCGAATAGGAGATCACCTTCACGTCCGCATCCGAGGAGGTGAAGATCTTGAAATTCTCGAGATTGCCGAGCTTCTGGCCCATCAGGCTTTCGAGATTGCCCGCCGTATCCTCAAGCGTGGCGCCGATGGAATATTCCGGCGGCGTGGCGCTGTCGTCGGGCACTGTTGGCGGCGCCACGGCCTTGGCCGTAAAGGTCTGCGTCGTGCCATCGCGGCGGGTCATGTTGAAGGTAACAACGTCGCCATCGGCAGGCTGGGTCGAAACCTGCACGGTGGGCGCCAGCGGGTCGGCGGTCGGTCCCGAGGTCTGGGTCGTCGCCGAATTGCCCGAGATTGAGGTGATCTTGTAGCCGAAGCGTTCGAACTCGGCCGAGGAGATCACCAGCTTGTTCTTCCACGCCCCCATGACGGTGGTGCGCGGCAGGCCGACATTGTCGAGCGTATCGCTGGAATCGGCACCGAGATCAGCCTTGCGGCGTTCTTCGGCAACCTTGAGATAACCGTCCGCCGTACCTTCGCCATGCATGATCTGGTTGTAGGTGGCGACAGGAGCCTTGTCGGTCTGATTCCCGCCCATCAGGTAGCGGCCCGCGACGCTGAGGTTCAGCGTTTCGAGTAGCTGCGACAGGCGGTTCTGCGAATCCTTTTGCAGGCTAACCATGGTGAGATTGTTCTCACCATAGCTGGTCGGCGTCGCCGAAGTCCGGGTCTCGGACTTGAGCTTGGCGAGGGAGGAAAAACCCTGGTCAAGGAAGTTGAGCCGGAGATTGACCGTATCGATATTGGCGGCGAAGGAATCGAGCTTGGTCAGCCGGTTGCGCGTCGCCAGCGACACGGTACGGTCAAAGCCCATTTCGGCGAGGGTCTGGGCCTTTTGTCCAGACCCGAGTTGGGTCTGGAGCTTGCCGAGCTGGTTCTGCATGGTCGAGATGGCGCTATAGCCCGCCTTGACCGGATACATGGATTTATTGATCAGCATCTGAACGCGGCCCCTTACGTGAACGACTGCATGAGGGTGTCGAGCAATTCCTGCACGACCGAGGCGACCCGGGCATTGGCTGCATAGGCGTTTTGCAGCTCCATCAGCCGTGCCACTTCCTCGTTGATATCGACGCCATAGCTCTCTTCCATGCGTGAGGTGATGGCATCGAGCGTCTGGCTATTGGTCTGGCTCGCGGACAGTGCCGTCTGCACGGAACTGCCCTGATATTCCATCACCTGCGAGATCATGTCCGTGAGGGAGCCCGACAGGCGGAAACCGCCATTCTTGGCACCCACCATGGAGTTCGACCCGAACCGCATGTTGTTGAACTGGTCGGCGATGTATTCGACGCGCTTGCTGTCGCCCGAGGCCGTGCCGGCGTTGTAATTGACCAGCAGCGTATTGTCGGCGACGACGGCGGGATTGATGGTGATGCGGCCGGCAAAGCCCAGACGCTGGCCGTTCCCGGCCAGCGAATTGGTGAAGGGCTTGCCTTCGGCATCGAGGAAGAGCGGCATGCCGAGCTGGCCGCCCTGGAGGTCGGTGGCGGTCCAGCGGGTCGTGGCATTGATCGGCGTGCCATTGCCGTTGGCGCGCATTTCCAGCGTCGAGCCGGTGCCCGAGAAGGTCGGGCCGACGGTCAGCGACGAGTTGAGCACGCTGGTGATGTAGGACATGTCCACGCTGCCGGCGAGGCCATTGCCTGCGAAACGCACGCCGACAACCTGATTGCCAAAGCTATCGGGGCTGGTCAGCGGCAGTTTTGCCGGATCATCGACGCGAACGATCTTTGCCGAACGTTCGACCCCGTCATTGCCCCGGTACTTGATGGTGAAATCATCGCCATCTTGGAGCTTGGAGAGATCCATATCGAAGCCCGAGGGCGGACCGGCAACGGCCGTGCCGGGTTCCTGGACCGAGGAAAAGACCTGAGCCAGGGCTGCGGCAACGTCATCGAGCTGGCGCTGCGCATCCTGCAGGGTCGTATCGCGCAGCTCGATCAGGGCGCCGAGTGTGCCCGAGCGGATCGCGCCGTCCTTGATGAGGTCGATGCGGGTGCCGTTCGGGGTCTCGATGATAAGCTTGCCGACCCCGTTCTTGGCGTCATCGACGTTGAACTCGGTGGTCGGGGTCAGCGAACCCGCCTGTTCGAAAACCAGCAGGGAAGGCTTCACGTCGAGCAGGGAGGCGCCAGAGCGCGTCGCGAGGCGCACCGTGCCATCGGGGTTATAGTCGACGCGAAGATCCATCGTTTCCGATAGACCCGAGACGAGTCGGTCGCGCTGGTCGAGCAGGCTATTGCGCGTGTTCTGGTCGACGCCATAGTCGGCCAGAACCAGGTTCACGTCGCGCAGCGAGGTGAGCATGGAATTGACCTGATCGACCGTGGAGGCCATGCGGGTCTCGGCCTCCCGGCGCATCCCCTGCACTTCCTGGGACAGCCGGTTCAGCGTGTTGGCCATATCGGTGGCCTTGGTCACCACATCGGCGCGGGTCGCATAATTGTCCGGGCTCGTGCCGAGGGCATCGAGCGCGGTCTGCAACTTGCCCAGCATGGTATCGAGCGAACCGGCACTCCCCGGCTTGCCGAGCGCAGTCTGCATGCGGTCCATGAAGGTGGCACGCGTCACCGAATAGGCCGTCTCCGGCACCTGCTTGGTGTAATAATTCTGCAGGATGGAGTCGAAGGCCCGGTTCACATTGCCGGCGCGGACATAGGAATTGTCGCCGCGGCCGACCTCGACGACGTTCAGCGTCTGCTTGTGATAGCCGGGGGTACCGGCATTCGAGATATTGCGGGAAATGACTTCCAGCGCCGTTTGGCTGGCCTTGAGGCCGGAAAGCGCATTCCCGATTGCAACCGTCAAACCCATAGCGGGTCTCCTTTGGCGCCGAACCTCTGCAAGGCACTAGTGGCCAGGCCGAAGACACGGCGAATCTGAGAAATGGCGAGTCCCGGCGCATGCGCCGGGACCATGGATAAAAAGGGAATGCAGCGCGTCTCCCCGCCCAGGCGGGGCATTAACCGGCCAGACAGCCCGAAAGGCCGGTAGGAAGATGTGCCGCATTCCAAAAGCATTTCGGACCTCAGCGGATCATGCTGAGGGCTTGCTTGAGCATCTCGTCGGCTGCGGTCACGATCTTGGTATTGGCCGAATAGGCCTGCTGGGTGACGATCAGCTTGGTGAATTCTTCCGAGATGTCCGTGTTGGAGGCTTCCGTGGACGAGCCCACGATCCCCTCGCCCGACTGGTTGATGATCGGCTCGCCGGATTCGGTGGTGGCCGTATAGGTGCCGCCATCGCCGCGCTTGAGGGCATTGGGATTGGAGAAGCTGGCGGTGATGATCTGCGCCACGGCGCGGGTTTCGCCATTGGTGTAGGATGCAATCACCTGGCCTTCGTCCGAGACGCCCACCGAAATGAACTCGCCGGCGCCATAGCCGTCCTGCGTGAACTTCGTGGTCGAAGCCATGCCCGAATTATCGGCGAACTGGGTCATGCCCTTGAGGCCGTGATCCACGGTGAGCGAGCCGAAGCTGCGGCCGTTGACCGTGAGGTTGCTGATGGCCAGGCGTTCGGTGCCGCTGACCGTGACACCGGAACCGCCGGCAATGCCCGACAGCACGCCCTGGTCGAAGGTATAATCCGCCAACTTGGTCCAGGCATTGGTGGCGCCCGGCGCGGAGTCCGAAGCGTAGAACAGGCTCCAGGTGGCAATGCCGGCCTCGTCGGAAACCTTGGCCCAACGCATCTGCACGTTCACCGGCTCGCCGGTCTGCGAGTAGACGGTGATACCGCCGCCGGAAACGGATTCCTTGACAAAGAGCTCGGCATTGGCGGCAGAGACGGTGGAGAGCGTGCCGGTGGAGGCGGCAACGGACTGGGCGATACCCAGCGTCGTCGCGGCAGGGCCGGCAATGTTGACGTCGGAGCGGTAGTTGCCGGGGAAATCGACAACGAGACCACCCGCGGGATCCCACGCAGCGGTCGCGCCGCTGGCGCCCGGGCCACCATAGGCGCGCAGATCGGCCTGGATAACGTCGAGCATTTCCTTGAGCGTGCCGGTCGCGTCGACCTTGACGATGCCCGAACCGGCCGTCAGCGTGCCGGTCGCATCGAGCATATACTTGCGGGTCACGCCGCCCACGGTGATTTCGAGCTGCTGGCCGTGAATGCCCATCAGGTCGGCCGGCAGATTGGCGGAATTGACATTGCCGGTGGTGACAGCGGACGTGACCGAGCTGAGGCCAAGAAGACCGGCCGGAGTGGACGTAAAGGCCATCGATGCCGTGCTGGCCGGATCCATCTGCACGAAGATGCGGCCATCCTTGAGCTTGACCACCTCGTTGCCGCCAGTCAGGGCGCGCAGTTCGGTCTGCATACTGGCAAGCATGGTGGTGACATCGCCCGTCGCATCGACACTACCCGCCGCGACCGGAGCGGTGGTGTCGAAGTTCAGCACGTGCGCCGTTGCGCCGATAGTGATCGTCAGGGAATCGGTGCCGCCAACAATGGTCGAGGCAAGGGCCGAACCTGTCGCAATATTGCCGTAGCCATACGCGGGAATGGTGGTCGGCGCGACCGGCGTGCCGGTGATCTTGGGCGCAACGGGCGAACCCATCACGTCGCCGGAATAGCTCCAGGGCTTGAGCAGTTCGCTGCCCGGCGTGGTCGAGACATAGCTCGCCGTCTTCGGCGTCTGCGGCAGGTTGAGCTGGTAGTTGATCGTGGTGGAGCGCTTGGCCGGCAGGAAGGAATTGTCGATCTTGACGGCCTGGGCGACCGAACCGGTAACCACGCCATTATCCATGCCGAGGCCGGTCAGGCGATAGCCCGCGCCATTGACGAGATAGCCGTTACGGTCGATGTCGAAATCGCCACGGCGGGTGTAGAAGGTGCCACCCGAACCATCGCCCTTTTCAACGACGAAGAAGCCCGAGCCGTTGAGCGCCATGTAGGTTTCGGTGTCGGCATTCTGGATGTCGCCGCGCAGCGTATTCATCGAGCGCGAATAGGAAGACACCGCGCCGGCAATCTGCTGCTTGACGGGCGCATCTGGGATCATATCGACAAAGCTGGTGTCGATCCGCTTGTAGCCAATCGTCTGCGAATTGGCGATATTGCCCGAAATGTTCTCCATGGCATGCGACTGGGCCTTGAGGCCGGACACCGCACTTTGAAGAGCGCCAAAAATACCCATTTAAAACTCCAGTTCCCCAAAAGACGAGGCAAGCGCCTGTTTGCCCCTAGCAATGCAAGGGCAATGCCAACTTGTTAAATATATGAATTCACTGATGTTTTTGACTCAGGAGCGTGCACCCTGGCCTGCCGCCCGGCAGAAAAGGACGCGGCACATGGAAAAAAATGCCGCCTCCGCGCTGCTACGCCGTATTGCGAACGATGAGGGCCGGGAGAATTGCCGCTCGCCCCTGAAAAGGGGTCGGCAGGGCCGCGCAAATACCTGCACAACCTTGTGTAATTACCGGTATTGCTCTAAAGCCTGCCCGACTTGAGAAGCCAGAAACATGCTGTTTGAAACGCCCGACCAGTTCATCAATGCGCCGCGCCGCGCCGTGACGGTTTTTGGCATGGCCGGCGTGGGCAAGACGCGGCTGTCGAACCTTTTGCGCAAAAATCGCTGGTTCCACTATTCGGTCGATTATCGCATCGGCACGCGCCACATGGGCGAATACATCGTCGACAATTTCAAGGCCGAGGCCATGAAGGTGCCGTTCCTGGCCCAGCTCCTGCGCTCGGACTCGATCTATATCTCGTCCAACATCACCTTCGACAATCTCGACCCGCTTTCGAGCTATCTCGGCACGCCCGGCGATCCCCAACTCGGCGGCCTGCCGCTTGGCGAATATCAGCGCCGGCAGGAACAGCATCGCGTGGCGGAAATTTCCGCCCTGCTCGATGTCCGCCACTTCATCGACCGCGCCAAGGCGCTCTATGGCTACGATGATTTCATCGCCGATACCGGTGGCTCGCTGATCGAGGTGATCGACCACGAGAACGCCGAAGACCCGGTGGTGAAGACGCTCGCGGACAATACGCTGCTGCTCTATATTCGCGGCACCGACAAGGACGCCGCCGAACTGGTGCGCCGCTTCAAGCAAAGCCCCAAGCCGATGTATTACCGGCCGGCCTTCCTCGTCGAGAAATGGGCCGAATTCAAGAAGATGAACGACATCAGCCAAGACGACGACGTCGATCCTGCGAAGTTCGGCGCCTGGGGTTTTGAGGCGCTGCTGCACAACCGTCTGCCGCGCTATCAGGCGCTGGCGGACAATTTTGGTTATACGGTCGAGGCTTCAGACCTGGCCATGGTGCGCGACGGGGATGAATTCGTCGATCTGGTCGCCGCAGCCATCGAAAAGCGAATGCGATAGCGCGTGCCCCGAGGGGACGCGCCACACGCCTGAAAACCGCTTTTCCTGCCCTTCCAGAGGCTCACATGCCTATTCGCATTCCCGATAATCTGCCTGCCCGCAAAATCCTCGAAGACGAGGGTGTCAATGTCATGGATACCAGCCGCGCCTCGCGGCAGGATATTCGCCCGCTCGAATTCGGCCTTCTCAACCTGATGCCGAACAAGGAACGCACCGAGACGCAGTTTTCGCGCCTGATCGGCGCCACGCCGCTGCAGATCAACCTCTCGCTCGTGCGCATCACCGAGCATCAATCCAAGCATACGTCCGAAGACTATCTGAAAACCTTCTACCAGACCTGGGAAGAGGTGAAGGAACGCAAGTTCGACGGCTTTATCGTCACCGGCGCACCCATCGCCCATATCCCGTTCGAGGACGTGCGCTACTGGAACGAGATGCTGGAAATCATGGCGTGGACGCGCACCAATGTGCACCACACCATGTTCATCTGCTGGGGCGCGCAGGCGGCGCTGCACCATTTCCACGGCGCAAAGCGCTACCGCATGGCGGAGAAGGCCTTTGGCGTCTATCGCCATCGCATCGTCAATCCGCGATCGCCCTTCCTTCGCGGCATGTCCGATAGTCCGATGATCCCGGTCTCGCGCTACAATGATATCGACCGGACGAGCATCGGCGATGATCTCGAAGTGCTGGTGGACAGCGATATCGGCCTATGCATGCTCGGCGAAAAGTCGGGAAAATCGGTCTATTTCCTCAATCACCTGGAATATGACAACCGCTCGCTGGCCGACGAATATGAGCGCGACCTCAAGGCCGGGCTCAATCCGGTGGCGCCCGCCAATCTCTTCCCCAATGGCGACACGTCACTGGAGCCGGAGAACCGCTGGCGCAGCCACGCCCATCTGCTGTTCCAGAACTGGATCAACGAAATCTACCAGACGACGCCATACGATCTCGGCGAGATCGGCAAATAAGATTTTCGAGGCGGCGCGCCGGCGCCGCCTCCGCCCTTGCAAAAGGCCCCCCAGTCCCTAACTTGCAGGGACGCATGGGGAAATGAGCTTTGCCGCAACCGCCCACCACCATCACCGACGAGCTGGGCATTGCCCTTGCCAACCTTGCCGACAGCGCCACGGGGGTTCTCACGCCGACCCTGCGGCTGGGGGTGACTGGTCTCAGCCGGGCCGGCAAGACGATTTTCATTACCGCGCTGATCCATAATCTTCTCACCCAGGGCCGCCTGCCCGGCTTTTCGCCGCTGGCCGAGGGCCGGTTCATCGGGGCAAAGCTCGCCGAATATCCCGACGCCACCATTCCGCGCTTTGCCTATGAGCAGCATATGGCGGCGTTGACGGGGAAAATGGCGACTTGGCCGGAAAGCACCCGGCGGATTTCGCAGCTCCGGATCGTTCTCAAATTCCAGTCGGCCAAATGGTGGGCCGGATTTTCGGGCCCCGCCACGCTCAATCTCGACATCGTCGACTATCCCGGCGAATGGCTCCTCGACCTTCCGCTGCTCGGTAAAAGTTTTGCCGAATGGAGCGCAGAAGCGCTGGAGCGCGCGCGGCAGCCGGGACATGCGGATGAGGCGGCGACTTTCCTGTCCGAACTGGACAGCACCGATGTGCTGAAAGACGCGAACGATCCCGACGCCGAACGGCTGGCCTCGGCCTTCACCACCTATCTGCGCCGCAGCCGCGAGCATGGCGCGCTGTCCACCTTGCCACCGGGCCGCTTCCTGCTGCCGGGGGATCTCGAAGGCTCGCCAGCCCTGACATTCGCGCCATTGCCGCGGCCGGAAAAACCGATCCGCGGCAATAGCCTCTATGCCATGCTGGAAAACCGCTATGAGGCCTATAAGGCGCAGGTGATCCGCCCCTTTTTCCGCGATCACTTTGCCCGGCTCGACCGGCAGGTGGTGCTGGTCGATACGCTGCGCGCGCTAAATACCGGCCCCGCCGCCGTCGCCGACCTCGAAACCGCGCTGACGGCCGTTCTCGCCTGTTTCCGCCAGGGCGAGGCCAATCCCCTGCTCCGCCCCTTCAGCCGCCGCATTGACCGCATTCTGTTCGCCGCGACCAAGGCGGATCATGTGCATCACACAAGTCACGATCGGCTCGAAGCCATTCTCAATCGCCTGGTCGGCAATGCCGGCAAGCGGGCGCGCTTTGCCGGGGCCGAAACGAAATCTCTCGCCCTCGCCGCCATTCGCGCCACCAGCGAAGGTACGATCCGCGAAGGGGGCGAGACGCTGCCGACGCTGATCGGCACGCCGCAGGCCGGCGAGGAACTGGATGGCACGGTCTATGACGGCAAAACCGAAATCGCCTTGTTTCCCGGTGACTTGCCGGAACGTCCGGATTCACTGTTCGAGAATGGCCAGCCCGTCGCGCTGAACTTCCTGCGCTTCACCCCGCCGCAAAAACTCGAGGCCAATGCGGATGGCGAAGCGGTGCTGCCGCATATTCGGTTCGACCGCGCGCTCGATTACCTCATCGGAGACTGGATGGCATGAAGCGTCCCATTGCCCGCCCGACCCGAAACGAGGACGAGACGGCGACGCCCGTCCGCATTCCGCGCGCCTTTACGCCCGCCGAGGCCGAAATCGTCGACACCTCGTTCGAACCCGATGCCGAGCCGGACCTGATCGCACCGCTGCCACGGCGTATGGGCTGGATCGGCCGCATCGCCTGGACTGCGGGCGGCATTCTCGTTTCCGCCGGCCTCGCCCTGGCGGCCGACCGGCTGATCCGCGACCTTTTTGCCCGCTATGAATGGCTCGGCTGGGCGGGCCTCGGCGTGCTCGGCGCCTTTGTCATCGCCGTGCTCGCGCTGGTGGCGCGGGAAATCTTCGCCCTTCGGCGCCTGCGCGTCCTCGACGCCCTCAAGGCCGACGCCGCCCGCGCCCATCGCGACAATGACCAGAAGCTGGCCCATCACGTCGCCGAACGTCTCGAAGGCATTTATGCCGACCGGCCCGACATGGCCCGCAGCCGCGAGGTCGTGAAAACCAACCTGCCGCATCTCTTCGATGGCACGGAAATCACTACCCTCGCCGAACGCAGCCTGATGGCGCCGCTCGACGCCCGTGCCAAGGCGCTGACGGCGGCTTCCGCGCGTCGCGTGGCGCTGGTGACGGCCGTGTCCCCCCGGGCGCTGATCGATGTGGCCTTCGTGATCTATGAAAGCGTGCGGCTGGCTGGAGCAATCGCGGCGCTCTACGGCGCCCGGCCGGGCTTTTTCGGCTTCTGGCGATTGACCGGAGCCGTGTTGGCCCATCTTGCCGTAACGGGTGGTCTGGTGCTCACCGATGGCGTCGTTGAACAGCTTATCGGCCAGGGTCTTGCCGCAAAACTCTCCGCCCGGCTCGGCGAAGGTGTGGTCAATGGTTTGATGACCGTTCGCGTCGGCATCGCCGCCATGCGCGTCGTCCGCCCCCTGCCTTTCGATACGCTGCCGCAGCCGACCGTCCGGGATTTCATTCCCGAACTGGTAAAGGTGACGCAGGACGCGGGGAAGCCCGGCCCGAACTGATGCACCGAAGAGCTTTTGGTGTGGCGCGGAGCGCAGCCTAGCCTCGAACCACCAGGTCTGGCGCCCCGGTTACCACGCCCTCGCCCTTCGACAGGCTCAGGGTGAGGTCTACTGGGATTTTCGACGGATCACTCGTCTTTCGCGGCGCTCGGCGCCAGGGTCAGCTTGAGCCCATCGAGCTCGTCAGAGCAGAGAATCTGGCACGAGAGACGCGAGTTCGACTT
>DATMSG010000241.1:0-5476 GCA_035565515.1 Devosia sp.
CTATGCCGGCGGTGATGGCGATGCGGTCGCCGGGGCGGGCAAAGCATTCCTGATAGGCGATGACACAGGCGCGATCGACCATGTCTTCAAGGCTCACGGCGTCTTCGGTCTGCACGCAATGCACGCCCCAGACGACCGACATGCGGCGAATGGTGCGCATATTGGGCGAGAGCACGATGATGGGCTTGGAGGGCCGCTCGCGGGCCGCACGGATGCCGGTCGAGCCCGAAGCCGTATAGGTGACGATGGCGGCCAGATCGAGCGTTTCGGCGACCTGGCGGGTCGCTGCCGAAATGGCGTCGGCAGCGGTTGCTTCCGGTTCGGTCTGCGCGGCGCGGATGATGTTGCGGTAATTGGCGTCGCTTTCGACGGCAACAGCCACCTTGTTCATGGTCGCGACGGCTTCGATCGGGTACTGGCCCGATGCAGATTCGGCCGAGAGCATGACCGCGTCGGCGCCTTCGAAGACGGCGATGGACACGTCGGAGACTTCGGCGCGGGTCGGAACGGGCGCCGTGATCATGGATTCGAGCATCTGCGTTGCTACGACCACCGGCTTGCCATAGCGGCGAGACATGCGGATCATGCGCTTTTGCAGGCCCGGAACGGTTTCGAGCGGCAGTTCGACGCCGAGATCGCCACGGGCGACCATGATGGCATCCGACAGCTTCACGATTTCTTCGAGACGATCGATGGCCTGGGGCTTTTCGATCTTGGCCATGACGCCGGCGCGGCCCTGAACGATCTTGCGCACGTCGATAATGTCTTCGGGGCGCTGCACGAAGGAGAGGGCGATCCAGTCGGCCTCGGCCTTGAGGCCTTCGAGGAGGTCGGCATGGTCCTTTTCGGTGAGGGCGCCGGTCGGCAGCAGCGTATCGGGCAGGGAAACGCCCTTCTTGTCCGAGAGCTTGCCGCCATAGACCACTTCGGTCTCGATGACGCCGCCTCCGACTTTAGTCGCCTTGAGCTGGAGCTTGCCATCGTCCAAAAGGAGGCGGTCGCCGACGGAGACGCTTTCGATGATTTCGGGATGCGGCAGGTAGACGCGCTCGGCATTGCCGTTGTCGTTCTTGTCGCTGTCGAGCGTGAACTTCTGGCCCTGGACCAGGTTGACGGAACCCTCGGCAAACTTCCAGACGCGGAGTTTGGGGCCCTGCAGATCGACCAGCACGCCGAGCGGATGCTTGAGGCGCGCTTCCACATTGCGGATGCGCGCAACGGTCTGATGCAGAAGCTCGTGGCTGGCATGGCTCATATTGATGCGGAATACGTCCGCACCGGCCTTGGCCAGCTCCTCGATCATCTTTTCCTCGTTGCTTGCGGGCCCGAGGGTGGCGAGGATCTTCGCGCGTCTGATCCGTCTCATTGCGTTTCCGTGCTCTGTCTGTCTGGTGGTGGTGGCGGAAGGGGTACCACCTGATCGGCATTATTATCGGGGTCAACCAGGAAGGCTGGCTCTTCGAGATCTTCACCGGCGTCCGGACCGACCACATTGGGTGCGCCCGCGCTTTCGGTCAGCTGCAGCGTCCAGTCCGTCCGGTTCTGGGTATCGATTTCAAAGAACCCGGTGCGCTCATAGCCCCGCGCGAGGCAATCCTCAACCCCGAATATTGTGAAGGTTTCGTCACGCGTGCACATGAACACCTGGCCGTCCCAGGCGCCGCCGCCGATATCGTCGACGGCATAGAGATAATAAAAGCGCCGTTGCAGGTCGCCCTGATAAAGGATGCGGCAATCGCCGGGCGGAGTTTGCCACCAGCCCTCGCTCATCCAGCCCCGCTCGGCGCGATAGCCCAGCGACACGGAGAGAATATTGGCGGTCTCGTTGCAAATGCGCAGATCGGCATAGGCCGGCGCGGCCGGGGCTAAAAAAAAGCCACAAGCGAGAAGCGGCAAAAGCGTCGAGCCGAGGCAGAAGCGGTGCAAGAGCGGGCCATTGGTCATGGGAGATACCGGGAGTGTTTGAGCCGATGCGACAAGTCGGGTCAATGGCTAATGACTGGATTTGACCGAATTGCGGGCATGCAATGGGACGATCTCCAAAGAATCGGCCAGTCAAGGGCTTGAACCGAACGAGCCCATAGGGTTCAAGACAGCCAGAACAAAAAGAGGTTTACGATGGCCGTCGAAGACAGCGTCGCCCAGGACCAGCTCCGCGCCTTTATCGAGCGCATCGAGCGGATGGAAGAAGAAAAGGCCGCGATCGCGGCTGACATCAAGGAAATCTATGCCGAAGCCAAGGGCAACGGTTTTGACACCAAGATTCTGCGCAAGATCGTGACGATCCGCAAGCAGGATGCCAATGAGCGCATGGAGCAGGAAGCCCTGCTCGAACTCTATATGTCGGCCCTCGGCATGGTCGAAGGCGCCTCCGAGTGATTTCGCCGCTCAGTCCGGTACGGCCGGACTGAGCGAAGCGGCCGTGAGTTTTACCGAGCGCCAATAGGTGTTGGCGACCCGCTTGCCCGGCGAGATGGCGTCGGGATAGTCGAGTTTAATATCGACAAAGCCATCGTCATCCAAAGCAGTTGCCGGGATTGGGACAGTAAAGCGCTCGGTCTTGTCGGGCGTTACGGCGATCTCGCCGATGTCCTCGCCATTGGCGGAGATGCGGACGCGCTGCCGGGCAGGGCCGGGCAGGGTGACGCCGGTCAATTCCAGCATCAGGGTGAGCGGGCCGGTTGTGCCAACAGCAAAGCGCAGGCGTGAGGTTTGGCCGATCGAATGCGTGCCGTCTCCGGCCGGACCCTCCCAGCCGCAGGGGCGCAGTTCGCGCGTTTCGTCGCCTTCCGAGCGGAAATTCAGCTCCGTTCCCAACACATAGGCACCACTGACCGGTTGCGGCAGGCAGGTGGTGGTGCGGTCGATATAATAGGCACGATA
Organism: Devosia sp.; assembly: GCA_035565515.1. Taxonomy (GTDB): domain Bacteria; phylum Pseudomonadota; class Alphaproteobacteria; order Rhizobiales; family Devosiaceae; genus Devosia. The sequence goes on from DATMSG010000241.1 coordinate 2,884, forward strand.
GTCGGCCGAGACAGTGGGGTGCAGGCCCTGCCAGAGCACGGCCAGCTCGAAGAGGGCGAGAATGGCGGCGAGGGCATAGGCGCCGAGTGCCAGGGGGGAGCGATCAGACAAGCGCAATATTGCCTCCCAGCCAAGCGAGCGTGACGAACCAGGCCCCGGCGATCAGGCCGATCAGGCTGATGGAAAAGATCGCGCGGTTTTTGCCCAGAAGCGTTGCCGCCGTGATGGTGATCGGTGCCATGCCGGCCATGAAGCGCAGCATGGAGGCAAGACCGGCGGCGAGCGGAATGACGATGCAGAAGAGGCAGAAGACAACCGCCGGCCATTGTTTGCGCCAGGCCAGCACCGCGGTGATGGCGAGACCGGCGACGGCGGCGAGCGCCAGGATCTGCGAATTGCTCACCAGGGCGCCATTGTCGGGCCAATTGACGAGGCCCTCCCACAGATAGGTGAGGGGATTGGCAATCTGGCGGCCCCAGGCGCGCTGGGTATGGCTAAAGGCGAGGCCATCGCCGATCCAGTAATTGAGGAAGGCCATATAGGTGAAAAAGCCGAGCGGCGAAATGAAGATGGCGAGCACCAGTCTGGGCTGGCCGAGCAGGCCCCCGGCAATGCCGCGCCAGGTGCCCTTTTCCTGCCGATAATCCATCAAGGCCCTGATACCGATGGAGAGCGAGGCAAAGACGCCGACGATGCGGGTGCCCGAGAGCAGAGCCGATGCCGCCGCGGCGCCGAGATAATCGGACCGGCCGAGAAAGCGGAAAACCAGGGTCGTCAGCAGAACGAACATCACCTCGGTAAAGAAGGTGGTGAAATAGAACGAGAGCGGGCCGGAGAGCATGAAGGCGGCATAGAGCGCATAGGCGCGGATGCTCCGGCCCAGCAGCGGCCAGGCGAGGACCACGGCGGCATAGGCGGTGGCGGTGGAGAGAAGGCTTGCCAGGACAATGGTGGGCAGCGGGACAAGCTTGCCGATCAATCCGACAAGCATCGGATAGAAGGGGAAGAATGCCCAATTGCCGGCATTGACACGCGAGGGCACCGGAAAAGTGTCGTAGCCGGTTTCGGCCATGCGGACATACCAGGTGCAATCCCAGCGGCAGAGCGCGCCGAAATATTGCGTCCATTCGGTATCGGGCTGGGCATAGCGGAAAGCGAGAAAGCGGATCAGTGTGCCGCTGAGGACGAAAGCGAGCGGCAAAAGCAGGATCAGTGCGGTGGGTCTGTCCTGCCTGAAATCGGCATTGGGTGAATACACGGCGCCTCCGGCCATGATGGGAACGTTTGGATTGGCATAAAGCGCGGGTGGCTACACCTGCGTGGCGTGCAACCCTGCCATGAAATCTATCCCACGCAACTTTAAGTGCGTGTCGTGCTTTTAAAGGGATGCCCGTAGCCAGAGTGCTCAAGAAAATGTCGAACGGCCCTATCCAAGAAGCCAGTGTCGCACTTCATACCAATTTCCGCCCCCCGCAGCTCGCCGTTATCGTCCCCTCCTATAATGAGCGGGGCAATATCGAGTTGCTTTATGAAAAGGTCGCGCTGGCGCTGGGCGACACGGCCTGGGAAATGATCGTCGTCGATGACAATAGTCCCGATGGCACGGCCGATGTCGTCAACGAGTTGAGCCGGGTCTATGCCAATATCCGCTGCGTCCGGCGCTTTGGGCGGCGTGGCCTGGCCTCGGCCTGTATCGAGGGCATGGCGGTAACGGCCGCGCCCTATGTCGCGGTCATCGATGCCGACCACCAGCATGACGAAACCATTTTGCCAAAAATGCTGGCCGAGGCGCTGAACGGCGCCGATCTCGTCGTCGGCTCGCGTTTTGCCGAAGGCGGGTCGGCCGGCGACGGCCTCAGCCAGACGCGGCTTTCGGGCAGCAATCTGGCCAATCGCCTCGCCGGCATGATTGCCGGACAGGCCGTCAGCGATCCGATGAGCGGATTTTTCCTGATGCGCCGCGATGCGGCGCTGGAAGCGGCGCCAAAGCTGGCCAGCGACGGGTTCAAGATTCTGATCGACCTGATCGTGACCTCGGCCCGCATGGGCAAGCCGCTGAAAATCGCCGAAGTGCCCTATAGGTTCCGCCCGCGCCATGCCGGCGAGAGCAAGATGAACCCGTTGATCGTGATCCAGTATCTGGGTCTATGGGTTTCGAAAATGACCGGCGGGGCCTTGCCACCGAGCTTTCTGCTCTTTGGCCTGGTTGGCGGCACCGGGGTCGTCGTGCATCTGGCAACGCTGTGGTTCTTCACCTCGGTGCTGATCCAGGGCGAGGTCGTGTCGCAGACGACGGAATTCCTGATTTCACAGATCGCGGCGACGCTGATCGCCATGGCCTGGAATTTCGTGCTCAACAACAACCTGACCTATGCCGATCGCAAGCTGAAGGGCACGCGGTTGATCACCGGCTTTTTGAGTTTTTGCGCGATCTGCGCGCTGGGTGGCATCGCCAATATTTCGGTCGCCAACGCGATCTACCAATGGGACCACCAAACCTTTGTGGCTGGTCTTTCGGGCGCCATCATGAGTTCGGTGTTCAACTACGCAGTGACGCGCGCCTTTACCTGGAAATAGGCGCAAGCACTTCGAT
>DATMSG010000242.1:0-16018 GCA_035565515.1 Devosia sp.
GGCACCGGCGAACTCCGGAATTTTCATGGCTTCGACCTGACGCTTGAAGGTCGGAAGTTGATCACGATAACTGCTCCGGCAATCGGCCAGGCTGAGGCCTGCTGGCACCGTGAAGAGCAGCGATTTGGTCGAACCATCCGGCAGACGGTAGTTCAGGACCACGGCGGCCTCAGGCGCGGCGAGTGCAGGCGTCATCGTCGCCGTGAGTAGAAGCACCGTCAGGGACAAAAATCTCAACATTGCCCAGCCCTCAACCCGAAGTTTTCAAATTGAATGTCTGGCCGGGTGGAATGTCAGTGCCGTAATTTCTCTTGAAAGCGGCATTAAGGTCAGGGCCATATTCATCGATGGCTTTTTGAAGCGACTGTTTGCACTGGCTTTGCCCAAACCCGCCGGGCGGCGCAAAGTGCACGTCAAAGGCACGATCCCAGCGGTTCTTGTAGCTCAGCTGGATAACATACATCTCAGCTGCCTCGGCAGTAGCAATGCCGGCTGTGAGCAGGCCTGCAACCAAAACCGTAGACTTCAGCGCCCTCTTTATGCCGATCGCCGTGCTCTTGCTTGCCGGTTTGGCAAACATCTGGATTTCTACCGTCGTCATCGCGTGTCAAACTCCTCGATAACGCCAGCCTTGGTGCGGAAGGCGCATCGCGCATCCTGCAACATCCAGCCCTGGGTCTCAACGTAACCCTGTATCTGGAGCTGCATATTGAGCTTCAGTCTCGGTATCTGGACCCGGCAGCCAAAATATTCGGCGTTCGTCTCGTAGATGAGGTCTTCCAACTTACCCGAAGGCGTTCGGAACGTTCCTACGATAACGACTTCTCGCACCTCGGCCATCGCCGGAGAGTTAAAGAAACTCTGGGCGATGGCAAAGGTCAGTGCAGCCGTGCTGAGACGGATGCGGTTCATCACTCAGCAGCCACATGTGCGCCAGACGAGCGCTTGCGTTCCATTTCGAGGATGGCGCGGCGGTATTCGACCGGCATGACTTTTACGAATTTCGGGCGCATTTCGACCCAGTTGTCGAGGATCTCTTTGGCCTTGGTCGAACCGGTATAGTGCAGGTGGTTCGAGATGAGCTGATGCAGGCGCTCGTCGTCGTGCTTGGTCATGTCGCCTGAAATATCGACGCGGCCATGCCATTCGAGGTCTCCGCCATGATGGTGGAGCTTTTGCATCAGTTCTTCTTCTTCCACGACCGGTTCGAGATCGACCATGGCGAGGTTGCAGCGCGAGCGGAAGGTTTCGTCTTCGTCGAGCACATAGGCGACGCCGCCCGACATGCCGGCCGCAAAATTGCGGCCGGTGGGGCCGATGACGACGACGAGACCGCCGGTCATATATTCGCAGCCATGGTCGCCCGTGCCTTCGACAACGGCGATGGCACCCGAGTTGCGCACGGCGAAGCGTTCGCCGGCAATGCCGCGGAAATAGGCCTCGCCCTTGATGGCGCCGTAGAGCACGGTATTGCCGACGATGATCGACTTGGTTGGATCGAAGGACACCTTGTCGGACGGACGGACGACGATGCGGCCGCCGGAAAGACCCTTGCCGACATAGTCATTGGCGTCGCCGATCATGTCGATGGAAATGCCCTTGGCAAGGAAGGCGCCAAAGGCCTGGCCGGCCGTGCCGCGCAGGGTGATCGACACCGTGTCCTCGGGCAGGCCTTCGTGACCATACTTCTTGGCGAGCGCGCCCGAAAGCATGGCGCCGGCCGAGCGGTCGCGGCTGCGGATCGGGAGTTCGATCTGCACCGGCTTGCCCTCTTCGAGAGCGGGCTTGGCAAGTTCCACGAGCTTGCGGTCGAGCACGGCTTCGAGGTGATGGTTCTGGCTCTCGGAGTGGTAGAGCGTGTCGCCGCCGAGGGGTTCGGGCTTGTAGAAGACTTTTGCAAGGTCGATGCCTTCGCTCTTCCACTGGCCCTCGGCGCGGCGCTGATCGAGGAGGTCGGAACGGCCGACAAGTTCGTTGAGCGTGCGCGCACCCATTGCCGCCATCAGACCGCGCAGTTCTTCGGCGATGAAGAAGAAGTAGTTGATGACGTGTTCGGGCGTGCCCTTGAAGCGCTTGCGCAACACCGGGTCTTGCGTCGCAACGCCGACCGGGCAGGTGTTGAGGTGGCACTTGCGCATCATGATGCAGCCGGCCGCGATCAGCGGTGCGGTCGAGAAGCCGAATTCGTCGGCGCCGAGAAGGGCACCGATGAGCACGTCGCGACCGGTCTTCAAACCACCGTCAACCTGCAACTTCACGCGGCTGCGCAGGCGGTTGAGGACCAGGGTCTGATGGGTTTCGGCGAGCCCGATTTCCCAGGGGCCGCCGGCATGCTTGAGCGAGGTCAGGGGCGAAGCGCCGGTGCCGCCATCATAGCCGGAAATGGTGATGTGGTCGGCGCGGGCCTTGGCAACGCCGGCCGCAACCGTGCCGACGCCCATTTCCGAGACTAGCTTGACCGAGATGTCGGCTTGTTCATTGACGTTCTTCAGATCGTAAATGAGCTGGGCGAGATCTTCGATGGAATAGATGTCGTGGTGCGGCGGCGGGGAGATGAGGCCGACGCCCGGCGTCGAGTGGCGCGTCTTGGCGACGACCCAATCGACCTTGTGGCCGGGCAATTGGCCGCCTTCGCCGGGCTTGGCGCCCTGCGCGACCTTGATCTGGATCTGGTCGGCATTGACCAGATATTCGGTGGTGACGCCGAAACGGCCGGAAGCGACCTGCTTGATGGCGGAGCGCAGCGGGTTCTGCGAACCGTCGGCCAGAGGCTTGTAGCGATCGGGCTCTTCCCCGCCTTCGCCGGTGTTCGACTTGCCGCCGATCCGGTTCATGGCGATGGCGAGCGTCGTATGCGCCTCGCGGCTGATCGAGCCGAAGGACATGGCGCCGGTGACGAAGCGCTTGACGATTGTCGCGGCGCTTTCGACTTCTTCGAGCGGGACTTCGGGCCCAAGCGGCTTGATGTCGAAGAGGTGGCGAATGGCAAGGTAGCCGTTTTCGCCCGAATTCACCCGTTCGGCAAAGCTGTTATAGCGGTCCTGCGCGGTTTCCGGGCTTTCCTCGAAAGTGCGGACGGCGTGCTGGAGATCGGCGACGACATCGGGGCTCCAGGCGTGCTTTTCGCCACGGATGCGATAGGCATATTCGCCGCCGATATCGAGCGCCTTCCTGAGCACCACATCGTCGCCAAAGGCTTCGGCGTGACGGCGCACGGTTTCCTCGGCCACTTCCCTGAGGCCGACGCCTTCGATCGAGGTGGCGGTGCCGAAGAAATACTTCTTCACGAAATCGGAGTTGAGGCCGACCGCGTCGAAAATCTGGGCGCCGCAATAGGACTGGTAGGTGGAAATGCCCATCTTGGACATGACCTTGAGGAGGCCCTTACCCACCGACTTGATATAGCGGTAGACCACTTCGTCGGCCGAGACTTCTTCGGGATAGTTGCCTTCGGCGTGGAGAGCCTGCAGCGCTTCGAAGGCGAGATAGGGGTTGATGGCTTCGGCGCCATAGCCGGCCAGCATGGCGAAGTGGTGGATTTCGCGGGCTTCGCCGGTTTCGACCACAAGACCGGTCGAGGTGCGCAGACCCTTGCGGATGAGGTGATGGTGCACGGCGGCGAGGGCCAGCAGCGTCGGGATGTCGAGACGATCCGCTGCGATCAGGCGATCGGAGAGGATGATGATGTTGTATTCGCCGCGCACGGCTTCCTCGGCCGCCTGGCAGAGAGCATCGATTGCCGCTTCCATCCCGGCCGCGCCGTCGGCGGCGGGATAGGTGATGTCGAGCGTCTTGGTCTTGAACTGATTGGTCTCGATTTCGCCAATGCCGCGAATCTTTTCGAGATCCTCATTGGTCAGGATCGGCTGGCGCACTTCGAGGCGCTTGACCGTGGAGAGACCTTCGAGATCGAAGAGGTTGGGACGCGGACCGATGAAGGAGACGAGGCTCATCACCGATTCCTCGCGGATCGGATCGATGGGCGGGTTGGTGACCTGCGCGAAGTTCTGCTTGAAATAGGTATAAAGCAGCTTGGACTTGTTGGAGAGCGCTGAGATCGGCGTGTCCGTGCCCATCGAGCCGACGGCTTCCTGGCCGGTGGTGGCCATGGGCGCCATCAGGAGCTTGATGTCTTCCTGGGTATAGCCAAAGGCCTGCATGCGATCGAGGAGGGCCTCGGTCGGTTCGGGCGCCTTGGGGGCGACGGCGGGCAGGTCTTCAAGGACGATCTGGGTGCGGGCGAGCCAATCGGCATAGGGATTGGCGGTCGCGAGGGTCGCCTTGATCTCTTCGTCGGAGATGATGCGGCCCTGTTCAAGATCGATGAGCAGCATGCGGCCCGGCTGCAGGCGCCAGCGCTCGACAATGTCCTCGTCGGGAATGGTCAGGACGCCCGATTCCGAGGCGAGGACCACATGGCCTTCCTTGGTCACGAGATAGCGCGCCGGGCGCAGGCCATTGCGGTCGAGGGTCGCAACGACATAGCGGCCGTCCGAGAGGGACATGGCGGCGGGGCCGTCCCAGGGTTCCATGAGGGAGGCATGGTATTGGTAGAAGGCGCGGCGCTTTTCATCCATCAGCGGATTGCCGGCCCAGGCTTCCGGGATCAGCATCATGGCTGCGTGGGGCAGCGGATAGCCGCCGCGCACGAGGAATTCGAGCGCGTTATCGAAGCAGGCCGTGTCCGACTGGCCTTCATAGGAGATCGGCCAGATCTTGGAAATGTCGTCGCCAAAGTACTTCGAGTGCACGGAAGCCTGGCGGGCCGCCATCCAGTTGACGTTGCCGCGGATGGTGTTGATTTCACCATTGTGCGTGGTCATGCGGTAGGGGTGGGCCAGCTTCCAGCTTGGGAAAGTGTTGGTCGAAAAGCGCTGGTGCACGAGGGCGATGGCGCTTTCGAAGGCCTCGTCATGGAGGTCGGGATAGAAGGCGCCGAGCTGGTCGGCAAGGAACATGCCCTTATAGACGAGCGTGCGCGCCGACATGGAGACGACGTAAAAGCCGTTGTCGCCGTTGCTTTCGGGGACTTGGGCATAGACGGTGTTGGAGATCACCTTGCGCACGATCAGGAGCTTGCGCTCGAACTCGTCGAGGGTGAGGCCTTCGGGGCGGGCGACGATCATCTGCTCGATGATCGGCTGGGTGGCGATGACGCCTTCCGAGAGCTTCTTGTTGTTGGTGGGGACGACGCGCTCGCCGAGGAGCGTCATGCCTTCCTGTTCGAGGCAGGCGCGGACGGCGGCGGCGCAGCGATCGCGCAGCTCGACAATGTTGGGATAAAAGATCATCACCACGGCATAGTGGTGCTTTTCCGGCAGGGCGAAGGGCAGGACCTTTTCGAAGAAGGCATGCGGGGTCTGCACCAGGATGCCGGCGCCGTCGCCCATCAGGGGATCGGCACCCACGGCACCGCGGTGTTCGAGGTTCTCGAGGATTTCGAGACCCTTTTCGACCACTTCGTGGCTGGGCTTGTTCTTGATATTGGCGATCATGCCAATGCCGCAGGCGTCATGTTCCTGCGTGGGATCGTAAAGACCCTGGGCTTCGGGGCGGCTATGGACACGCTTGCCATCGGCGATCAGGGTGGTTTTGCGAGTATTGGCTTTCGCGGTGACCGGAGAAATCTGTCCGTTCTGCTGGTGTGCCATATCTTATTCCTCGCTCAATGATCGCACCCGTTTCCGGGCTTGGTTCGCTATGTCGTGTGCATCCTGATGGTGCCGGTGCCGGCCCGCTGGATGCAGTCTTGGTCCTCTGTGGGCGCGTTGCTCGGGCGGGTCGTACCAAGTACGGCTCGAATGAGCAAATCGTCCATGCGTGGGGAGCGGCGCTGCATCCAAATGGCCGCTCATATTCGGACTATATTAGTCCCGCCTGTTCGTTTCCGCTATCGTCTAGCGGTCCAGCCGAACCAGCGTGCGCCACTTGCCGCGGAGAGCGGGGCGGTGCGTCAGATAGGACAGAAGCACTGCCCTAACCTCTTCACATTTGCATAATTCCAAAGTGCGGGCAAGCGCTTTCACCAAAGTTAGGCCACAAAAAATAGGACTTTCCTATTTTGCCTGTAGGAAACAATAGGATTGTGAGCGCAGAAACGCCAAAAGCGCGCCGTGATGCGCTCTTTTTATGGTTAATGGGCGGCAAATCCTATTCGAGATGCGATTTGATAAACCACAGGTTCTTGTCGAGATCGCGGGAAAAGGCGGTCAGGATGTCGGCGGCATCCGCATCGCCGGCCTCGTCGGTCGCATCGATGTCCTCGCGCACCTGATTGGCAAGGGCGGCATAGCGCTCGGCAAGGGCCTTGAGGTGATCGCCCGTCTTGCGGATATCGGTGGGATAGGGAGCGAGGGCGCTGGATTTGGCGACGGTCTGGCTGGTGCCGAGGGCAATGCCGTCGAGCTGGGCGACGCGTTCGGCAATGGTATCGGCATGACCGTCGAGCTGGGCGCGCATGGGGTCGAGCATTTCGTGCACGGCGATGAAATTGGGGCCCTTCAGGTTCCAATGCGCCTGCTTGGTGATGAGCGCGAGATCGATGGTGTCGGCGAGGCGGGCATTGAGAATGTCGATCACGGCGGTCTTGGCATTGGCCTTGAGGGCGATGGCGGGGGTTTTCATCGGAAAAATCCTGACGCTGGTTGAGTTTTGGAGGGTATGGGCCTCGGTCCATCTTCAACTGGCAGGGGGTGTGACTCGTTCCGTTCCACGCATGAAGGGGGTGAAAACCACGAGGGCGGTGGCTTATCCATCCCCTCCCAGCCTCACCCTGAAAGGGGAGGTGCCGGCCGGGTGGGGGTGATGAATGGTGCCTTCCATGGGCCACTTCAGGAGGGTAAAAACAAAGGCGCGGCCCTTGCGGACCGCGCCTTCATCGTCTCAGGGAGGAGACTAGAGAGTTAGTTCACCGACTTGTCTTCGATAGTCGCGGTGCCGCCATTGATCGCAATGGTGCGGGGCTTCTTGCTTTCGGGCAGTTCGCGTTTCAGTTCGAGGTGCAGGAGGCCGTTTTCGAGGGTGGCGCCCTGAACTTCGACATAGTCGGCCAGCTGGAAGCGCAGCTCGAAGGCGCGCTCGGCAATGCCGCGATGGAGGAATTCGCGCTTGCTGTCGGCGGTCTCGGCCGGCTTGGCGCCCTTGACGACGAGGCTGTTTTCCTTGGTTTCGATGGCGATGTCGCCATTGGAGAAACCGGCTACGGCGATGGAGATGCGATAGGCATCTTCGCCGGTGCGCTCGATATTATAGGGCGGGTAGGATTTCGCTTCCTGGGCGCCCAGCGTGTCCAAACGGTTGAACAGGCGGTCAAAACCGACAGTGGAGCGATAGAAGGGGGAAAAATCGATGGTCTGCATTTTCACATTCTCCAGTGAGCAACGTGGTTGAAGCGATGCCTTGCGGCACGCCGATGCCGGCGCCTCCCGCAGTGCTCCCAGATGTGGCGAGCGGGCGTTCGGTAGGCCGGTGTCCCCGGCTTTCCGGCTGACCCAACATATTTAGGAAGAGGTTTTGGGGCTTCAAGGGGAGGGGGGAATTCGGACGTATGTGTCTGCCGGGCCCCTTTCCAGCCTCCCCCTTCAAGGGGAAAGTGCCGCATCGCGTAGGGGCACGCTGCGGGGCGAAACGGGGGCGGAGAAACTGAACCGAAAATGAATGGAGCGGTCCAGGCCCGTTCAGGCTCATTGGGGCATAACGAGAGCGTGAGGCCGCCTTGCGGTCTTGCCCCAGTGGGTCCGTCATCCGCCCCCCGTACGGACCCGCCCTCAAAAAGGCCAGCATTCCCGCCAGGAATGCTGGCTTTTCTTTACTCCGTGACGCTATTGGTTTTGCAGGCGACAAATCGGGGAGGCGCGTCGTGACCGCATCGGTCGATCCCAGTGGTCCAAAACTTGCCATCGTTCCGTCCAATCCGGTGCCGGCGGGCGTGCGGGTAGGCTATGTGACGACGCCCGACCGGGTAAAGCTGCGCTATGCCATCTGGCCCAAATCGGCCGGGCCGCATCGGGGCACGGTGTGCCTGGTGCAGGGGCGCACGGAATATATCGAGAAATATTTTGAGACGATCGCGGACTTTCAGGCGCGCGGCTTTGCCGTTGCGACTTTTGACTGGCGCGGGCAGGGCGGTTCGGACCGGCTGATCGGCAATCGCACCGTGGGCTATGTGGATCGGTTCGACGATTATTGGACTGACCTCAGAACATTTCATGCCGAAATCCTGCTGCCCGACTGTCCGCCGCCCTTTTATCTCGTGGGGCATTCCATGGGGGGGCTGGCTTCGCTTTATGCGGCGACGCGCGACCGGATGATGTTCGACCGCGTCTTTCTCTCGGCGCCCATGGTGTGCCTGCATGGCATGGAGCACAGCATTGGCGGCTTTGGCGCCTTTGCCGAAACGCTGAGTTTTCTGGGGCTGGGCGCGGTGCCGCTCAAGCGCAAGGGCGACCGGCGGCCGAGCGAGGCGGGTTTTCTCGACAATCCGCTGACGTCGGACATGCTGCGCTATATGCGCATGGTGGAAACCATCAGGGCCGATGACGGGCTCTATATCGGCTCGCCGAGCTTCCGGTGGCTGGCGGCCTCGATGAAGGCGATGGTGGAGGCCAATCGCGAGGATTTTGCCGGGCGGCTGCAGATCCCGCTGCTGGTGCTGGCGGCGGCGCGCGATACGATCGTGTCGACGCCGGCGCTGGAGCAATTGGGCCTCAGGTTGCGCAATGGGCGGCATATGGTCATTGCTGGGGCCAAGCACGAACTGTTCATCGAGACCGACCGGATCCGCGCTCAGGTGCTGGCGGCGTTCGACGCCTTTATTACCAACCAGACGCGTTGAGGGTTTTGCCTGGGGGGCGAGGTTCAGGATGGGCCTTGTGCCACGCCCTCGTTGCTCGTTGCTTTGCGTTACACAGCAGCTCATCATGAGGGCTGATGCATCGGCGTTCGGAACAAAAAAAGCGCTCTAGTCGCTGGCGATCGGGACCATGACGACGGCGTGGAGGGGGACGCGTTCGGGGAGGGGGAAGGGGCCGAGCACCTGGAAGAGATAGTCGAGACGAAGCTCGATATGGCGGTAGGGCGTTTCCAGGTCGCGCATGGAAATGGTGAGCTGTTCGGGGTCGAGCGCGGTGTGGCTCATGGCGGCGAAGATGGCTTGCCGGGCCCCGGTTTCGTCGTCGGGCTGGAACAGCAGGTGCCGCAGGCCGTCTTCGGCCAGCCGCGAAATGGTCGAATGCGCATAGACCCCGAAGCCGACCTGGAACAGGGCCATGGCGCAGAGCAGGAAGACCGGAATGACGATGGCGAATTCGACGGCGGCGCTGCCCCGCTGATGCGCGCAAAAGTGCCCGAGGACCTTGCGCGGCCCTCTCATTCGACCTCACCCAGATAGACCTCGAAATTGGCGCTGATGGACATGTCCTGGGCGAAGATCGCCGTCCTATAGGGCATGGAGACACTGCCGCCGGCAAAGCGGCCGAGGCCGGAGGCGCAGCTGGCCGTGCAGCTGACGGGCTTGCCGGCGCAGCGGCAGAAGGCTTGCATCTCGATCTCGGCAGCGCTGTTTCCCCCAAGGCCATAGGCGACGACCTGGCGGGACGTGGCAATGTCGGCGCCCTGGGTCTGCATGACATGCTGCATGCCCGAATTGAGGGCCGATTGCAGCTTTACCTTTTCCTGAAAGCCCAGTCCGAGATCGATAGTGCCGGCGATGAGCAGGAGGAGGAACGGCATGAGCAGGGCGAATTCGACGGCGGCATTGGCCCGGCAATCGCGCCAATAGGCATCAAGGCAAGCGCGGAAACCGGCCATCAGGCGGTTCCCTTCGCAAGGCGCACGCGGCCATTTGCGCCGCCGGCGCCCGCACTTGCGGCAGAACAGTCATTGTTGACGGTGCCGCTGCCGCGAATGTCGATGGTGCTGGCCACGACCCTGGTGCAGCGCGCCGAGGCCAGGTTCGGACCGCTTTCGGTCAACAGGGTCTGATTGGGAAAATAGACGCCGCCCTCGACATTGCCCAATATGCCGATCAGGCGCACCGAGCCGCCGGTCCGGGCGGGATCGCCCATGATGGCCATGCCCTGGCTGGGTCCGCTGGTCGGGGCCTTGAGATCCCAGGCAACGTTCTGGGCAATGTCGAGCACCTTGCTCTGGTCGAGATAGATGGTGACGCCATCGCCGGTGATGCGGCTGCCGGGGGCGGCGCGGAAGCCGGCAGTGAAATAATAGATGCCGGGCAGGAGGGTGACGGTGCCGTCGATTTCCACCTGCTTGCCGTATTTGCCGGGTTTCAGAATATTGCCCCCGGGCATGCCGAGGCCATAGCGCCCCTGCGATATGGCCTGATCGGCGAAAAAGCCGGTATCGGGAATGGCGGAGCTGCCCCAGAACGGGGTGGCGGACAGGGGATCGCTGGAGGTCTGCCGCTCGTAGCCGCCGGGGCAATCGGTCAGGTTGACCCAGGCCCCGCCATTGGTGCCGATGGTGCCCGGCGTTTTGGCGCAGGTCGCGGTGAGGCTGGCGGAGCCCTCGGCCCAGATCGCGTCATTGCTCGCCGAATTGGTTGCCACCACGCAATTCATATTGGTCTGGACGCTGGCGGCCATGACGATGGAACGCGACTGGTTGGGCTTGAGCGCCAGCATGCAGGGGGCGGACTGGCTGACCTCGTCCATGGTGGCAAAGGCGGTTACGCCGATGTCGATCGTGCCGGTATCGAGAAAAAGGCTCGAGAGGAACAGCCTGGTATTGACCATCAGATTGGCGCGGGAGGAATTGGGCCCGAGCGCCGCATCCTCGGAGGGGATGAGGATTTCTATGTCCGCGTCGGCCCCCGCAAAGCCCGAGGCCCTTGCCTGGGCAATGCCGACCGCCACGGCCTTGTCGAGATCGTCGTCGACGCCATAGGCAACCAGGGCGCTATAGGCGGCGGTGTCGGCGGCGATCTGGAGCTTGTTTTTCTCGCTGTACCAATAGCCCACCTCGATGGCGAGCGCGGCAAAGCCCAATAGGCAAGGCAGGAGCAGGCCGAAAATGATGGCGACGCTTCCCGCGGAATCGCCAAACATACGGGCTGCTGCTCTGAAATGCATGGGGCGCTGACGAAAGAGGAGGTACGTAGCGCAACATGCGGGGCGGGCGTTAAATATTGGTGCATCCCGCCGGGGTCAGGCCAGGGCGTCAGGCCGTCTCGAGCAGAGCCAGCGTCTTGTCGAGCAGGGCCTGGCTCGCCGCCGCCACGACATTGCCGCCGCCGGTCGGCTCGGAACCGTCCCAGCAGGCGATGGCGCCGCCGGCTTCGCGGATGATCGGCACGAGGGCGGCGATGTCATAGGTATTGAGATAGGGCTCGATGACGAGATCGGCATGGCCGGCCGCGAGCAGGGCATAGCCATAGCAATCCATGCCGAAACGCTGGAGGCGGGTGGCGGCTTCCACGGCGTGCCACTTGGCCTGGAGCGCCGGGGTGTTGAAGAGTTTGGGCGTGGTGGTGAAGACCCGGGCCGGCGCCAGATCGGTGAGATCGCTGACGCGATTGGGCTGGGTGAGGCCGCCGCGCTGATAGCGCGAATGGCCGGGCACGGCGATGAAGGCTTCCCCGATAAAGGGCTGGCTCATGATGCCGGCCCTGGCCACGCCATCCACGGCAAAGCCGATCAGCGTGCCCCAGACCGGAGCACCGGAAATGAAGGCGCGGGTGCCGTCCACCGGATCGATGATCCAGGTATAGGGGCTTTCGCCCGAGCTGCCCCATTCCTCCCCGATCACGGCATGATCGGGGAAGGCGTCGGCGATGATGGCGCGGATGACCTTTTCGGCCCCCTTGTCGGCCTCGGTGACCGGATCAAAGCCCGATGCCAGCTTGTTGTCGACCGCAAGGCCGCTGCGAAAGAGCGGCAGGGTATGGGCGGCGGCGGCCTCGGCGGCAGCCAGCAGGGTCGCTTCGATGCGGGCAAAGCTAGGGGTCGGGGCCATGGAAAATCCTCACGCAGCACGCCGAGTGGTTTAGGAGCCGGCGGCGCGCGGAGCAAGCGGACAAATGCCGGTCCGTGTCAGACATTTAGGCTTTTGGGGCGCGCCGGCGGGGTGGAAAACCGCCTTTGGCGCATGATTCATTTTTGCAACAAGCGGGTTTGGAAGCGCGATGCGGACGGCGAGGAGCCTTGCCGGCAACCGAAAACAGGTTCATGCCAGAGGGGCATGATGTGCATTCCGGCATTTGCGGCAGCTCTTGCGCCGGACCGGAGCGCATCGTTCCTCCCTTGACTGGGCCGCCTTTCGGGGCGGCCCTTGTTTGTGCGGCAGCGCTATTCGGCGGCGGCGCGTTCGGGCGTGGTCGCAGGGGTGGCGAGGGCCAGCAGATCGAGGCCGATCAGGGCGTGGATCATGCTTTCGACCAACTGGCGCAGCGGCTCGAAACCCGCATTTTTCTCGAGCGTCGCCTCGTTCATATAAAGATGCCGGCTGATCTCGATCTGGAGGGCATGGACGCCGTGTTGCGGCCGGCCATAGGCGCGGGTGCAGAAGCCGCCGGCATAGGGGCGATTGCGCGCCACCTTGAGCCCGGCGGCGATGAAGCCGGTTTCCACCAGATCAATGAGGGCGGGGGAACAGGTGGTGCCATAACGGTCGCCGAGGACGATGTCGGGCGTGGCGCGTTCGCCATGGCGCCCGAGCCGGGGCATGGAATGGCAATCGATCAGCACGGCGACGCCAAAGCTCGTGGCGGCCTCGGTCAGCAGGTTCTGCAGAGCCGCGTGATAGGGGTGGTAAATGCCCTCGATGCGCATGCGCGCATCCTCGATGGTGAGCCTTTCGCGATAGATCGGTTTGTTCTCGGCCACGACCCGGGCGAGCGTGCCAAGGCCGGCGGCAACGCGCGGCGAGGTGGTGTTGAACCGGTCGGACAGGGGCTCGACGAACATGGTGGGATCGAGTTCCCAGGGTTCGCGATTGACGTCGAGATAGGCGCGGGGGAAATGCGCCCGCAGGAGCGGCGCGCCGAGATGGGGCGCGCGGCCGAACAGCTCATCGACATAGGCATCTTCGGACTGGCGGATCGAAAGATGGTCGAGCCTTGTCATGGCCAGGAAGCGGTCGGGATAGAGGCGGCCCGAATGAGGCGAATTGAACACGAGCGGGGCAACCATGCGACGGGGCCGTATGGTTTCGAATGCCGGTTGATCCCAATAGTCGGATCGCACATTGCCTCCATGGGGGCCACGCCGGACGCGCGGTCGAGTGATTTGCTGTCCGCCAAAGCGCTGCGAGCACCATGATTCGCCCTTTGCGCTTCAGCTCCTTGTTTTACCCATGTCTTTGTCCCGAAACGGTTCCCGCTTCCGGCAGACATGCCCCGAGTGTCGCGCGGCGCGGCCAACTTGTCCAGTTGATTGCAAAAAGTCGCAGAGGCGGCGCGTCCCGGTTTGCGTTAGAATAAATCTGAATTAAACATCGATTGAATGCGACTCACTGCGCGGACTGGCGCCCAAAGAGGTTTTTGATGAAGCGAATTCTGCTCGCCGAAGACGATAACGATATGCGCCAGTTTCTCACGCGCGCGCTCAAGAATGCGGGCTATGAAGTGGTCTCGTTCGACAATGGGCTTTCCGCCTATGAGCGGCTGCGCGAGGAACCGTTTTCCCTGCTTCTTTCCGATATCGTGATGCCGGAAATGGACGGGATCGAACTGGCGCGGCGGGCGACCGAACTCGATCCGGACCTGAAGGTGATGTTCATCACCGGCTTTGCCGCGGTGGCGCTGAACCCGGACAGCGACGCGCCCAAGGATGCCTCGGTGCTGTCCAAACCCTTCCACCTCAAGGATCTGGTCTCGGAAGTGGAGCGGCTGCTGGCCGCCTGAGACAAGAAATCCACAGGCGCGGCAATGAGCCTCTTGACCCTCAGGACGCTTCATGGTTTATCCGCGCCACCGGAGAGGCGAATGCTGAACCGGCCCGGAGAGATGGGCGTATAGCTCAGCGGGAGAGCACTACGTTGACATCGTAGGGGTCACAAGTTCGATCCTTGTTACGCCCACCATCTCTTCTTCCTTCCCTGCCAAGTGCAGCGGGTGCGTAGCTCAGCGGGAGAGCACTGCCTTCACACGGCAGGGGTCACAGGTTCAATCCCTGTCGCACCCACCATCTAGCGCCCCGGTTTCCTTCATTCTTTTCTGAGTTGCCCGGTCCTTTGGGACGGTGCTCTGATGCCACGCCCCGTGGTCCGAGGCTTTGCCCTGGGCAGTGCCGGCGGGCCAGTCACGCTCTTGCATGGCCGGCCCAAAGAATCCTCAGCCGAGGAATTTATGCGGCCTGGGAAAGCCATGCCGGTCGGCGAGGAGGGTCAGGATGGTATTGGTGTCCTGCACATAGGCGGTATCGCCATAATGGGCGGCATGGTCCGGCGGATCGTCGCCGAAGACCAGCAGGGGCAGGCCCTGGTTGGCTTCGCCCACGGCAGCGATCACGGTGGCGCGGGGGCGGGCAAATTCGACCCGTTCGATATCGAGCCGGGCGGCGAGAGCTGGGAAGCTCGCCAGCAGGCCCTCGATCTGGTTGCAGAAGGGGCAGACGAAGGGGCCGTCGTCGCGATTGGGGTCGGTGAAACCGGGTGTGATGAGATAGAGCTTGTCCCTGGCCATGCCGGACATCCTTTCTGGGTCTGGAAATGCAGGCAGCCGCCCGTTGACGGCTGCCGATTGAAATGGTGCCGTTGGTCAGCTCTTGGGGAGGCCGGCCGGATTGGTTTGGGACACCGCGACCGCCTCGGCCGAAACATTCCAGCGCTCGAGCGTCCTGGCATAGAGCCCGTTCTTGATCAGGCCGTTGATCGCGATGGTGATGGCATCGGCAAGCCCGCTCCCCTTGCGGGTCGTCGCCGCGATTTCGGCCTTGAGCGGCCAGCCGCCGCTCTGGATGCCGACAAGGCGCGTATCCCCGGTCACGGCCGAGGAATAAGAGAGGGTGGGGTTGGGATTGAACTCCACATCGGCGCGGCCCGATTGAATGGCGAGGGTGCTGGCGGCGGAATCGTCATAATACTGGATTTCGACCGGGGCGAGACCGGCCGCCACATTGAGGCGATCCCATTCGAGGATGATCTTTTCCTGATTGGTGCCGGCGCCGGTGATCACCTTGAGCCCGGCAATATCCCTGGGCTCGTTGATTTCGGTGATCGGGCTGTCCTTGCGGACGTAAAAGCCCAGCACGTCCTGGCGATAGCTCGAAAAATCGAACTTTTCCTTGCGCTCCTCGGTGACGGTGACATTGGAAATCACCGCGTCATATTTGCCGGAAGTGATCCCAAGCGGCCAATCGGCCCAGGCGGTGGGGACGAGGTTGAGCGTGAGCCCGAGCGAATCCGCGATCAGCGAGGCGAGGTCGGGATCGACGCCGACGACGACGCTGGTGGAATCCCGGGCATAGGTGGCGATCGGCGGATCCCAGGGGGAGACGGCCACGGTGAAACTGCCTTCCTTGGCCCATTTGAAGTCGGGGGGAAGAGCGGCGATGGCAGCCGGATTGGGCTCGGCCCTGAGCCGGCCGGGCTGTTCGACGCTGAGGTCGAATTCGGTCTGGGCCAGGGTTGGGCCGGTGAGGGCGGCAAGGGCCAGTCCGGCCAGCAGCAGTTTGAACGATGGCGAGGCGGTCATGTGGTTTCTCTCGTTTGATGCGCGATGGTCAGGCCGTGGCGCTGGGCCCCGACATGGATTTGAGTGCCGGCGCTCCAGCCGAGCGCGGGCGCAATGCGCTCGATCGTGTCGGTGAGGATCTGCTCGTATTCGGGCGGGCTGAATTCGTAGGGCAGTTCGAGCCGCAATTCGTCGACCAGCGGCAGGACGGGATCGGCCAGGAGCCAATCGAGGATCTGTTCGGACGATCCGACCAGATCGGGCGGAAACAGCGTGCGCTTTTCGCCCTGCGGGGACAGGGTGCGCGGATGGCGCGCTTCGGCGAAGGCCTTGTAGCGGGCGACGCGGGCGGCGGGCGCGCTATCGGTGGGGACGATCACCCGGCCCAGG
>DATMSG010000243.1:0-3950 GCA_035565515.1 Devosia sp.
GTCGTCGTGCAGGTCCTTGCCATCAATCTGCGCAACGAATTCCTCGGCGCCTCGGTCTTCGATGCCCCGACCCTCGTCGCCTCCGATCTCTTCCCCGACGAAATGCAAAGCCTTGAAGCCGCGGTGGGCCCCGAACACGGCATTGCGCTCGTCACCGCCACGCCCATGCTGCGCGGCACCGTCATGACCATTGCCGGCACCCCGATCGAAAATCTCGCCGCCAATGGGCCGGAAGCCGCCTTCCTGCTCTCGGGCGAAATCCCCATGACCTATCGCTCGGTCCTGCCCCCGGCCTCCCGGCTCGTGGAAGGCCAGTGGTGGCCCGCCGATTATACCGGCCCCGCCCTCGTCTCCCTGCACCAGAATCTGCGCCAGGGTCTCGGGGTGAAACTGGGCGACGATATCAGCTTCGAGATTTTCGGCGAAACGGTCACCGCCAAGGTCGGCAATTTCCGCGATTATGCCTGGCAGGGCGGCATCGACTTCCTCGTCGCCTTCTCCCCCGGCGTTCTCGACAATTACCCCTCCACCATCCTCGCCGCCGTCACCGCCGAGCCCGGCCGCGAAGAAGAGGTGCAGCGCTTCCTGGCCGCGGAATATATCGACATCAAATTCATCGAGATCGGGGCCACGCTCACCCGCATCACCGAAGCCCTGAGCCAGCTCTCCCTCGCGGTGGCGGCCGTGGGCGGCATCGCCGTCCTCAATGGCCTCCTCATCCTCATCGGCAGCCTCGCCGCCGGCCGCCGCCAGCGCGAGGCCGACGCCGTGATCAACAAGGTGCTGGGCGCCAAGCGCAGCGAAATCCTGGTTTCGGCATTGATCCAGTTCCTGCTCCTTGCCGTCTTTGCTGCTGTGATCGCCATCCCCGCCGGCATTTTCACGGCCTGGCTCCTCACCCAGGTGCTGCTCAACGTCTCCTTCGCCGTCGAGCCCGCCACCATTTCGGTGGTCGTCGCCGGCCTGATTGGCATGACCGCCATTCTCGGCGCCACGACCCTGCTGCGCGTCCTCTCCATCCGCCCGGCGCTATTGCTGCGCGAAATGTCGAGCGTCTAGGGGCGCCAATCACCCCCACCCAACCTCCCCCATCAAGGGGGAGGTGCCGCATCGCGTTTGCGGCTGGATCGTGCGTCGATCACAGGTCTGACACCTCCCCCTTGATGGGGAGGAGGGAGGGGGTGTCGGGAGCCACGATCTTTCCACACCCTCTCACCCCCACCGATTGGGCAATCCCCCAATTCCCCCTTATGGTCGCGCCAACGCGAATCCATATCGGCTGACTCATGGCGCTTCCCACCCAAAACCTTGCCACCCGCATCGCCCAGGAAATCGGCGCCCGGCCCGATCAGGCCAGGGCTGCCATCGAATTGCTCGACGGCGGCGCCACAGTCCCTTTCATCGCCCGTTACCGCAAGGAAGTGACCGGCGGGCTCGACGATACCCAGCTGCGCAATCTCGAAGAGCGCCTCTCTTATCTCCGCGAACTCGACGCCCGCCGCGATGCCATCCTCAAATCCATCACCGAGCAGGGCAAGCTCACGCCCGAAATCGCCAGTGCCCTCGCTGCCGCCCCCACCAAGGCGGAACTGGAAGACATCTACCTCCCCTTCAAGCCCAAGCGCCGCACCAAGGCCGAAATCGCCAGGGAGCGGGGCCTCGGTCCCCTCGCCGAAGCCATCCTGGGTGACCGCCGCCTCGTCCCCGCCGAGCTCGCCACGTCCTATTTCAACGACGACGTGCCCGATACCAAAGCCGCCCTCGATGGCGCCCGCGACATCATCGTTGAACAGATGGCCGAAAACGCCGATCTCGTCGGGCGCCTCCGCACCTATATGAAGGACCGCGCCACCCTGCGCGCCAAGGTGATCGCCGGCAAAGAGGAAGCCGGCGCCAAATTCTCCGACTACTTTGACCACACCGAGCGCTGGGCCACCGCCCCCAGCCATCGTGCGCTCGCCATGCTGCGCGGCCGCAACGAGGAAGTGCTCTCGGTCGATATCGAAGTCGATGCTGACGACACGTCCGCGGTCAAACCGGCCGTGCGCATGGTCGCCTCGGCCTACCAGATCGGCGGCACGCTTCCCGGCGACAAATGGCTCCTCGAGGTCGCCGGCTGGGCCTGGCGCACCAAACTCTATGTGCACCTCTCGCTCGACCTCATGCGGGATCTGCGCGAACGCGCCGACGAAGAAGCCATCGCCGTCTTCGCCCGCAACCTGAAGGATCTGCTGCTGGCCGCCCCCGCCGGCTCCCGCGCCACCATGGGCCTCGATCCCGGCATCCGCACCGGCGTCAAGGTCGCCGTGGTCGATGGCACCGGCAAGGTGCTCGCCACCTCGACCGTTTATCCCTTCCCCCCGCGCAATGACGTCACCGGCACCCAGGTGGAACTCGCAAAGCTCATCCGCGCCCACAATGTCGAATTGATCGCTATCGGCAATGGCACCGGCTCCAGAGAAACCGAAAAGCTCGTTGCCGACATGCTGGCCAACATGCCGGCGCCAAAGCCGCTGAAAGTGATCGTCTCGGAAGCCGGCGCCTCGGTCTATTCCGCCTCCGAACTGGCCGCCGCCGAATTCCCCGGCCTCGATGTGTCCTTGCGCGGCGCCGTCTCCATCGCCCGCCGCCTGCAGGACCCTCTCGCTGAATTGGTCAAGATCGAGCCCAAATCCATCGGCGTCGGCCAATATCAGCACGATGTCGATCAATACCGTCTCGCCAAATCGCTCGACAGCGTGGTGGAAGACGCGGTGAACGCCGTCGGCGTCGATCTCAACACGGCCTCCGCCCCGCTCCTCGCCCGCGTCTCCGGGCTCGGCAGTTCCATCGCCGAAGCCATCGTCGCCCATCGCGATGCCAATGGCCCCTTCAAGACGCGAAAGGACCTGCTCTCTGTCGCCCGCCTTGGCCAGCGCACCTTTGAGCAGGCCGCCGGGTTCCTGCGCATCCCCAATGGCGCCGAACCGCTCGATGCCTCCTCGGTCCACCCCGAGGCCTATGGCGTCGCCCGAAAGATCGTCGCCGCCTGCGGCCGCGACGTGCGCGCCCTGATGAGCGACGCTTCCGCCCTCAAGGCCCTCGACCCGCGCGTCTTCGTCGATGAGCGCTTTGGGCTCCCCACCGTCCGCGACATTATCGGGGAACTCGAAAAACCCGGCCGCGACCCGCGCCCCGCCTTCAAGACGGCGACCTTCGCCGAGGGGGTGGACGATATAAAACACCTCAAGCCCGGCATGCAGCTCGAAGGCACGGTCACCAACGTCGCCGCCTTCGGCGCTTTTGTTGACATCGGCGTGCACCAGGATGGCCTCGTCCACGTTTCGCAACTTGCCGATAAGTTCGTCAAAGACCCGCACGAAGTGGTCAAGGCCGGCGACGTCGTAAAGGTGACCGTCGTCGAAGTCGACGTCCCCCGCAAACGCATCGCCCTCACCATGCGCCGCGACGGCGGTGCCTCGGCACGGGAGGATCGTCCGGCACAGCAAAGGCCAGGCAATACCCGTCCGCAACAGCGCCCGGAACAAAAGCCCAAGTCCAACGACCAGGGCGCCTTTGGCGCGCTGCTCAGTGCTGCGATGAAGAAGAAGTAAGAGAAGGCCGGAGCGCGTCCCGTCCCGCAGCGCGGCAGTAGCCCTCATTGTTCGAGGCTGCGCTACCCTTTGCGCCTCTCCCTCTGGGCGAGCGGTCGGCCGAAGGCCGGGTGAGGGGGCCTTCCGGCACGCTCCGGCCCTCAGGCCAGCCCGCTATTCCCCATCAGCACAGCCCGCCACTCTTCACTGCCGCCCGTCTGCATCCGCGCCGCCGCCAGCGCCGCATCGACCTCGGGAAATACCACCTCGTGCCCAGCCAGTGCTTCGGCAATCGCCTGACGAATTCCCGGCAGTGCCAAAACCCCGCCGACAAAGCCGATTGGCCTCTGCCCAACGCGTCCCACCAGCGCCGCGCCC
>DATMSG010000244.1:0-12509 GCA_035565515.1 Devosia sp.
TGGGTTGGATGGCGCAGAACGCTCTCGCAGAAGTGGAGCAGGGGCACCCGAAGGTGGGTGCGCTTATCCGTGCGCGCCGCCGGCAGCAGCATATGACGCTGATGGATTTGGGTGCTGCAGCGGACGTTTCCGTGGGTTATCTCAGCCAGGTCGAGCGCGATCATGCCACGCCCTCGCTCGGCACGCTCGCCCAGATCGCGCGGGCCCTCGGCGTTTCCATCGACTATTTCGTCGCAGCCCCCGCGCCGCACAATGCGCTGACGCGGGCAGGGGACCGCAATCGCTTCTCGCTCGATGGTTCGTCCATCATCTATGAGCGCCTCGGGGCCGAATTCCCCGGCAACCAGCTTTCAAGCTTCATCATGCTCGTGCCGCCGGGCTATCGCTCGGAGACGGTTTCGCACGAGGGCGAGGAAATTCTCTACGTGCTCGAGGGCGCCATCACCCAGCGCCTCGATGGCGAGGAGATGGTGATGAACGCGGGCGATAGCCTCCATTTTCGCGGCAATCGTCCCCATTCCTGGGCCAATCACACCGATCAGCCTGCCAAGCTCCTATGGACGGGCACGCTCGCACTCTTCCGCTCCACGGCGCGTCCGTCGCACCAGGTGGTGGCGAAAGCAAAACCCGGCATCAACAAGCCGGTTCGAAAAAAAGTTACATCAAAGGAGAAACGCACATGAAACTGTTCCGCGCCGCCCTTTTGGCGTCCGCGCTCAGTCTGCCGCTGGCAGCTGGCGCCGTCTATGCCGCCACCCCGGCCGATGCCCTGGTGATCGCCCAGAACATCGACGACATCGTCGCGCTCGATCCCGCACAGGCCTATGAATTCTCGGCCGGCGAAATCAACGCCAATCTCTATGACCACCTGGTGCAGTATGCTGCCGAGGACACCACCGTTCTCGCGCCCGGCCTCGCCTCGGAATGGACTGCCGACGAAGCCGCCAAGTCGCTGACCTTCACCATGCGTGAAGGCGCCACCTTCGCCTCGGGCAATCCGGTCCGCGCCGAAGACGTGCATTATTCCTTCAAGCGCGTCGTCAACCTCAACCTGACCCCGGCCTTCATCCTGACCCAGCTCGGCTGGACGCCGGAAAACATCGACGAGATGGTCACTGTCGATGGCAATACCGTCACCGTGAAGTGGACCGGCAATTTTGCTTCCGCCTTCGTGCTGAACGTTCTGGCCGCCCGCCCGGCGGCCATCGTCGACGAAGTGCTGGTTTCTCAGCATGTCGAAGGCGAAGACTGGGGCAATGCCTGGCTGAACACGCACTCGGCTGGTTCCGGTCCGTTCGTGCTGACCGACTACCGTCCGGCCGAACTCGTTCGCCTCACCGCCAACGAAACCTATTTCGATGGCGCTCCGGCCATGAAGCAGGTGCTCATCCGTCACGTTGCCGAAGCCGCGACCCAGCAGCTGCTGCTGACCTCGGGCGACGTCGATATGGCCAAGAACCTGACCCCGGACCAGATCTCGGGTCTGCCGGCCGATACGGTCAAGGTCGAGTCCTATCCGCAGGCCGCCGTCCACTTCCTGTCGTTCAACCAGAAGACGGAATCGCTGACCCCGCCGGCCGTGTGGGAAGCCGCGCGTTACCTCGTCGACTATGACGGGATGACCGAGACCTTCCTCAAGGGCCAGATGGAAAAGCACCAGGCCTTCTGGCCCAAGGGCTTCCCCGGCTCCTATGACGAAACGCCGTACACCTACGACGTCGAGAAGGCCAAGCAGATCCTGGCCGATGCCGGCATCCAGACCCCCATCAACGTCACCCTCGACGTGATCAACTCGACCCCGTTCACCGACATTGCTCAGTCTCTGCAGGCTGGCTTTGCCGAAGCCGGCATCAACTTCGAAATCCTGCCCGGCACCGGCGCTCAGGTCATCACCAAGTACCGTGAACGTACCCACCAGGCCATGCTCCTCTACTGGGGCCCGGACTTCATGGATCCGCACTCGAATGCCAAGGCTTTCGCCTACAATTCGAACAATGCGGACGACAACTACACTGCGACCACGACCTGGCGTAACGCCTGGGCCGTGCCCCAGGAAATGAACGACGAGGTCAATGCCGCCCTCGCCGAAGCCGACCAGGCCAAGCGCAACGAGCTCTATATCGACCTGCAGAAGAAGGTTCAGGCCGAAAGCCCGATCGTCATCATGTTCCAGGCCGAATTGCAGATCGGCATGGCAAACAATGTCGAAGGCTATGTGAACGGCTCCAACTCGGACTTCGTCTACTACCGTCTCGTGACGAAGAACTAAGCCAACACGGTCGCGGGGCCAAAACCCCGCGATCACCCACGGCGGCGATTGTCCCTCGGTCGCCGCTCGCGGAGCCGGGCACCTCCTCCCCCTCGGCTCCGCCCTTCTCTTAGGCCGCTCACCCTAACCCTTCTCACGGAGAGCTAGGGTGAGCGGCTTCCTCAGCCCAAACCAGTTTGAGACCCGATAATGAACTCCACGCTCACCACCCGCATGGCCAATCTCCGTCGCCGTATGGCCGAGACCAATACCGATCTCGTGGCTATCGGTCCTTCGAGCCACATGCGCTGGCTGGCCGACCTCTCGCCCCATGGCGATGAGCGCCCCGTCATGCTGCTGGTCAGTCAGACTTATGCCGGCTTCCTGATGCCCGCGCTCAATGTCGATTCCTCGCGCCAGCATACCGATCTACCCTTCTTCCCCTGGGCCGACGCCGAGGGTCCCAGCGCCGCGCTCGAAGAGCTCATCAAAGCCACCGGCATTTCGCGAGAGACCCCGTCCGTGGTCCTCGACGAAACCATGCGCGCCGATTTCGCGCTGCTGCTGCTCGACGCCCTGCCGGGCGCCAGGCGCCGCTTCACCCAGGACACGGTCGGTTATCTGCGTTCGCGCAAGGACGAGGCCGAATACAAGCTCATCAAGGCCGCTCACCTGCTCAATGACCGCGCCGTCCAGGCCGCCTTCGCCGCTCTGAAGCCGGGGATGACGGAGGTGGAGGTCGCTGAATTCATCGGCGAATTCTACAAGGCCAATGGCGCCACGACCGAGTTCTGCTCGGTCTGTTTCGGCCCCAATGGCGCCTTCCCGCACCACCACACCGGCTCGACCCAGCTCAAGGCCGGCGACGCGGTGCTCATCGACACCGGCTGCCGCCTCGATGGCTATCCGTCCGACATGACTCGCATGGGCTATTTCCAGTCGGCCCCGGAAGGCTATGGCCAGATTCATTCGATCATCGACCGCGCCGTTGAAGCGGCCATTGCAGCGGCCAAGCCCGGTGTCGTCGCCAGCGACGTCGACAAGGCCGCGCGCGACGTCATCACCGCGGCCGGCTATGGCCCCAACTTCCTGCACCGCACCGGCCACGGCCTCGGCATCGACGTGCACGAAGCGCCATACATCACCGGCACCAGCGAAACCGTGCTCGACGAAGGCATGGTCTTCTCCATCGAGCCGGGCATTTACCTGCAGGGTAAGTTCGGCCTGCGCCTCGAAGAAATCGTCATCATCCGCAACGGCAAGGCCGAAATCTTCTCGGAAATGCCGCGCACGGCCGTCGCGGCCGGCTGATGTCACCGGTTCTGGAAACAGAGCGCCTTCAACTCCGCCGCCATCAGGTTGCCGATTTTGACGCCTGCTGCCGGCTCTGGGGCAGTGCCGAAGTGACCCGCTACATCGGCGGCCGCCCCAGCACGCCGGAAGAGGTGTGGTCGCGCCTTCTGCGCTATGCCGGCCATTGGGACCTGCTCGGCTATGGCTACTTTGCCGTCGTCGAAAAACAGTCCGGTGTCATGGTTGGCGAATTCGGCCTCGCCGATTTTCACCGCGCCATCGACCCGCCGCTGACAGTCCCCGAGGCCGGCTGGGTCCTGCATTCCGATCACCATGGCAAGGGCTTTGCCGCCGAAGCGCTCGCGGCCCTGCTGGGGTGGGCAGATGCGCAAAAAATGACGCGCACCTGCTGCCTGATCGATCCGGAAAACGCGCCCTCGCTCCGCCTGGCTCAACGCGTGGGCTATGTGGAAGAAAAGACCGTCTTCTACCACGACAAGTCGACGATTTTGCTGGTCCGCGGCCCGGCACAATAGGGCTTTGCACGTCGCCCCGAGTGAACGGCCTCAAAGCGTCTTCGCGACTTCCTCGAGCTGCGCGGCACAAAGCCCCCAGCCTTCGTGAAAGCCCATTTTCTCGTGGCTTTCCTTGTCTTCCTTGGTCCAGTGCCGGGCAATCGCGGTGTAGCGCGTCTTGCCGCCTTCATCTTCGAAAGTCAGCGTGCAGGTGAAGAACGGTTTCCCCGAGGGCTTCCAGTCACCGACATAGGCATCGGTAAAGACCAGCTTCCTGTTCGGCACCACTTCGAGATATTGGCCGGGATTGGGATATTCATTGCCCGCTTCGTCGGCCATGACCACTTCATTGGCGCCACCGGCGCGCAAATCCACCGTCGCGCGCGGCGTGCTCCAGGGCTTGGGCGCGAACCATTTCACCATCAGTGCCGGATCGGTCCAGCAGCGATAGACGGCCGATGGCGGCGCGTCGATCAGGCGGGTGAGAACCAAGTCGCGTTCGCTATCGATCGGGTTGTCAGTACTCATCTTTTGCTCCCATGCATTTGAGATTGATATGCCCAAACGACGAAGCGCCCAACGCGTCTTCGACATCTCTTAATGAAATTTCATCGCGACGCTGAATTTCCGTTGCATGGAGGCACTGTTGCCGCGGAGCGATTATGGCCGGCACGGTTCGCGGCTTTGCTCCAGCACCTCCCCATGGGGCCTCTTGGAGAGGCGTGTCGGCGCAAAGAAGCGATCTAGCGCCGCAACGCCGCCAGAGCCAGCCGCAGCCGCCCCTTGTGCTCGGCCAGCATCGCCTCGGCGGCCGCAAGATCCTCGGCACCCGCCGCCAGCAGCACCGCCGGTTTCACCGCCCCATCGCTCGTCTCGAGCGCCGCCGCCGCGCGGTCTTCGCTCGCCCCCGAGATCGATGCGACAATCCCCCGCGCCCGTTCGCGCAGCTTGATATTATCGGCCACAACATTGACCATGAACCCGTCATGCACATGCCCGAGATGGATGGCCGTCAGCGTCGATAGCATATTGAGCGCGATCTTCTGCGCTGTCCCGGCCCCCATGCGGGTCGAGCTGGCAATCACCTCCGGTGGTGTCGGCAGGCACACGCCGACATCGGCAATGTCGAGGATTATCGCCCCGGCATTATTCGAAAAGCCGATCGTCTTCGCGCCAGCGGCCTTGGCGGCGAGCACGGCCGAAACCGGGAAGGGGGTCTGACCGCTCGCCGTGAGCGCAATCAGGCAATCCCGGCCATCGAGGCGCAGCTCTTCGACCGCTGTCCGGCCAGCTTCCCCATCGTCCTCCGGTCCGCCAAGCATATTCACCAGCGAGTCGAGACCACCTGCCAGCAGTACCACGATCTGTTCGCGGGCAATGCCATAGGTCCCTGGCAGTTCCAGCGCGTCGGCCAGCGCCATCAACCCCGAACTGCCCGCCGCGACATAGACCAGGCGCCCACCGGTTTCTACGCTTGCGGCCGCCAGCGCTGCACCCTCGGCCAGGGCATCCACAGCCGTTTCGACGCTTCTCGCCGCCTCCGCCTGGCCCGCCGCCAGCAGCGACAAAATTTCCGTGGGGGAGCGCAACTCGAGCCCTGGGGCCGCCGCGTGACGCTTTTCGGTTTGTCTTTCGGCCATCAAAAACTCCTTGGCCGGATAATGCCAAAAAAATACCACTTGTCCAGCCGAACGCCTCGGGTCATAACCCGCTTATCGCCGGATCCAAGTTTTTGTTGAGAAATGTCCTCTGCCTCTGCGCTTTGGACGACAAACTCTGGAAATGAAATTCCGCGAATGGTATTTTATTGGTATTGTGACTAAGCGCGGCTCCGGACAGTTCCTGTCCGCAATACAATCCCGACTATGGCAGAGAACAGGAGGAAAAACATGTCCGAGACATATGAAACCTTCTTTTCCGATCGCCCTGTCTCTTTGCCCCAAGGCGGACCGCTCTATCTCCAGCTCAAGCGTTGGATCGAAGAGGCGATTAAAAGCGGCGCTCTCAATCCTGGTGATGCCCTGCCATCCGAGCGCGACCTGGCGCTGAAAGTCGATGTGTCGCGCGTCACCGTGCGCAAGGCCGTGTCGCAGCTGGTGCAGGAAGGTGTACTTGTGCAGCGCCATGGCTCGGGCACCTTCGTTGCCCCGGCCACGCAGCGCGTCGAACAGTCCCTTTCGCAGCTGACCTCCTTCACCGAAGATATGGCCCGCCGCGGCATGGCCGTGCGCGCCGAATGGCTCGATCGCGGTCTTTATATTCCCTCGCCGGAAGAAACGGTCATTCTCGGGCTCTCCTCGGGCGAAAAGGTCGCACGCATTTCCCGCCTGCGCCTCACAGGCGATATGCCGCTCGCCATCGAGCGCGCCAGCCTTTCGGGCTCGATCCTGCCCGATCCCTCGGGGATCGGGGATTCGCTCTATAAGCACCTCGACCTCTCAGGCAATCGGCCGGTCCGCGCCATCCAGCGTATTCGCGCCGCTCATCTCAACGATGACGATGCGCATTTGCTGCAGGTCCCGGTGGGGTCCGCCGGCCTGCATATCGAGCGCACGTCTTACCTGGCCTCGGGCCGGGTCATCGAATTCACCCGCTCCATCTATCGGGGCGACATGTACGACTTCGTCGCCGAGCTCCGGTTGGGCGAAGCACCTGCCAATGGAGCGATCAAATGACGACCAACCAAACGCATATGCGCCGCGAAGTGGATGAAATTCCGCAGGTTGTGTCCCGTTTCCTCACCGAATCCGCGCCAACCCTCGATGCCGCCGCCGCGCGCCTCCGCGAAGTCGATCCCTCCGTTGTCGTCACCGTGGCCCGCGGCTCGTCGGACCATGCCTCGGCCTATCTCAAATACGCCATCGAACTGACCCTCGGCCTGCCGGTCGCCTCCATCGGCCCCTCCATCGCCTCGATCTATGGCCGGGATCTGCGCCTTTCCAATGCCGTCGCCATCGCCATTTCCCAGTCCGGCAAAAGTCCCGATATTGTGGGCATGGCCCGGTCCGCCCGTCGCAGTGGCGCAACCACCATCGCCATCACCAACACCGCCGGCTCGCCCATCGCCGAAGCCAGCGATTTCACCATTGACCTGCACGCAGGCACCGAAAAGAGCGTCGCGGCCACCAAGAGCTTTGTGACCTCCATCGTCGCCGGCCTCGCGCTCCTCTCGCGCTGGAGCGGCGATGCCGATCTCGCCCGCGCCGTCGCGGCCCTGCCCGAAAGCCTCGCCAGGGCCATCAGCTGCGATTGGTCCGACTTGATCACGGCCCTCGATGGCCATAATGCGCTCTATGTGCTGGGCCGCGGCCCGGGCTTTGCCATCGCCAACGAAGCCGCGCTGAAATTCAAGGAAACCTGCAATATCCAGGCGGAGTCCTACAGCGCCGCCGAGGTCATGCATGGCCCGGTCGCCATCGTCACGCCGGGCTATCCCGTGCTCGGCCTCGCCGCGCGCGACGCCGCCGAAGCCTCGGTTGCCGACATGGCTCACAAGCTCGCAGGGCAGGGGGCTCTGGCCTTTCTGACCAGTGACCGCCCCGGCGCCGCAAAACCGCTACCCTTCGCCACCACCGGCCATCCTATCACCGATCCGCTGGCGCTGATCGTCTCCTTCTATGGTTTCGTCGAGGCGCTCTCGCGCCATCGCGGTCTTAATCCCGATGTACCCCCCGCCCTCAAGAAGGTGACGGAAACGGTATGAGCGACCTTCTCGCCATTACTGGCGCCCGCATTTTCGACAGCGCCGCCTGGCATGACGACGCAGCGCTCCTGATCGAGTTCGGCTATGTCGCCGGCATTGTCCCGGCCAGCGGCATTCCCGCCAATGCCGAACGAGTCACGCTCGATGGCGGCATGATCGCCCCAGGCTTCATCGACCTCCAGGTCAATGGCGGCGGCGGCATTCTGTTCAATAACGATACCTCGCTCGAAGCCATCCGCACCATCTGCGCGGCTCACGCCCAGTTCGGCACCACGGCCTTGCTGCCCACGCTGATCACCGACACGGCCGAGGTCAACGAAAACGCCATCGCTGCCGGTCTTGCCGCCGAGGCCGCGCGCGTGCCGGGTTTCATCGGCCTTCACCTCGAAGGTCCGCACCTGTCCCTCGCCCGAAAAGGCACGCACGATCCGGCCCTGATCCGTCCCATGGACGAGTCCGATCTCGCCCGTCTCAAGCGCGCCGCGGCAACCTTGCCCAACCTTATCTGCACCGTTGCCGCAGAAACGGCGACGCCAGAGCAGATCAAAATCCTCTCGGAAGCCGGCGCCGTGGTCAGCATCGGTCATTCCGACGCCGACTACGCAACCGCTATGGCCGCCTTCAACGCCGGCGCCACCATGTCGACCCATCTCTTCAATGCCATGAGCCAGATGGGCAATCGCGAACCAGGCGTCGTCGGCGCCACGCTTGATAGCCCCAAAACCTTTCCCGGCCTCATCGCCGACGGGATCCATGTACACCCCGCCAGCATCGGTGCCGCCCTCCGCGCCAAGCGCGGCCCTGGAAAAATCTTCCTCGTCACCGACGCCATGTCGCAAACCGGCACCGACATCCAGACGCTGACGCTCAATGGCCGCACCATCACCCGCGCCGACGGCGCCCTGCGCCTGGCCGATGGCACCCTCGCCGGCGCGGATCTCGATATGATCGACGCCGTCAATTTCATGGTCGACAGCATTGGGCTCGATTTTGAGGAAGCCCTCCGCATGGCCTCGCTCTATCCCGCCCAAGCCATGGGCATCGAATCCACCTATGGCACGCTGCAGCGCGGCGCCATCGGCAGCTTCGTGCATCTCTCGGATGCCCGTCAGGTCAAGGCAACCTGGATCGACGGCGTGGAAGTCTTCCACGCCTGAAGTTCTCGTCCGAAATTGCAAAGCGGGTGAGGGGCGCTGCTCTGGCCCTCTCACCCCCGCCCGATATACGGCATGTTGGTGGCCATCACCGTCATGAACTGCACATTGGCGCTCAGTGGCAGCCCGGCCATATAGGTCACGGCTTCAACCACATGCGCCACGTCAAAGGTCGGCTCCGGCATCATCTGCCCATTGGCCTGCAACGAGCCCGCGTTCATCTGGCTCGTCATATCCGTCGCCGCATTGCCGATGTCGATCTGCCCGCAGGCGATATTATGAGCCCGCCCGTCGAGCGAGATCGCCTTGGTCAGCCCGGTAATCGCATGCTTCGATGTCGTATAGGACGCCGCCTGCGGCCGCGGCACATAGGCCGAGATCGAGCCATTGTTGATGATCCGGCCACCCTGCGGGCTCTGCTCGCGCATCAGCCGAAACGCTTCGCGCGCCACATAGAAGGCGCCGTTGAGATTGGTGTCGATCATCTCGCGCCAGGTCGCAACATCGAGATCGCCGAATGGCTTTGCCGGCGCAAAGCGGCCTGCATTATTGAATACAAGGTCAAGACGCCCATGCCGCTCGCGAATCGGGGAAAATAGCGCCGCCACCTCCTCCGGCTGGGTCACGTCGCAAACCGCCCCCTCGATCTGCCCCTCCCGAACGATCTCCTCGACCAGTTCCGCGCGCCGGCCGCAAATGGTTACGGTCCATCCGGCCTTCGCCAGCCCCAGCGCCACGGCCTTCCCAATGCCCGATGTGCCCCCCGTTACAAGAGCGATTCCGGTGGCAGTCATTGTCTCTTCTCCACAAGGTGGTCACGGTTACGCCATGTGTCGGGCAGTGGGGTACGTCTGTCAAATCTCGGCCCGCCGAGTTGCCGTCTGTCGATTGTGACCGCGCAAACCCCAGTAAAGCGGCGGTTTTTAATGGCTGCTTTACACGTCTTAACAGGTGGTTTCGATCTGTGTGCTGAATCTGCAACATCCGGATAGCAACCATATTGTGGCGGGGGTGAAACCGGCTTTGTTTGATTGCGTCAGGTTTTTGCATGCGTAGAGTGGGTCTTGCGAATCCATGCATGGGATCGTTTGTCGGTCGCAACGCGACGGCAACACACTGCACCACGAATAGTGTGGTCGCGTTACGACAAACCGCTGGGTAACCGGCACCAAATGACTGACTTTGGAGGTCAACTAATGAAACTCAAGAGCCTTATCCTCGGTTCTGTTGCCGCTGCAGGTCTCTCGACCGCCGGCTTTGCTGCCGATCTTGGCGTTCTTACCTCGCTGGACGTTTGCGATGCGCTCGGTCTCTCCGGCCTGACCATCTCTTCCGACACCAACTGCCTGCAGATCTCGGGCGGCGTTTCCTATGAAATGCGCTTCGGTGACTACCGTCTGTCCGAACTCGTTGGCCCGACGCCGTTCGGCAATGATACCTTTGCAACCGGCAATGCCTTCGTGGACGTGATCGGCCCCGATGCTGATCCGGTCACCGGCAACCGCAATGACTGGCAGTCCAAGGTTGAAGCTTGGCTCAAGTTCGTCGGCACTGCCGACAGCGACTTCGGCCCGGCCAAGGCTGTGATCAAGCTCAAGTCTGTCGATGCCTACCGCTTCCGGAACGGCAACGCAGACACTTGGGGTGATCACCACCCTGAAGGCGTCTACCTGGACGAAGCCTACGTCTCGATTGGCGATACCACTGTGATCATGGCCGGTAAGAAGGGCTCGATCGCTAACTTTGGTGACTCCGCTCCGTTCAACTACCTGGGTCTCTTTGGTTACTCCAAGGTCGATAACGGCGTGCTGTTCGACAACGATGATACCCCGGATTACCTCGGCGGCCACGTCATCCAGGTCGTTTCGGATCTCGGCAACGGCGTGAGCGTCGCTGCTGGTCTCGAAAACATCAATGCTGACCCGGTTCTGCTTGGCGTCACGACCACCAACGTGGACCGTGCTGGTACGCTCGTTGGCGTTCTGTCCTATGCTGGTGAAGGCATCACTGCTCACGTCACCGGTATGGCCATCGGTGTCCTCGACGGTACCGTCAATGCATGGGGTATCCACGCTGGCGCCACCGGCACCTTCGACCAGTTCAAGGTTCGCGCTGCTGGTGCATACTTCAACGACGACGCACAGTCGCTGAGCAAGTTCCACGGTCTCGTGACCGGCGAAGCTGCATTCGACATGTTCAAGATCGCTCTGTCGGGTGAATATCAGCGCAAGGACGTCGCTGGCGTGATCACCGACGGCTACGGCATCGGCGGTTCCGTTGGCGCCACCGTCACCGAAGGCGTCTCGATCAACCTCGGCGCTCGTTACTTCAACCTCGGCAATGACGCTGGCGTTTCGGTCAACGAAGGCACCACCCAGGTTTCGGCTCAGCTCGTCGCTGCCGTCACCGAAACCATCAAGATCACCGGCGAACTCGGTGCTTACTTCAACAACACCACCCTGCCGCTTCCGGCAACCGGTGGTACCGACTCGAGCGTGTACTACGGCGCTGCCGAACTCGCTTGGGCTCCGGGCGGCGGTTTCACCTCGTCCGTCAAGGGCGAAGTGTACTCGAACAACGCCTACCGCGTTCAGTTCAAGGCTGCCAAGTCCTTCGAATAATTCGAAGCTTCGGTTTCCGAACGGAAAGGCCCGGCTCACGCCGGGCCTTTCTGCTTTTGGCACCCACCACCGAGAGATTGGATTGCGTGACGGCTAACGAACCCGCCAGACGTCCCCGGCGAAGGCCGCGACACCTATCCTGGGATCTGGTCGCCGCGCTCGCCGAACAATCGTGCCACATCCGCCGCGATAAACCGTTCTTCTCACTTCTCTTTGCCGCCTTTGCGACTTTTGCCCCCGCGCCAAATCATCTACGGTCCCGGCGATGCGGCACTTAATGGAATCGTTATGAAGAGGCACCTTCGTCACCTCGTGACATCAGGCATGATCGCGCTTGGCCTGGCTCTGAGCTTCAGCCAGCCTTCGGCGGCCCAATCCTCCGTCGTCGCTGTGCCGCCGCCACAAGTTTCCGATTATTGGGTCAGCATTTCGCGTCAGCCCGGCGGGACGTTCGTTTTCGACGGCTATGCCCCCAGCGCCACTATTCGCGATGCCCTCGGCGCACATAGCGGCGCCGATATTTCCTGGCTCAAGCTCGGCTCCGGCGCACCCGCCGGCTATGACGCCGCCACGGCTTTCGGCCTTGCGGCCCTCGATCGCGTGTCTGAAGGCCGTTTCGCCTTGCGCGGCACCGTGCTGTCGCTCAGTGGCATTGCCGCGACCCAGGCCGATTTCATCGCGCTTCAGTCCTTGCCGAAGGAAGTCCCTGCCGGCCTGATCCTCGCCAAGGCCGAAATTTCCGCGCCGCGCGTCGAATCCTACGCCTTCTCGCTCCGTCGCCAGCCTAATGGCAATGTGCTCCTCTCCGGTTTTGTCCCCAAACCCGAACTCGAACAGCGCCTTCTTCTGGCCGTCGGCGCGCGCGCCAGCTCCACCCTGCGCTTCGGCTCGGGCGAGCCGCTGAATTTTGAGGCCAGTCTCGACAAAATCCTCCCCCTCTTTGCCTTGCTCAAAGAGGGCGAGATCAAGCTCGAG
>DATMSG010000245.1:0-4401 GCA_035565515.1 Devosia sp.
GTTCGCCCTGGCCCGCGATCAGGGGCACGATCTTCAAATGCAGGGTGTCGACGGCGCCGGCATTGAGATAGTGGCGGAGCGTGGACACGCCGCCCGCGATGGAGACATTGCGCTCGCCGGCGGCTTCCCGCGCGCGCTGCAGGGCCACGTCATAGCCCTCGGTGACGAAATGGAAGACATTGCCGCCTTCCATATGGAGGGGTTCGTGCTCGTGGTGGGTGAGGACGAAAACCGGCGCGTGATAGGGCGGATTGTCGCCCCACCAGCCGGTCCACGCCTCTTCCCAGACCGTGTCGCCGGGCGCCGCGAACATGTTGCGGCCCATGATGTAGGCGCCGTAGTCGGTAATGGCGGCGACCTCGGCCGCGTTATTCTCGCGATCCTCGAACATCCAGCGGGCGAGCTGCTGCGGATCGATGGTGCCGAAGGGTTTTTCGCGGGACTGGTTGAGGCCGCTGCCGAAACCATCCAGGGTCAGCATCATATGGGCAGATACGGTCTGGGGCATTTGGGGGCCTCACGATTGTTAAGTTGTGACTTTAGTATTGGCGCGTGGGACGGGTTTGTCAATGGGGTTGAGGGGCTAACCTAGCCCTTCGCCCTTGGCGTCAGCCCGTAGAGGAACAGTTGTTCGAGATAGCGTGCCGCATCTTCGAAGCGCCCTTCCCCGCCGCGGCCCTTGCCGAGCACGGCACGGACCTGGACGTCGAAATCGGCATAATGCTGGGTGGTGGCCCAGATGGAAAAGATCAGGTGATAGGGATCGGTGCGGGCAAGCTTGCCCTCATCCATCCAGGTGAGGAGCACCTGGGCCTTTTCATCGACCAGCGCCTTCAGATCCACCTCGATCATGTCGATGATGTGAGGTGCGCCGCGCAGCATTTCATTGGCAAAGAGCCGGCTCTGGCGGGGAAAATCGCGCGCCATTTCGAGTTTTCGCCGGATATAGGAGCGGATTTCGACGAAGGGGTCGCCATCGGCGCGCATTTCTTGAAGCGGGGCCAGCCAGGTGACCAGCAGCTCGGACATCAGGCGGCGGTGAATCTCTTCCTTCTTGGGGAAATAATAGAGCAGGTTCGGCTTGCTCATGCCCGCGACCTCGGCGATCTGGTCGATGGTGGAGCCGCGAAAACCGTGGGCGGAAAAGACTTCGAGCGCCGCTTCGAGAATGATGTCCTGCTTTTCGCGCTGGATGCGCGTCAGCGGGCGAGGTTTTGCCGGCGCCGAGGCGGCTGCTTTCGCATCCGCCTTGTGCTGACGCTTGGCCGGGGGCAGAGGGGAGTCTGTCGCGATCATCTTCGATGACGCTGATACGATCACCTTGGGCGACGCTGATTTCAGCTTTCTGGGCGCCATTTTCGCCTTGCGGGAATGAACAGGAGTGCTAACATTTTTCCAACTGGTCAAAAATCTTGGTTCCGCCGGTGCGTGTCAAGCGCGAAACGGGGACGAAACGACCAGAGATGAAAAACGGGAGCGCCTAAGCCGTGTCCACCTCAACTGTCGTGCCGAACGATCTCAATGCGTTCTGGATGCCGTTCACGGCCAATCGGCAATTCAAGAAATCTCCACGCATGTTCGTGGCGGCCAAGGACATGCATTATACCACCGCCGATGGCCGGCAGGTGCTCGACGGCACGGCGGGCCTGTGGTGCTGCAATGCCGGCCATGCGCGGCCGAAAATCGTCGAGGCGATCGCCAAGCAGGCGGCCGAACTCGACTATGCACCGGCCTTCCAGATGGGCCATCCCAAGGCGTTCGAACTCGCCAATCGCCTGGTCGACATCACGCCCAAGGGGCTCGACCATGTGCTGTTCACCAATTCGGGTTCGGAATCGGTGGAGACGGCGCTGAAGCTGGCGCTGGCTTTTCACAAGATCAAGGGCGAGGGGTCGCGTACGCGCCTGATCGGCCGCGAGCGGGCCTATCACGGCGTCAATTTCGGCGGCATTTCGGTGGGCGGCATCGTCACCAACCGGAAAATGTTCGGGACGCTGCTGGCCGGTGTCGACCACATGCCGCATACGCATAACCTTGCCAAGAACGCCTTTTCCAAGGGCCTGCCGCAGCATGGCGCGGAGCTGGCCGATGAACTCGAACGTATCGTCACGCTGCACGATGCTTCCACGATTGCAGCCGTCATCGTCGAGCCGGTGGCCGGCTCCACCGGCGTGCTGATTCCACCGCCGGGCTATCTGAAGCGGTTGCGCGACATCACCAAGAAGCACGGCATTCTGCTGATCTTTGACGAGGTCATTACCGGTTACGGGCGCCTGGGCACGCCGTTCGGTGCGGATTATTTCGATGTCGTTCCCGACATCATGGTCACGGCCAAGGGGCTGACCAATGGCGTTATTCCCATGGGCGCGGTGATGGTTTCGGCCGAAATCCACGACGCCTTCATGAATGGGCCGGAACACGTCATCGAATTTTTCCACGGCTATACCTATTCGGGCAATCCGATCGCCTCGGCGGCGGGCCTGGCGACGCTCGAAACCTATCGCGAAGAGGGCCTGCTCACGCGCGGCGCGGAATTGGCGCCGAAATTCGAAGCGGCGCTGCATAGTCTGAAGGGCCTGCCGCATGTCATCGATATCCGCAATATCGGGCTTGTCGGCGCCATCGAGCTGGAGCCGATTGCCGGGCAGCCGACCAAGCGCGCCTTTTCGGCCTTCTTGAAGGCTTTCGAGCAGGGGCTTCTTATCCGCACCACCGGCGATATCATCGCGCTGTCGCCGCCGCTGATCGTTTCGGAAAGCCAGATCGAGGAAATCGTATCCACGCTGGCGGGCATCCTCAAAACGCTTGAGTGAAATGGAACAAATATTCTACATACAGAAATATAGAATTTTTGTTCCCAAGGAGGGGCGGCCAAAATGCAGATCATCGAGAATGCGGTAGGCGGAAAGCGCTATGTGTCGTCATCGACGCGGCGCGTGCCTGTGTTCAATCCGGCAACGGGCGAGCAATCGGCGGAACTGCCGCTATCGACGCTCGATGAACTGAACGCGGCTGTCGCTGGCGCGGTCAAGGCACAGGTTGCTTGGGGCAATACCCCGCCGATGAAGCGGGCCCGCGTCATGTTCAAGTTCAAGGCGCTGCTCGATCAATATGCCGGCGATCTCGCGCGGGAAATTTCGAAAGAGCATGGCAAGGTGCATGACGATGCGCTGGGCGAAGTGGCTAGGGGTATCGACTGCGTGGATTTCGCCTGTGGCATTCCGCAGCTGCTCAAGGGCGAATTTTCGCGCAATGTCGGGCCCTCGATCGATTCCTATTCCGACCGCCAGCCGCTTGGCGTGGTTGCCGGGATTACCCCGTTCAACTTCCCGGCCATGGTGCCGATGTGGATGTATCCCGCGGCCATCGCCTGCGGCAATGCGTTTATCCTCAAGCCCTCGGAGCGTGACCCCAGTGCGCCGATGCTGGCCTGGAATCTCTTCATGGAGGCGGGTCTGCCTGAAGGCATTCTTCAGGTCGTCCATGGCGACAAGGAAATGGTCGACGGGATTTTGGACCATCCCGATATCAAGGCGGTGTCCTTCGTCGGCTCGACCCCGATTGCCGAATATGTCTATCAGCGCGGCACCAAGGCCGGTAAGCGCGTGCAGGCGCTCGGCGGCGCCAAGAACCACATGATCATCATGCCCGATGCCGATCTCGACCAGGCGGCCGATGCGCTGATGGGTGCCGGCTATGGTTCGGCCGGCGAGCGCTGCATGGCGATTTCGGTGGCTGTGCCGGTGGGCAAGGCGACGGCCGATGCGCTGGTGGCAAAGCTTAAGCCGCGGGTCGAAAGCCTCAAAATCGGCCCGGCGACCGACAAGGACGCAGAAATGGGTCCGGTGGTCACCAAAATGCACCGGGACAAGATTCTGGGCTATATCGATTCCGGCGTCGAAGAGGGCGCGGAGCTGGTCGTCGATGGCCGCGGGTTCAAGCTGCAGGGCTATGAAAACGGCTATTATGTCGGCGGCACGCTGTTCGACAATGTCGAGCCGGAGATGAAGATTTATAAGGAAGAAATCTTCGGGCCCGTGCTCTCGGTCGTTCGCCGCGATAGTTTCAAGGACGCCGTCGACCTGATCCATGGGCATGAATATGCCAATGGCACGGCGATCTTCACGCGCGACGGCGACGCGGCGCGCGAATTTGCCGACAAGATCGAAGTGGGCATGGTGGGCATCAATGTGCCGATCCCGGTGCCGGTGGCCTATCACTCCTTCGGCGGCTGGAAGCGTTCGCTGTTCGGCGATCACTCCATCTATGGGCCCGAGGGCGTGCATTTCTATACGAGGCTGAAGACCGTCACGACCCGCTGGCCCGCCGGCATCAAGGGTGGGGCGGAGTTCACCTTCCCGAGCCTGAAATAGCCTACCGGCCCCGCCCTCGCATTGCGAC
>DATMSG010000246.1:0-4352 GCA_035565515.1 Devosia sp.
GCCCATCCGACCGCGCCGAGATGCCCGCCCCCCGCATGTCTGCCTTGAGCGAGCCGGCAAGGCTCGATTCAAATCCGGAACAGGCTGAAAAATCAACGGCTTGACGCTCGATCCGTGAGCATGAGCGGGGATCGCTCCCAAGTCCTGCCCCATTGCGGGCATGATCAATCGCGACGATCCTCATCCCACGAATAGCAGCAAGGATGGGGACATGATCTTCGCCCCCGATTGGACCTACTCTGTCGCCCGCCGCGTCTCGCTATGCCTGTTGGCGCTGGCGGCAACCGGCGCCACCCAGGCCGCCGAGCCCTATATTCTGGGGATCTCGGACAAGCTGGCGATCAAGGTAGTCCAATGGAAAGCCGCCGATTCCACCTTCGAGGAATGGACGGCACTTGGCGGCGACTACATCGTCGGCGCCGATGGCAATGTGAATTTTCCCATGGTCGGGCCAACCGAGGGACTGGGTAAAACCAGCACCGAACTCGCTGCCAGTCTCGGCGCGGCCCTCCAGCAATCCCTCGGCCTTCCCACCGCTCCCTCGGTCACGGTGGAAGTCGCAGCCTATGGCCCGATCTATGTCTCTGGCGATGTCGGCTCGCCCGGCGAATATCCCTTCGCCCCCAACCTGACCGTCGTCAAAGCCCTGGCCCTCGCCGGCGGCGAACGCCGGAGCGCCGAAGCCGTCGCCCGCCCCGAAAAGGAAATGCTGACCACCTCCGGCGCCCTCGACGTTCTCGAAGACGAATATAATCGCCTCCTCATTCGCCGCGCCCGCCTCGATGCCGAATTGGCCAATCAGGACCAGATCTCCGTCCCGCCCGAACTCGAAGGCCATCCCGACCTGCAAGCCCTGCTCGCCGCCGAAGCCGCCATCCTCGAAGCGCAAAAGCGTCAGGCCGAGGCGCAATCGACCTCCCTCATCGACGAAGTCGGCCTTCTCACCACCCAGATTACCGCCTTCAACCAGAAGCAGGTCAGCGCCGAGAGCCAGCTCGAAACCGCCCGCGATCAGTTGAGCAAGATCACGGCTCTCTCCGACG
This sequence comes from Devosia sp., assembly GCA_035565515.1. Lineage (GTDB taxonomy): Bacteria > Pseudomonadota > Alphaproteobacteria > Rhizobiales > Devosiaceae > Devosia. The sequence goes on from DATMSG010000246.1 coordinate 1,044, forward strand.
ACGGCCTCGCGCTCTCTTCCCGCGTCACCTCGCTCCAGACCAATGTAGCCGATCTCGAAACCCGCCTCCTCGATACCGAGACCGCCACCCTCCAGGCCCAGCAAGCCATCGCCGCCGCCAATCGCGAACAGGCGCGCCTCACCGACCAGCGCATTTCCGATCTCTCGCTCGAGCGCCAGACCGTCGACGGCCAGATCAGCGCCCTCGCCCTGAAAATCGCCACCCAAAAGGGCCTCGTGCAGGAAGCCGTGCTCCATACCGGCGTCTCGGCCACCTCCGATACCGCCCCCACCTATACCTACGCCATCATCCGCGACGGCGCCGAAATCCCCGCCGAAATCGGCACCCCGCTCATTTCGGGCGATGTCGTCATCGCCCGTCTCGCCTTCGCGCAGTGAGGATGTTCAGGATGAAACGCACGCTCGCCCTTCTCCCCCTCCTCGTCGCCGGCATCGCCGCCCCGGCCTTCGCCCAGCAGGCCTTTTTCGACGATTTCGATACTCTCGACCAATCCCGCTGGTACGTTTCCGACGGCTGGGCCAATGGCGCCCACCAGAACTGCACCTGGTCCACCGATCAGGTCTCGGCCTCGGGCGGCATGCTCCGCGTCGGCTTCTCGCCCGAGCCCAAGGGCGACCGCCAATATCGCTGCGGCGAGTTGCAGACCCGCACCGCCTATAGCTTCGGCACCTATGAAGCCCGACTGAAAACGCCCGCCGGCTCGGGCCTCAACGCTGCCTTCTTCACCTATATCGGCCCTCAGCAGGGCAAGCCGCATGACGAGATCGATTTCGAAATCCTCACCCGCGACACCAGCCACGTCGATACCACCACCTTCGTCAACGGCAAGAGCGGCGACGGCGAAATCGGCAGTGGCCAGTCCCACGCCCTGCCCTATCCCTCGGACAGCGACTTCGTTACCTATGCCTTCACCTGGGAGCCGAACCGGCTGCGCTATTACATCAATGGCCAGCTCGTCCGCACCATGGACGATCCCAAAACCATTCCGGGCAATGCCCAGCGCATCTTCTTCAGCCTCTGGGGATCGGACACCCTGACCGACTGGATGGGTCAGTTCACGCCAGTGACCGCCCCCCTCGCCATGCAGGTCGATTGGGTCGCCTTCACCCCGCTCGGCCAGCAATGCGCCTTCGAACAATCCATCCTCTGCCAGGACTGAAAAGGACTTCTCGATGAAGCTGGTATTCTTCCGCGGCCACGTGCCCAATTTCGGCGATGAGTTGAACCTCCACGTCTGGCCCGCCCTCCTGCCAAAAGGCTTCCTCGACGAAGACGACAGCGAGCTTTTCGTCGGCATCGGCTCGATCATCGGCGATCACCTCCCCGAAAAATCCCGCAAATTCGTCATGGGCTCGGGCTATGCTGGCTATATGGGCCTGCCCGACGTGCATGACGGCACCTGGGACATCCGCTTCGTCCGCGGCCCCAATACCGCCAAGACCCTCGGCATCGATCCAAAACTGTCGATCTGCGACAGCGCCATCCTGCTCCGCGCCATGGACCTCCCGCCTCCCGACGAAAGCGTCAACGTGGCCTTCATGCCCCATTATGAAAGCCTCGAGCGCGGCGACTGGGCCGAAGCCTGCCGCCTCGTCGGCATGACGCTGATCGACGCCACCGCGCCTGTGGACACCGTCCTCAGCCAGATTCGCGGCGCCCGCCTCCTCATCACCGAAGCCATGCACGGCGCCATCGTCGCCGATGCCCTGCGCACCCCCTGGATCGGCGCCCGCCCCATCTATGGCGGTCACCACAAAAAGTGGCTCGACTGGGCCGGCGCCCTCGACGTCGATGTCCGCCTCAACGAATTGAAGCCCACCAGCGTCCTCGAATATTATATCGGCCGCACAGGCCGCGGCGGCCGCCTGGGCAAGGTCGGCCAGTTCAGCGCCTCGCCCCTCGCCGCCATCCCCAACCGCATCTTGACCGGCATCGCCGCCCGCCACCTCACCGAAATGGCCCGCCTCGAACCCCAACTCAGCAGCGACGCCAAGATCGCCGAAGTCACCGAAAAAGCCCAGGCCGCCCTCGACGGCTTCGTCCGCAGCCGCGTGGCAGCCGCCTAAACGCTCAAGCTGACAGAGAGGGCAAGAGCCCTCCTGTATCACAGCTCGAAATCGAGATCATCATCGTCGGATGGGTTCTGGAGCGGCCTATTGACCGAACTCGATATGGCGACGACTTCCACTTCGGCCTCTCGAATGCGGTAGTCGTAGAAGTACCCATCTCTCACAAGGCGGCGCAGGCCCGGGACCGGTAGTCCTTCATCGGAAAATCCCGCCTCTGCAAAGCCCGCAAGATCGCGCCTCACCGACTTGACACGCTCCAGAAAATGCTCCGCCGCCGCACGGCTATGCTGGCGCAGATAAGCCGCCTCGTGCCGCACATACTCTGCTGCGCTCCGGGCGAGTTTGACTTTCATCAGGCGGCATTGCCACGGACGATCTGCTCCACCTGGGCAATCACGTCATCCATGTCTTCGGACTCGCCATTGTCGAGTTGGCGGAGTCCGTTTGCCACATTGAGAATTTCGGCGCCTTCGCCGGCCAGATAGAGCCGCATGGCGCGCACCATCACCCAACTACGCGAGCGGTCAGATGTCTCGGCGATCCGCTCGATTGCTTCAAGGACGTCCACGGGCAGGCGAAGCGTGATGGGGTCGGAGAGCTGTGGTTTTGACATGGCTACACTCCAGTTCAAAATACAGCGTATTACAAAACTCGCCTAAAGCAAATGACGGCCTCATCGTTTCCCCCTCACGAACCCCACCATGCGCTGCACGCGCTCCCGCCCGAGCACCACGATCACCGCCCCATAGCTCGCCGCCGCGACACCCACCGTCGCCGCCAGCCGCAATATCGGCTCCGCCGCCCCCATCTCCCGCTGTACCAGCCACCCCACGCCCCACATCACCGCGGTCGCCAGCACGGGCAAGGCGAACGAGCCGAGATAGGACAGCAGTGAAATCCCCAGCAGCCGCACCACCATATGCAGCGTCGGCATCCACATCAGCCCATTGAGCACCACCAGCGAGACCGTCAGCGGCAAAAGCCCCCAGCCGGCAAACAGGAAGACGTACAGCACCGTCACCGCCTGTTTGCTCAACACATAGTAAAACCACAGGTCCGCCTGCCCCTGGCTGCGGATCAACGAGGCCTGCAAAATCCCCACGGCGGTCATAACACCCAGCGCACAAAAGGCCTGCACCACCGGCACCGCCTCGATCCAGTGATCGCCAAAAGCCAGCGGAATGAGATCGCCTGCCACCAGCGCCAGCCCGGCAAAAAC
>DATMSG010000247.1:0-4507 GCA_035565515.1 Devosia sp.
CCGCGCCTTTGACGGCGCGGATGTCGTCGGGCCCGTTGGCCCGCAGACCTTTTGCCCCGCCATCGCGCGCGGCAAGCGCCATGGCGCCCATGAAGACCGGGCCATGCAGCGGATTGTCCGCCCTTGCCTGGCAGGAGACGATCAGGCCTTTGGGCAGCGCAAAACTCATTTCACCGCTCCCGAAGTCATGCCGGCAATGAACTGTTTTGAGAGCACGATATAGATCAGGATGATCGGCGCCGCCGAGAGGGTCAAGCCAGAGAACAGCACGCCCCAGTCCGTCGTATATTCGCCCATGAAGGTCGTCAGCCCCTGCGGCAGCGTCTTCAGATTGTCGTTCTGAATGAACACCAGCGGGAAGAAGAAGTCGTTCCAGATCGGCACCACATTCTGGATGCCGGCAATCACCATGGCCGGGCGCACCAGCGGCAACATGATCGCCCACATGATCCGCGCCTCGCTCGCCCCGTCCATGCGGGCGGCGTCTTCCAGTTCGTTGGGCAGGCTCCGGATAAAACCGGTCATGATGAACACGGTCGTCGGCAGGCCCATGGCCGTGTAGACGAAGATCAGCGAGAGCTGATTGTTGAGAATGGAGAGGTCCCGCATCAGCATGAAGAGCGGAATGATCGCCAGTTTCAAGGGCAGCGTCAGGCCGGCGAGGAAGAACATCAGGATGAAGCTCGAACCGGTAAAGGCATAGCGCCCCAGCGCATAGGCCGCCATGGTCCCGAGCGTCAGGATCAGCACCATGGAAGCGCCGGTCACGACGAAGGAATTCATGAGATAACGCAGGAAATTCGTCTCGCTCCAGATCTTCACGAAATTCGCGACCTGCGTGAAATCCGGAATCCCGAAGGGCGACTTGAAAATTTCCGGCGTCGTCTTGAAGGCCGAAAACACCATGATGACGATCGGCGCCAGCATCAGCACCGTATTGGCGATGAGGATGATCTGCAGCATCCCGTCGCGACCCAGGGTGGCGAACAGACCCTTGCGGTCATAATAATTGCTCGCAGCCGCACTCATAGCTGGATCTCCCGGGCCCGCAGCCGCGTGGTGATGACACCCGCAACCACGGCGATAAAGATGAAGATCAACACGGCGAGCGCGGAACCGAGCCCAAAGTCCTGCTGCCCGGCCGACACATTGCCAAAGGCCGTGCGGTAGAAATAAAGCCCCAAGACGTCGGTCGAGCCGAACGGCGAACCATCGAGCCCGCCCATGATATAGGGCAGTTCAAACCAGTTGAACGCACCGACGAACAGCAGCGTGAAAACGATGGTCGCGCTCGGCGCCACCAGCGGCCAGACGATTTTTGTGATCTTCACCCATTCGCTCTCGGTCTCCATGCGGACGGCATCGAGAATTTCGCTGGGGATGCGCTGCATGCCGGCAAGGAAAACCAGCGTCGGGAATCCCACCATATGCCAGGCCTGCGCCACGATGATGCTGCCCAGCGCCGTGCCCGATCGCCCCAGCCACGGCTGCGCCAGCCAGCCGAGCCCCACGCTCTTAAGGCTGATATTCACGACGCCAAAGAGCGGATGGTAAAAAAGCTTGAAGAGATAGGCGACGATGATGGTGGACAGCACCACCGGCAGAAACACCGCGATGCGGTGAAAGCGCGCGCCGGGCAGTTCGCGCCAGAGCGCATAGGCCAGGATAAACCCCAGCCCGTTCTGCAGCACCATCAGCGCGAAGAAGACAATGACATTGTTCTTGAAGGCATTGATCGTCCAACTGCGATAGGGCTCGACGAACAGCACCGTATGGAAATTTTCAAGCCCGACAAAGTCGAGCCGCTTCAGGCCCTGCCAGTCGAAGAAGGCATAGGCGAAGGCCGAAACGATCGGATAGACGATGAAGAGCGCCACGAATGCCAGTGGCGGCACGATGAGCGCGGTAATCCAGAGGCCGCGGCCTGTCATCCGAAGTTGGGGCATTCTTTTGGGGCTCGCTTGATCTTGGGGTCAGCGCTCGCCGCCACCCCCACCCGTCCTCCCCCATCAAAGGGGGAGGTGGAGTTCTGTGTTTCTGGCTGGTTCCCGTCACACCCGCTGTCCCGCACCTCCCCCTTGATGGGGGAGGCTGGGAGGGGGTGAGGGAGCCACCCTGACAAGGCGGAGGGAGATCCGCCTTACTTCTTGAACGGCTCGTACCAGGCGGCGAGACCCGTGGTCAGGGCTTCACCAATGGCTTCCGGCGTCGTTTCACCGGCAAACAGCTTCTGCATTTCGCTCTGGATCAGCACCGAGCCCGAGGGTTCGCCATAACGGAAATGGGCGAGCATCAGATAGGGGATCGAGGACTTGTTGAGGTCATTGACCTCAGCCAAGAGCGGATTGTCGAAGGTCACGCCCGGAATGGTCGAGATGTTGTTGAGCGTATTGGCGAAAGCCTGGCCGAATTCCTTGCTCGCCAGATAATTCAGGAATTTGATCGAAGCTTCCTTGTTGGCGCCGGCCGCATTGGCCGCATAGCCGCCGTCGAAATAGAGGCCGACGAGCTTGGCATCTTCCGCCGTCTTGCCGGGAGCCGCAAACACGCCGAGTTCGATATCGGGGTTCTGCGCCTTGAACGTTGCCAGTTCATAGGACCCGCCCACGAACATGCCGGCCATGCCCGAAGAGAAGAGCTGCTGGGCCGAGGGATAATCGAGGCCGATAAAGCCGTCCGGGAAATATTCAGCGGCAACGGCAGCGATTTCGCCCAGTGCGCCGGTGAAACGGGCATCGGTGAAATCGGCTTCACCAGCCATCAGCGCGTCATAAAAATCCTTGCCCATCAGCGAGGAGCCGAGGCCGAAGGTGACGGTCTCGTTCTGCCAGGCCGTCGCCGTGCCATTGGCAAAGGGGATGACGCCGGCATCCTTGAGCTTCTGGGCCGCGGCCTTCAGCTCGTCCCAGGTCTGCGGCTCTTCCACGCCATTGGCGTCGAACAGGGCCTTGTTATAGATCACGAGCTGGGTCTGGCTGGCGAAGGGCACGGCATAGAGCTTGCCGTCCGAGCGCATGCTTTCCGCGGCAATTGCGGGCGCGGCGAAATCGGCCAGCGCCGGCACGCTTTCGGTGGTCAGCTCTTCGAGATAACCGGCCGAGGCGACGTTTTCGAGCCCGCCATAGGCGCGCACCATCATCACGTCGGGGCCGACGCCACCGGCAAGAGCGGTGGAGAGAATGGTATTGTAGTTCGCCGCTTCGAAGGTTTCGAATTTGACGGTAATGCCCGGATTGGCCGCTTCGAACGTGTCGATGAACTGCTCATAGGCCGCGCGGTCTTCCTGGCGCCAGCTCCAGAAGGTCAGTTCCTGGGCAAAAGCCGGAGCGGCGACGAGCACTGCGCTCAGAGCTGCCCCGATGCGGATCAGATTGGTTTTCATATGTGTTCCCTTCCCTTGAAAACGTCCGGATAGTTTTGATCCGGCCCCGCTATGGGGTCAGCCGCCGGCCATCCTCGGCGGAAAAATAATGCGCGGCGCCCGGCTCGACCGTCACGGTCACCTTCTCGTCCGGCGCATAGAGATCGTTGGGCGTCGTGCGCACCGAGAGCAGCGTGCCGTCAGCCAGCCGCGCATAGACATAGGCGTTGTCGCCCAGATATTCGGTATATTCGACCGTGGCCGCAAAGCCCTCGCCGCCTGTCTCGCGCGACAGGCCCACCGCATCAGGGCGCAGCCCGAGCTTGAGCGCATCGATCTCAGGCAGCCCGGCAATGGCGACCGCGCCGCCATCGGGCACGACCAGCCTGCCGCCCTCGCACCGCACATTCACCAGCGTCATGCGCGGCGAGCCGATAAAGGTCGCCACAAACGTATTGGCCGGCGTCTCATAGAGCTCGCGGGGAGAACCGACCTGCTCGATGCGTCCGGCATTCATCACCACGATCTTGTCGGCCAGCGTCATGGCCTCGACCTGGTCGTGGGTCACATAGATCATGGTGCCGCCGATATCGCGGTGCAGCTTTGCGATTTCGAGGCGCACATCGGAGCGGAGTGCCGCATCGAGATTGGACAGCGGCTCGTCGAGCAGGAACACATCGGGCTTGCGCACCAGCGCCCGGCCGATGGCGACGCGCTGGCGCTGCCCGCCGGACAGTTCGCGCGGCTTGCGCTTGAGGAGCGGTTCGAGCCGCAGCATGCGCGCGGCATCGGCAATGCGCTTTTCGACCTCGTCCTTGGTCAGCCCCATCAGGCGGGCGCCGAAGGCCATGTTCTCATAGACGTCCATATGCGGATAGAGCGCATAAGACTGGAACACCATGGCAATGCCGCGCCGCGAGGGCGGCACTTCGTTCATGCGCTGGTCGTTGAGAAAGAAGTCGCCATCCGAAATCGGATCGAGCCCGGCAATCAGCCGCAACAGGGTCGACTTGCCGCAACCCGAGGGACCGACGAAGACGACAAATTCGCGATCCCCGATTTCGAGATCGATGCCATGGAGCACATCGGTGGTCTTGAAGCGCTTCTTGATGCCGCGCAGCGATAGTCGAGCCAAGATGCCCTCCG
>DATMSG010000248.1:0-12309 GCA_035565515.1 Devosia sp.
GGCTTCCGGATTTTGCCCCGCATGATGGAATTCTGGAAGGACGGGGAATATCGCCTCCACGATCGCGTGCGCTTTACCCGCGAAACGCTCGAGGCGCCCTGGCAGAGCGCGCGGCTTTATCCCTGAGGCGGCGGGCCGGAAGGGCGGCGCGGTTTTCGGGCAAAGCCGATGCCTGAATGGATAACCGGCGTTTAAACAAAGCAAAGACCTTTGACGTAAAACAAGCGCCAGCAAGGGAAAAGCCTCTTCGTGCGCATATTGATCAGAACGTCGAAAACGGCCATCTGGGCCCGCCGGATTGGCAGAATTGCCATTCCGCTCGTCATTCTGCCGGTCGGCATGCACCATCTGGGGCTGATCGATTCCCCGAGCTTTTTCACCGTCGCCCTGCTGGCGCTGGCGGTTGCGGGGCTGGCGACGCTCGTGGGAATGCTGGCGCTGATGCGGCTGTGGTTTTCCGGCGATCAGGGCTGGGGCAAGGCGCTATCGGGGCTGTTTCTGGGGCTCATCTGCCTCGCGCCCTTTGCCTATTATGGCTATTATGCCTGGCGGTTTCCGCCGGTGACCGATATTGCCACCGTACCGCGCGGCGAGCTGCCGCTGCTCTTTCTGCCCGATACGGCGAAAATGCCGCCGCCCAAACTCATCTCGCCCGAGGAGCAGGCCCGGATTTTCCCCAATGCGGAGACGCGTAGCTATCCGCTCGACGTGGTTTCGCTGTTCGGCGTGGTCAAGCGCCTGATCGAGAACGAAGGCTGGGATATTCGCCTGTTGCGCGAACCCGGCCCCGATGGCGCGCCCGGGCGGATCAATGCCCGCATCACGACCCTGCCCGGCTGGCGCGAAGAGGCGGTGTTCCGCGTTTCGCCGACGGCCAGCGGCGCCAAGGTCGACATGCGCTCGGCCTCGATCAATGCCCCGCACGATTTCGGCTCCAATGGCAGCCGCATCTCGCGCTTCATGGTCAATCTCGACAATGAGGTGACGACGCTATTGCGCGACAATCCCTCCGCCGGCCAGCAGGCGCCGGCGGAGGACGACGAACCGGCGCCCAGCGTTGCGGGCGAAGGGGTTTAGTTGCCCTTTGGGGGCGCGCTGAAATCGTGGCTCCCGCCCCTCCCATCCTCCTCCGAATGGAGGGGTTAGAGGGGATTTGTGAGGACGCGGCGTATGGCGTCGTCCCAGCCGGCGAGTTTGGCTCTGCGCAGGGCGGGGTCCATGGCTGGTTCGAACCGGCGATCGCGGGCCCAGGCGGCGGCGAATTCCTCCATGCCGGGCCAGACGCCGGCTTTCATGCCGGCGAGCCAGGCCGCGCCCAGGGCCGTGGTTTCCAGAATCGTCGGGCGATCGACCGGGGCATCGAGCACATCGGCCAGAAACTGCATGGTCCAATCCGAGGCGACCATGCCGCCATCGACGCGCAGCACCGTGTCGCCATGGGCGGTCCAGTCCTTGCGCATGGCTTCGAGCAGGTCCCGCGTCTGATAGCAGACCGCTTCGAGCGCCGCGCGGGCGATTTCCGCCGGGCCGGTATTGCGGGTGATGCCAAAAATGGCCCCGCGCGCTTCGGCATCCCACCAGGGGGCGCCGAGGCCGACAAAGGCGGGCACCATATAGACGTTCTGGCTGGGGTCGGCCGTTCGCGCCAGGGGGCCGGTTTCGCTGGCATGTTTGACCAGTTTCAGGCCGTCGCGAATCCATTGCACCGCGGCGCCGGCGATGAAAATCGAGCCTTCGAGCGCATAGATGGTTTCGCCATTGAGCCGATAGGCGATGGTGGTGAGGAGCCGGTTTTGCGAGCGGACCATATCGCGCCCGGTATTGAGCACGGCAAAACAGCCCGTGCCATAGGTCGATTTGACCATGCCCGGAGCAAAGCAGGCCTGGCCGATGGTGGCCGCATGCTGGTCGCCGGCCACCCCGAAAATGGGGATCGGGGCGCCGAACAGTTCCGTCACGCCAAAATCATCGGCGCAGTCCTTGACCACCGGCAGCAGTTCGGCCGGCACGCCCAGAAGGCGCAGAAGGTCCTGGTCCCACTGATTGCGGGCGATGTCGAACATGAGGGTGCGCGCCGCATTGGTCGCGTCGGTCGCATGCATCTTGCCCCCGGTCAGCCGCCAGATGAGGAAAGTGTCGATGGTGCCGAAGGCCAGTTCGCCGGCTTCGGCCCTGGCGCGGGCGCCTTCGACATTGTCGAGCAGCCATTTGACCTTGGTGCCGGAAAAATAGGGGTCGAGCAGGAGGCCGGTGCGCTCGGTAAAAAGCGGCTCGTGGCCCTGCCGCTTGAGGTCGGCGCAGGTCGCGGCGGTGCGGCGATCCTGCCAGACGATGGCATTGTGGATGGGCTTGCCGGTGGCGCGGTCCCAGATGAGCGTGGTTTCGCGCTGATTGGTGATGCCGATGGCAGCGATGTCGCCGGCGCCGATCCCGGCCGCATCGAGCGCGATCTCGATGGTGGCGACGACACTGTTCCAGATTTCCTCGGGATCGTGCTCGACCCAGCCGTCCTGCGGAAAATGCTGGGTAAATTCCTTCTGCCCGACCCCGGCCACTTTGCGCGCGCCATCGAAGACGATGGCCCGGCTCGAGGTGGTGCCCTGGTCGATGGCCAGAATGAATTTGGTCATGAAACTCTCCTCCGCGAGGCCCATGGCCTCTCAGCAATTCCGGATGCCCGCGGCCTGCGGACACCCTCTCCCACCCTCGCCGACGCTAGCGCGCCAGATATTTTTCCAGCCGGGCCACATCGTCGGCGCCGACCCGCAGGCCCAGTTTGGTGCGCCGCCACAGGACGTCTTGTGCCGTGTGCGCCCATTCGTGTTCAACCTGATAATCGACTTCGGCGGCATAAAGATCGGCGCCGAAATTCTGGCCGAGATCGGCGGGGGTCTTGCGCTCGCCAAGCAGGAGGCGCGCCTTGGTGCCATAAAGGCGCATCAGGCGTTTGAGGAGGGTTGCCGGCAGGCCGGGATAGTCGAGCCCCAGGCGCCGGACTTCGGCATCAAAACTCAGAGGGCCGAAATCGCCGCCGGGCAAAGTGCTGACCTTGGTCCAGGCGGGTTTCTTTTTGCCCAGAACCTCTTCGACCTTTTCGAGCACGGATTCGGCGAGGCGCCGGGAGGTGGTCAGCTTGCCGCCGAAGACATTGACCACGGCGCCGCTGGCCCCGTCGCCGTCGAGCTTGAGCACATAGTCCCGCGTCGCTTCCTGGGCGGCGCTGGCGCCATCGTCAAAGAGCGGCCGCACGCCGGAATAGGTCCAGACGATTTCGTCCCTCGTAACGGGTTTGGCAAAATATTCGCTGGCCGCCGAGAGGAGATAATCGGTCTCTTCTTCGGTGATTTTGACGTCCTTGGGGTCGCCCGCATAGTCGCGGTCAGTGGTGCCGATCAGGGTAAAATCATCGGCATAGGGAATGGAGAAGACGATGCGCCCATCCCCATTCTGGAAGACGTAGCAGCGGTCGTGATCGTAGCGCTTTTTCACCACGATATGGCTGCCCTGGACCAGCCGGACATTATGCGCGCCGTTCTTGCCCAGGACGCCATTGATGACGCTATCGACCCAGGGGCCCGCCGCATTGACGAGCATTTTGGCCCGCACGGTTTGCGTGCCGGTTTCGCTTTCGAGGGAAATCGTCCAGGCCCCGTTTTCCCGGCGCGCCGAGGTTACCTTGGTGCGCGGATAAATCTTGGCGCCCTTGTCGGCCGCGTCGCGCACGTTGAGCACGACGAAACGGGCATCATCGACCCAGCAATCGGAATATTCAAAGCCCAGCCGGAAGCCGGGTTTCAGGGCCTTGCCGGTCACATCGCGGGTCAGGTCCAGCGTCTTGGTCGGCGGCAGGAGTTTGCGGCCGCCCATATAGTCGTACATGGCCAGCCCGGCGCGCAGCAGGAAGGCCGGCCGCAGGCCCTTGTGATGGGGGAGGACGAAGCGCAGCGGGCGGATGATATGGGGCGCGGCGGCCCAGAGGACTTCGCGCTCGGCCAGGGCTTCGTGCACGAGGCGGAATTCGTAATGTTCGAGATAGCGCAGGCCGCCGTGAATGAGCTTGCTCGCCGCCGAACTGGTGCCGGAGGCAAAATCGTTCATTTCGGCAAGGCCGACGCTGAAACCGCGCCCCACCGCATCGCGCGCCACGCTGGCGCCATTGATGCCGCCGCCGATGACGAACAGGTCGAGCACAGTCTCACTCATGGCAATGTCCTCAGGTTTTGTTTCGTATATAATCCATATGGTTTCGTTTTGGAACTATTTGTGTTTCGTTTTGTCTATCGCCGCTTCCATACAAGATGAAGGTTGACCGGCCCTGTCCCAGGGTCTAGGCCTTTTTCGCCCTCCCGGCCCGGACCCTCGGCGAATGCTCGATATCATCTATGTCATCCTGCCGATTTTCGCGCTTATGGGCCTTGGCTATGTGGCGGTGCTGAAACGGCTTTATCCGGCCGAGGGCGTCAAAGCCCTGATCGCCTTCGTCAACAATTTTGCGACGCCGTGTCTGCTGTTCCACTCGATTTCGACGAGTGACTTTCGCTCGGCCTTCAATCTCTCGATCATCGGACCGTTCTATCTCGGCGCCTTTATCTGTTTCGCCCTCGGCATTTTCATCGCCCGCCGCGCCTTTGGCAATCGGCCCGGCGAAAGCGTTGCCGCCGGGTTTTCCGGGACCTTTACCAATACGGTGCTGGTGGGCCTGCCCATCCTGACCCGCGCCTATGGTCCCGAAGCGCTGCCGGTGACGCTGTCGATCATCGGGCTGCATGGCGCGATCCTGCTCACCGCCGGCATGGTCACCATGGAACTGGTCAAGCGCGACGGCCAGCCGCTGGGCAAGACGCTGGTGGTGGCCGTGCAGCGCGTCGTTTCCAATCCGCTGATCTGGGGCATTGCCGCGGGCATTGTCGGCTCATTGCTCGAAATTCAGCTGATCGAGCCGGCGGAAGCGTTTTTCGTGATGATGAGCCAGGCCGTGGTGCCGGCCGCGCTTTTCGGCATTGGCGGGGCGCTGGTCGAATTCAAGCTATCGGAAAACTGGAAGCAGGCCCTCGTCGCCTCCTCGATCAAGCTGATCGTGCATCCCGCCATCGCCTATGTGCTGATGATCTGGGTGCTGCATGTTCCGCTCGAAATCGCCCGCTACGGCATCTTGCTCTCGGCCATGCCGGCGGGGGTGAACATCTATGTCTTTGCGACCTATTACGATCGTGGCGTGAGCGTTGCGACCAATACGATCCTCATCGCCACGGTGCTGTCGGCCGTGACGATTACGGGGTGGTTGTATGTGCTGGCGCTCTAGGGTTTTGAGCCCGGCGTGAGGGTCAGCCGGCCTTCAGCGCCATTTCCGCCAGACGCACCCAATAGCTCGTGCCCACCGGGATGGCTTCGTCGTTGAAGTCATAAGTGTCGGTGTGCAGTTCCGAGGAATCGCCATTGCCGAGGAAGATATAGGCGCCGGGACGCTCATTGAGCATGAAGGAAAAATCCTCGCCGCCCATGGAGGGAGCGACATTGCGGTCGACGCGGTCGGCGCCGGCAATCTCGCTGGCGACATCGGCGGCGAAATCGGCTTCGGCGGGCGAATTGACCGTCACCGGATAGCCGCGCGCATAGCGGATCTCGGCGCTGGCGCCAAAACTCAGGGCGAATTGGGGCACGATCTCGTTGAGCCGGGCTTCGATGAAATCCTGCACGGCGCCATCGAGCGTGCGCACCGTGCCGGTGATTTTTGCGCTCTGGGAGATGACATTGTCGGCTTCGCCGGCCTCGATCATGGTGACGCTCAAAACCGCCGATTCCAGCGGATCGAGATTGCGCGAGACGATCGTTTGCAATGCGGTCACCATCTGGGCGGCGACGATGATCGGATCGACGGTCTGCTGCGGCCGGGCCGCGTGTCCGCCCTGGCCGGTGATGGTGATATAGAAGCGGTCGGTCGCTGCCATGATGCCGCCATGGCGAATGCCGAAATGCCCGACGGGCATGCCGGGCCAATTGTGCATGCCATAGACTTCGGCAATGTCGAATTTTTCGACCAGCCCGTCTTCGATCATCACCTTGCCGCCGCCGCCGCCTTCTTCTGCCGGCTGGAAGATCAGCGCCACGCGCCCGTCGAAATTGCGCGTTTCGGCGAGATATTTTGCTGCGCCCAGCAGCATTGCCGTGTGCCCGTCATGGCCGCAGGCATGCATCTTGCCCGGAATGGTCGAGGCATAGGCGGCGCCGGTTTTTTCGGTGACCGTCAGCGCATCCATATCGGCGCGGAGGCCCACGGTCTTGCCGCTGTTATTGGTCTTGCCATTGATGATGCCGACAACGCCGGTGCGCCCCAGCCCGGTCACAACCTCGTCAACGCCGAAGGCGCGAAGCTTTTCCGCCACGATCCCCGCGGTGCGGTGCACGTCGAACAGCACTTCCGGATGCTGATGCAAATCCCGGCGCCAGGCGGTGATTTCATCATGAAATTCGGCAATGCGGTTGAGGATAGGCATAACAAGTCCGAAGCAGATTGGGATGGGGCAGTGTCTCTGTCCCAAGAGGGGACGTCAACCACCGTTGCGCGGGCGAGGGCCGGGACGGCCTTGTCGGGTTACACGCGCCAGGCGTCGAAACTGCCGCCGGCGATCATGGCCCAATAGAGTTTTCCCGAATTGGTGCGCGCCACCGCCAGGCCAAATTCGGTGAATTTGGGCGAGAGCAGGGTATTGCGGTGGCCCTGGCTTTCGAGCCATCCCCCGATGACATCGGGGAGGGTCTTGTATCCCTTGGCGACGTTTTCGCCGACGGCGCCCAGATAGCCCGCTTCGGTGACGCGCTGGCGCAGGGTCACCCCCAGATCGTGGCTGAGTTTGTCCTGGCGGGCCATGAGGCGGGCCTGGGAGAGAGCCGCGGTTTCAAGGCGTGGATTATAGGTCCAGGGCGGGGCGCCATTGGCTTTTCGCGTCGCATTGATGGCGGAGATGATCTCGTCGCGCGTCAGGCTTTCGGGTTTGTTGGCGGTGGCGGCGGGCAGCGGCGGAATAGTGGCCGAGCAGGCGGAGAGCAGGCCGGCGGCGCCGAGGACGAGAACGGCGCGGCGCGAAAAATGCGGCATGGAGAGATTTCCGGAACGATCAGGCAAGGTCATAGGCACTGAGCAGATTGGGGAGGCAGGCGAGTTGCCCAGTTATGGCATTGCCGTCCGCAAGATCCCAGCAGGCCGACAGGGCGGCATGGGCGGCGGCCCAACCGAGAATGCGCTTGCGATTATAGCCGAGGCGCTGGGAAAGAATGTCGGCGCGGGCGGCGATGCGCTTGGGATCGGAGGCAATCTTGTCGGCGCGCTCGGGATTGATGAAGACATTGGCGGTTTCATAGGCCGGGTCGCCCAAGAGACCCTTTGGATCGATGGCGAGCCAGCCGCGATCCGAGCTTATGATATTGTCGTGGTGCAGATCGCCATGGAGCGGCACGATGGCGCTCGGCCTGTCGAAAAGTTTGAGGGCAATGCCGGCCGAGCGGGCATAGAGATCGCGGGCCGTATGGGGCCAGGCGGTGACATCGGTATCGAAAAGGGTCTGGAAGCGCTCGCGCAGGGGCTGGAGCCCTTCAGGCGTTTCGGGGCGCGGTTTATGCAGGCTCGCAACCACCGTGGCGATGGCGATGGTGCCTTCGTCGTCCCGCCCGGCGCGGACGGGTTCGCCCAGCGTACCGCCATCGAGCCATTCCATGAAAATGGTATCGCCATGGGTATCGAATACCGTGGCGGCGCCATCCCCTTCATACCATTGGAGGAGGCGAACGCCCCTGCCCTCTTCCTGGGACGCTTCCGGCTTGATGATTTTCAGCGCCGCGAAATTGCGGCCGTTCTGCTCGACGCGGAAGAGCCAGCTGCGCGGCGTTTCGGCCACGAGAGTGGATTTGGTCAGGGACCAGCGGATCATGGCGCGACTGAGCGCGGTTTCGGCAGGAGACTGATTCATCATGGCGCTATTAGAGCGTATTCAGAAAATGTGGCTACCACTTTTCCGGTTCGAATGCGCGCCAAGCTCTCGCAGAAGGTGGTGCGATTCGACTGATGTTGCGCTTTTGGCCCGAGAAGGTGATGAGAGTGTGATGGGTTTTGCAGGTTTTGGTGCCTGGGGCCACACCCCCTCCCAGCCTCCCCCATCAAGGGGGAAGTGGTCTATCGCGTGTTTGGCTCGATCTTGTCCAAGCCACCGGCCCGCACCTCCCCCTTGATGGGGGAGGCTGGGCGGGATGCCCCGTGGCTTACTTGATCCGATAGGCGTCTTTCGCCGCCTGATAGCTCAGGTGTTTTGCAATCTCTTCGGCGGAGGATTTGGTGATCCGGTTTTCGCCGACCCAGCGGCCCAAAAAGCCGCAGACTTCGCGGCGCCAGACGTCGTGGCGGGCGGGGATAGACAGGAGGGCGCGGGTGTCGTCGTTAAAGCCGGCGAGGTTGTAGAAACCGGCGGTTTCGACGACCTGATCGAGATAGCGGCGGATGCCCTGCGGGGAATCGTGGAACCACCAGGGCGGGCCGATCATGAGTGCGGGCCAATAGCCGGCCATGGGGGCCAATTCGCGGGCATAGGTGGTTTCGTCGAGGACGAACATGATGAGCCGCAGATTGGGCTCGTTGCCGCAGCGCGAGAGAAGGGCACGCAGGCCACCGACATAATCGGTGGGGCCGGGAATATCGGCGCCGAGATCGGGGCCGCGTTCGGAGAACAGCAGCGGATCGGTATTGCGGCGCGAGCCAGCATGGATCTGCATGACCATGCCGTCTTCGACCGAGAGCAGGGCCATTTCGGTCAGCATCTGGGCGCGGAACAGCTCGGCGTCATTGGCGTCGTGCTTGCCAGCCAGAATTTTGTCGAGGAGCGCCTGCTTTTCGACCAGCGGTAAATCGGCCGTGTTGGCGGTGGGCACGCCGTGGTCAGTCGCGACGGCGCCAAAACGGCGGAAATATTCGCGGCGCTTGCGGTGCGCGTTGATGAGACCGTCCCATTTGGAAATGTCTTCGCCGGTCAATTCGCCGAATTTCTGGAGATTCTCGACAATGGCGGGGCGGCTGGGGTCGGTGACGTCATCGGGGCGATAGGTGGTGCGGACCTGGCCGATAAGGCCCTGCCCTGCCATCGACTGGTGATGGGCCAGCGGATCGAGCGCGAATTCGGTGGTGGCGATCACTTCCACATTGAAGCGCGAGAGAATGGCGCGGGGCAGGAGATCGGGGGAGCCGAGCTTGGCGTCGATGGCGTCAAAAATGCTGTCGGCGGTTTTGCCCGAAAGCTCTTCGGTGATGCCGAAGACGGCGTGGAGCGAGTGATCGACCCAGGTTTTCGAGGGCGTGCCGGCAAAGAGATAATAATTATCGGCAAAGAGGCGCCAGGCCTTGCGGCCGTCGGCTTCGACCGGCTTGCCGTCTTTGCGCGGAATGCCGAGCGCATCGTAGCTGATGCCCCGGCTCTTGAGCATGCGCAGCACATAGTGATCGGGCGTCAGAAACAGGGCCGTAGGGCTGGCGAAGCGGCCATTCTGGGCGAACCAGGAAGGGTCAGTATGGCCATGCGGGCTGACGATGGGGAGGTCCTTGACCGCCGGGTAGAGATCCCGGGCGATGGACTGCGCCGGCTCGGAAGCGGGGAAAAGACGATCGGGGTGGAGGTGTGCTGGCTGGGTCATGGAGAGGTTGTGCCATGTTCGGGAGAGGCTTTCAACATCTTCCATACAAGACGCGGATTGTGAAGATTTAAGACAAATTAACCGCTCTTTCAAACGGCCATTCGTCATGAAGCCGGGCGAGGTTATCGTACTGACGCGGGTGAGAAACAGCTTCTTCAAGGCGGCTGCCCAATGTCGACTCCTGGCCCCAAAGGGCCGGCGCCACATGAGGGACGAGCATGGCCAATCTCGATTTCGAAGCCCAGGGACTGAAGCAGGTGCGGCGCGCCGTGCGGCGCGGGGCGCATGTGCAAAGGGCCCAGCAAATGCTGCTGGCCGCAGGGCTGGCGGCACTTTGCGTTCTGGGCGTTGCCGGGGCGTTTCTGGCCCAGGTGATGTAAGCCGGTTTCGCGCAACGCCCGCCTTCGATACTATCCCGTGCGGGGAGACGATCCGCGCATGCGCATTTTGCTTGTCGAAGACAATGAGGACCTGGGCGAGGCCATCGAAAGACGGCTGCGCACGGCTGGTCATTCGGTCGACTGGGTGCGCGACGGGGCCGATGTGGTACCCGCGGCCAAGGGCGAGGATTTCGATGCGGTGGCGCTCGACCTGATGCTGCCCAATCGCGATGGGATCGGGCTGATCGCCGAACTGCGGCGGGAAAAGTTTTCTGCGCCCATTCTGGTGATCACCGCCCGCTCGGAAATCGACGACAAGGTGAGCCTCCTCGATCTTGGCGCGGACGACTATCTCGTAAAACCTTTTGACCTCAGAGAGCTCGAAGCCCGGTTGCGGGCGCTGATCCGGCGCACGGGCGGCCAGACCAGCAGCACCCTGGCGCTGGGAGATCTGGAACTCGATCTTGCCGGGCTCAATGCCAGTGTCGGCGGCAAGGCGCTGGAGCTGGGACGGCGGGAGTTCCGGCTGCTCGAAATTCTGCTCACCCATGCGGGAAAAGTGGTCGCCAAGGAGCGGCTGATGAACCAGCTGTTCAATTTCGACGAGACCGTGTCGATCAATGCGCTGGAGCTGCATATTTCGAGATTGCGCAAGAAGCTCGAACCGGCGCGGGTGGAGATCGGGACGGTGCGCGGGGTCGGTTATGTGGCGCGGGCGGTGGATGGGTAGACCTTTGCATCGCGCCTGTCATCACCCCCTCCCGCCCTCCCCCATCGAGGGGGAGGTGCTGCATCGCGTGATTGGCGCTATCTCGTCACAACCGCAGTCCCAACACCTCCCCCTTGATGGGGGAGGATGGGTGGGGGTGACCCGGCGTGCCCGCTAAAAAGTCCTTTTCCATCCGCCGGCGCATTCTGGCGCTGGCGACCGTGCTGCTGCTGGCGGCGGCGGTCATCCTCATTGTCTTCATTCGCGATTATGCGGAGCGGGCGGCGGATCGGGCCTTTGACCGCTTGCTGGCGGCATCGGCGCTGACTATTGCCGGAGCGGTGCAGGTGGAGGACGAGACGGTCTTCGTCGAATTGCCCTTTGCCGCCTTTGCCATGTTTTCGGGGGCCGACCGGGTGTTTTATGCGGTGGAAGGGCCGGATGCGCGCACGGTTACGGGCTATGAGGACCTGGCCGGCGAGATGGACGAAATCACCTCGGCCGGACCGCTTTTTGCCGATGTGCTCTATCGCGGCGAACTGGTGCGGGTGGCGTCCATCGGGCGGCTGATTTCGACGGCGAGCGATACGGGTTGGGTGACCATCCATGTCGCGGAAACGCAGAACCAGCGCGAGGCGCTGTCCAATGAAATTTTGTCCAATGCCATCGTGCCGGTGATTGCGCTGACCCTGCTCGCCGTGGGGCTCGTCTGGTTCGGGATTTCGCGCATGTTTGCGCCGCTGACCGAGCTGGAGCATGAATTGGCGGCGCGGCCGCCGGACGATCTTTCACCCGTCAGCGTGCCGGTGCCGGTGGAAGTGGGGCAGCTGGTGGCGGCGCTCAACGGGTTTATGGGGCGGCTGCAAAAGACCATGGAGCGGGTGAGCGGGCTCGTGGCGGAAGCCGCCCATGAGGTGCGGACCCCGCTCGCCTCGCTGCGGGCGCAGGCGGAAGTGGCGATGGACGAGACCGACCTCGACGCCATGCGGGCCCGGGTCGGGCGCATTCATACGGGCGCCGTGCAGGCGAGCCAGCTGGTGAGCCAATTGCTGATGGACGCGACGATTTCGCACCGGCTCGAGGCGCAGGACAGCGAGATGGTGGCGCTGTGGGGGATTATCGAGGATGTGTGCCAGCGGCTCGATGGCGAGCAATTGGAGCGGGTGTCGCTTGACGCCTCCGAGGCGGCGCGGGCGGTGCAGGTGCGCGGCGACCGGGTGGCGCTGCGCGAAATGATGCGCAATCTGATCGACAATGGGCTGGTCTATTCGACGGGGCCGGTGGACATCGGGGCGGCGATTGCGGGCGACGAACTGGTCGTGACAGTGGGGGATCGCGGGCCGGGCATGGATGACGCGGAGAAGACGAGCGTGCTCGAACGGTTCAAGCGCGGCAAGGCGAGCGCGGGCACGGTCGGATCGGGGCTGGGGCTTTCCATCGTGTCGCGCGTGGCCGGGGCGCATGGTGGGCGGTTGCGATTTGCTGACCGTGCAGGGGGCGGCCTCAATGTCGAGGTGACATTGCCGCTGGCGCGGATGCCGCGCCGGG
>DATMSG010000249.1:0-2307 GCA_035565515.1 Devosia sp.
GGCCAGTTGCTGACCTTCATCGAGGCCTGCCGCGCCTGGAAGGCCGTCACCGGCAGCCTCCCCATCCGCATTTCCATGCTCTTCGAGGGCGAAGAAGAAGCCGGTTCCCCCTCGCTCGGTCCGTTCCTCGCCGCCAATGCCGATGACCTCCGCGCCGACACTATCCTGGTCTGCGACACCGACATGTGGGACCGCGAAACCCCCGCCATCACCACCATGTGGCGCGGCTTCGTCTCCGAAGAGTTCGAGGTAACGACCGCCGATCGCGACCTCCACTCCGGCATGTTCGGCAGTGCCGCCCGCAATGCCGTGCAGCTCATTTCGAGCATCATCGGCGACCTGCGCAATGACGACGGCAGCGTCGCCATCCCCGGCTTTTATGACGGCGTCGCCGAACTCCCCGCCGCCAACAAAGCCGAATGGGAACGTCTCCCCTTCGATGCGGAAAAGTTCCTCGGCGACATCGGCCTTTCCATTCCCGCGGGCGAACAGGACCGGTCCGTCCTCGAACAGGTCTGGGCCCGCCCGACCGCCGAAGTTCACGGCGTCTGGGGCGGCTATTCGGGCGACGGCTTCAAGACCGTCATCCCGGCCAAGGCTGGCGCAAAGATTTCCTTCCGCCTCGTTGATGGCCAGGACCCCAACCGCATCCGCGAAATTTTCCGCGACTTTGTCCGTGCCCGCATTCCGGCCGATTGCGCCGTTACCTTCAAGGCCTATGGCACCGCCGCCGCCCAATCCATGCCGCTCGATGGCGTGCTGCTCAACAAGGCCAAGCATGCCCTGACCGAAGAGTGGCAGCGCGAAACCGCGCTCGCCGGCACCGGCGGCTCCATCCCCATCCTCGGGGAGTTCAAGGAGCGCCTCGGCATGGACAGCCTGCTGATCGGCTTTGCCCGCTTCGACAACCGCATCCATAGCCCCAACGAAAAATACGACCTCTCGAGCTTCCACAAGGGCATTCGCTCCTGGGTGCGCATCCTCCACGCTTTCTCTAAGGCCTGAACCATGGCGATTACCCGCTTCTCCGTAAGCCCGCTTCACACCCAGATCACGACCCTTGCCGCCGTCGCCGGGGGCAGGGCACCCGCCGATCTCGTCATCACCGGCGCCCGCGTGCTCTCGACCTATTCCGAGCGCATCGCTGCCGACAAGGAAATCTGGCTCTCCGGCGGCCGCATCGCCGCCGTCAAGCCAGCCGGCTCCTATAAGCTCGGCCCAGCCCCCAAGGCCATCTACGACGCAAAGGGCGGCATCATCGCGCCCGGTCTCGTCGATCCCCATATCCACATCGAAAGCTCGATGGTCACCGCCTGCGCCTATGCCGAGGCGGCCCTGCTCAACGGCACGACGACGATCTTCTGCGACAGCCACGAGATCGGCAACGTCATGGACGTGGCCGGCGTCGAAGCCATGCTCGAAGATGCGCGCCTCGCTCCGCTCTCGATCTTCCTCACCGTCCCGTCCACGGTCCCCGCCACCTCGCCCGACCTCGAAACCGCCGGCGGCGACCTGACGCCGGAAAAGATCGGTGCCCTCTTCGACAAGTGGCCCGAAGCCGTGGCTTTGGGCGAAAAGATGGACTTCGTCCCCGTCGCCATGGGCGATCCGCGCAGCCACGCCATCATTGCCGAAGCCCTCAAGCGCGGCCGTCCCGTCTCCGGCCACATCTACGGCCGCGAATTCGTCGCCCCCTATGCCGCGGCCGGCGTCACCGACACGCACGAAGCCATCGATCGCGACATTTCCGACGATTTCGTCGATGCCGGCATCTGGGTCTTCCTTCGCGGCGGCAATCCGGCAACGCCGTGGAATTCCATCGTCGAAGCCATCAAGCCGATTACCGAGCTCGGCGCCAGCCACAAGCGCTACTGCGTCTGCACCGACGACCGCGACGCCGATGATCTTCTTGCCTTCGGCCTCGATTGGGTGGTGCGCGAAGCCATCCGCTGCGGCATAAAACCCGAACAGGCCTGGTCCATGGGCTCGCTCCACGGCGCCACCCGCTTCGGCATGGGCGATGAAATCGGCGGCCTCGGCGGCGGCCGCCGCGCCGATCTCGTCCTCCTCGATGACGACCTCAAGCCCGTCAACACCTGGTATGGCGGCGCGCTGATGGTCGAAGACCGCAAGGTCACAGCCCTTCTCGAAGACACCCTCAACCAGCGCTATCGCTACCCCGAGGCGGCCTACAACACGGTCCACCTGCCCAAGTCGATCAAGCTGGTGCCCGATCTGCCGGGCGCCGCCGTCACCGCCAATGCCATCGGCATCGAAATGCCCGGCATCATCCTGCCGCATCGCAAG
>DATMSG010000250.1:0-6931 GCA_035565515.1 Devosia sp.
CTTTGGTGCCTTCGTAGAGGTGGCGCGGCACGATGGGGGTTTCCGATGAGCCCAAGGCGGTCAGCAGGTATGGGGCTGGCTTGGCGAGTTTGAGGATGACGGTCAGATCGTCTGGGGTCTGGATATCGGAGACGGCGGCGAAGGTGACGCGGCCGCGCGGGTGGCCTTCCTTGATCGCGGCGAGCGAGAAGGCGACGTCGGCGGCGGTGAAGGGCTGGCCGTCATGCCATTTGACATTGGGGCGGAGGCCGAATGTGTAGGTCAGCCCGTCAGGCGCGACATCCCAGCTCGTGGCCAGCAGCGGCAATGGGTTGAGATCGAAATCATAGGTCAGCAGGCCTTCGCTGTGCTTGCCGGTGAAATCGGTGACGCCGGTATGCACGATGCCGGTGAGGGTCGGCGGCTCGCTGCCCGATACCAGGACAAGCGTGCCGCCATGCTGGGGCGATTGGGCGAGGGTGGGGCGGGCCAGCAGGCCGACGCCGAGGGCGGCGGCGGATAGGCCGAGAAAATGGCGCCGGCGGGGTGTCCAGAGCGAGGACATGGGGAAATCTCCGGGAGGGACGTAAGGGTAGCGGCCGACGCGCGAGGAAGAATTGCTTTGCGGTTGGGCAAAGCAATTCTTCCGGCAGGGATCAGGCGACAGCGCTGAGTTTGGCTTGTTCGAAATCGTGCAGCAGGATGACGATTTCGTAGCCGCGGCGCTTGAGCCAATGGGCCACGGTCTTGGCGCGGACGCCGAGCAGGTCATCGACCAGGATGACGCGGGAGCCGCGTACGGCGATGGTGCGGTAGGCGACGCCGAGTAATTGGCCGCCTTCGGAGGAAATCGAGCGCGGCAGATGGCCGGCGGCGAATTCCTCGGGGGTGCGGACATCGAGGAAATAGGTGGTGCGATTCTTGTCGCTCACCCAGGCGTCGGCATTGGCCCGGTCGATATAGATCAGGCTATCGTCCTTGGAGAGGGTTTCGATATGCTCGGCGGCGAATTGCCTGGCCGTGTCGCTGGCCTCGCCATAGGCGGCGGTTTTGCCGGTTTCGAGCTTGAGGCCCGCATTGGTCCAGCCCTTGGTGCCGTCATCGAGATAGGCGACGAAATTGGGCACGCCGGCATCGATCAGCGTCTGGGCGCCGAGGATGGCGCGGGGCAGGCCGGCGCAGGAGACCAGAACTTTGGTGCTGGCCGAGGGGACCAGATCCTTGAAGCGCAGCACGAGTTCGGCGCCGGGGACGCTGACGGCGCCGGGGACGTGCTCCCTGGTGTATTCGGGCAGCGTGCGGCTATCGAGCACGATTACGTCTTCGCCCTTGTCGCGCAGGGCCTGGAGTTCGGTGGCGGTGACGACCGGGGTGCCTTTTTCGTCGCGGACCTTGGTGACGAAGGGGACGCCGGGAATGTCGAAAGTTGGCAGATTGTCGAGGCCACCTTCGATCCAGGCGGGAATGCCGCCCTCGAGGGCCTGGATATTGCTCCATCCGGCAGCGGCGAGGCGGGCGGCGGCGGCTTGGGCTGTGCCCTTGCCGTCATCGACCAGTACCGTGCGCACGACGCGGCGCGGGATGAAGCGGTCGATTTCGGCGTCGAGCCGGTCGGCCGGTAGATTGGTGGCGAAAAGGAGCGAGGCATAGCCGACATCAGCGGCGGGGCGAATGTCGAGGACTGCTAACTCGGCGCCATCGCCGAGCCAGTCGATAAGGGTCTGCTTGCTGATCGTGCGATGGGTCATACCGGAGCTCCTGTGGTCAAATGCTGCCTCGAGCATCCGGCTACTTGACGGAATTCAAAAGAATGATTTTCTGTCAGTCGCGGAAAGCAAGCCTTTCAGCGCAACGCGCATTTCGTCGTTGACCCCGAAACTCCCCGATCAATTGCGCTAGACCTAGGCTCAATACGCTGCGGTAAAACGCTGGCGGATGAAGGTGTTCTGCTCAAGCGCATCGAGCACGGCGATGGCGAAATCGGCTTCCGAAATCCGGCTTTTGCCATCGTCGTCGCGCAGCAATTGATCGCCGCCGAGCCGAAAGCGCCCGGTGCGCTCGCCTGGTTTGATGGTGAGCGGGGGCGACACATAGCTCCAGTCCAGGTCATGCTCGCCCCGCCTGAGGCTGCGCAGGATCTCGCGGTTGCGCAAAGTATGCGCCTTGTGGCCGGCCGGGTAGAAATCGCTATCGACCACATCGACGCCCGGACTGGCCTCGAGGCTCCCCACGCCACCCACGATGATCAGCCGCTTGACCCCCGCCTGCTTGACGCCAGCGAACAGGCCGTCATGGGCCTTGCGGATCAACTCGGCCGCGTCTTCCGCAGAGTAGTTGCGCAGGCCCGGACTATAGGCACTGATCACCGCGTCGTGGCCGGCGGCGATCTTGGCGACATCGTCGGCATTGGCTATATCGGCAGAAAGCGCCGTCAGGTTAGGCTCCGGCGCCAGCTTGGCCGAGCGGGTAACCGCGGTAACCCGATGGCCTCGCGATAACGCCTCCTTGCGGATATTGCTGCCGATATTGCCGGATGCGCCGAAGACGACGATGGACATGATGGGTCTTTCTCTAATTCGGCCGCGAACGGCTAGCCTGCAAGCGCCGCGTCGGCGGCGAAATGTTCGGTGATGAAGGCTTTGACCGTGCGTGGCGCATGGCCGAGCAGTTCGGGCACTACGCGGGTTACCGTGGCTGCCCGGCCGGCGGCGATCAGCGTACCGAACTGGGCAACGGCGCGATGCTCGAACCCATCACCCAGCAGCGGCGCGACGCTTCCCGAAGTCTCGGCAACTCCGATCGGCCGGTGCAGCACACGCGCCAGGATGCCGGCGATGTCGCGGATCGAAACGGCCTCGCTACCGGTGATGATCAGCGGCTTGTCCGCGACTCGTGGCGCCAGCAATTGATGCACGGCCACATCGGCAATGTCGCGGGCGTCGATATAGGCGACGCGGGCTGTGCCATGTCGCGCATTGAGCACCTGGCCGGTCATGGCCTGCCTGATCGTGTTGAGGAGTGCGACCTGCATCCAGGCATTGGGACGGATGCAGACATGTTCGATATTGAGGCCGCGCAGATGCCATTCGACCGCCGCATGCGCGTCGCCCGAGATCGAGACGCCGGGCGGATCGATGGTCCAGTCGGACCCCGAAATTTTGACGATGCGCGAACCGCCCTCGATGGCGGCGGCGCCGGCCGCGGCGATCTGTTCCTCGGCCAGCCTTTCGCTGATCGGCGATAGCAGGAAAAGCTTGCGGGTGCCGGCCAGCGCTTTATGCAACGAATCCCGATCGGCGAAATCGCCTGGAGCAATCTCGACCCTGGCGCCGAACAAGGCCCGCGCAGCTTCCGGCCTCCGGGTGAAGACGCGGACGCGCTGGTTCTGTTCGAGCAACCTTGCGGTTACCAATTGGCCCAGCCGCCCGGTGGCCCCGGTCACCAGGATCGGGGCGCTCATGCCGCATTGCGGCGTGTAGCCGCCTCCAGGGGAGCCGGCGCGAACCAGCCTGCCACGTCGAAATCAGCCGGGATAAAACCCCATTCGAGCAGGAAGGTCTTGAAATGGGCGAAGGCCACTGCCTGCTCGTCATCCAAGGTCAGAGCAAGATGGCGATGCACATCTGGCCCGTTGGCGGCCCAGACGGCGTCCTCGCCGACACCGATCTCGTTGGCGATCAGCCGTACTGCATCATGCGGGTGTGCCTCGGCCCAGCCCGCAACGCGGCCGACAATGGCGACGAGATCAGCCACGAGGTCCGGGCGCTGCTCGAGAAAGAGCGCATCGACTGTCAGCGGACGCGGCGTGCCATTGTTGACGCGAATGCGTGGATCGGGATGGAAGCCGAATTCGGACACGACGACTGCGCCAATCTGGTTGGCCAGCACCAGTCCCTCCGCGCCTTTGACGAAAAAGGCGTCGATCCGGCCGCTGGCCAAGGCTAGCAGCTCTTCGCCATAGGGATAGCGGCGTTTGAGACCGAGGAAGGCCGCATTGCCGGTCTCGATCAAACTGGCTTCCGGGCTGTCGAGATAGACCAGTTCCACATCGGTGTGAGACAGTCCCTCGAGCGAAAGCGCGGAGACAATGCCCTTGAGCGCGGTGGCGCGCTGGAAATCGATGCGCTCGCCCGGCTTGCGCGGCACGCCAATGCCGCGGCCCCTGAGGTCGCTGCCTTTGGCGATGCCGGAGCCGGGCAGGGCGATGATGGCCTGGAATTCGTCGGTCGTGGTTACGCCGACGACCTGCGTCTGCCGCCCGCCCGAACGGGCCCAGAGCGGGGGAATATTGCCGCCCTGGCGGAACGAGAAATCCAGCGCGTGGGTAAAGTGGCTCTCCCGCACCGCCGGATCCTTGCTATCGCGGATCGAGCGCACGCCGACGCCTGCCTCCTTGAAGTGTTGTTCCACCCAGCCGAGCTGGTAGGCGATGGAGAGCGGGGTGGGCGCGGGGCAGCGGGTATACCAGACCGATTGGCTCATCAGAGGGCTCCGATCACGCGCTGCCGACGACGGCGAGGCGGGGTGGCTGGTGCGTGCGCACCGGAACGGGCTCAAGCGGCGAGGTGCTTGCCGCGGCGTGCCGGCCCAATGCCGCCTTGGCCAGAATGATGCGGATCATGTTGTTCTGCGGCGCATGCGCCTTGCCCGAAAGGGCATCGCGATGGTGGCGCTCCAGCGGGTTGTCGCGGCTGATGCCGGGATTGCCGCCCAGATCGAGCGCCAGTGTCGTCGCCGCGATGGCATTCTCGATCACCACATGCTTGACCGCCGCGGCGTCGGGGCCGAATGGACGCCCGCTGTCATAATCCTCGGCGATCGATCGCAGCAGGCGCCGGTTGGTGGTGAGCCAGACTTCGATCTGACCCAACCCATCCTGGATGCGGGGCAGGGTGGATAGCGGCGCGCCCAGGCTTGCCGGGGCGCGGGTCGTGGTGAATTCGATCAGCCAGTCGCGGGCACCGCGCGCCGCGCCATCATAAATCGCCGGTACCAGCGAAAAATACCAGGCACCCTGACGTTCATCGCGCCTGAGGCCCTCGCTGGCCGGGGCGATGTCAACAACGTCTTCAAGTGGGATAGCAACATCGTCGAGGATGAGGTCGTCGCTATTGGTGGCGCGCATGCCGGTGGCATTCCAGGTCTTCTCGACGCGAATACCATCGGCATCGGTCGGCACCAGGAACGAGCCAAGACGTGGCTCGGGCTCGTCGGTGATGGCGAGCACGGCAACCCATTTCAGCAGCGGAATGCCGGTGGCATAGGTCTTGTGGCCGCTGATGCGCCAGTGCTTGCCCACCTTGCGGGCGATGGTCTCGGGGGGCGAGCCATGCGAGGGCGAGCCGACGCGAGGCTCGACCTGAGCGGCATTGAGCAGCGCCACCCCGTCGCGATTGGCCTTGGTGACCCGCTCGATCAAGTGGTCTGGCCACTTGCCCGAAGCGCGGATGGAATAGTGCTGGCTGTAATGCATGGCCAGCACCAGGGCGGTGGAGGGTTCGCCTCGCGCTACCGACGAAACCACCGCCAGCGCCTCGCTCAGCTCGCCGCCCAGCCCGCCATACTCGGTGGCTGTCACCAGACCCAGAAGGCCCGCCTCATAGAGCGCATCGAAATTGGCGAAAGGAAAATCGCCGGTTTCGTCATAATGCCGGGCGGTCAGGGCAAACCGTTTGCCCAATTGCTCAGCCTTTTCCAGGTAGGGCGCGAAATCCGTGGTCATGGCTGGCTCCGTTCAGGCGACAGCGCGGGCGTCGAGCGCGTCATAGGGACGGCGATCGACCCAGTCGTTGATGTCGAAATTGGCCTTGAGGAACCCCCATTCATGCAGGAAATCCTTGTAGTGGCCGATGGCGTCGATCAACTCGGGCTCAAGCCCGATGCCGAGATGGCGATGCAGCTCGGGGCCGTTCGCAGCCGCGACCACCTCTTCGGAGGCTCCAACTTCCTTAGCCACGAAGCGACGCACGTCGTCGGGATGCGTTTCAGCCCAGGCACTGGCCTGCTGCAGCGTACCAATCAGCTTGGTGACCAGGTCGGGCCGGTCCTCGGCGAGGCGCTCGTCAACAGTCAGCACCCGCGGCGAGCCGGAATTAATGCGGATTTTCGGATCGGGATGGAAACCGAACTCGGCCACGGTGTGGGTGGCAAACAGGTTCGCGATGCTGATGCCCGGCGTGCCCTTCACATAGATCGCATCGACCTCGCCACGCAGCAGCGCCGCGATTTCGGCGCCATAAGCTTGGCGATTGCGCAGACCATAAAGCTGCGGCCCCTCGCGCCCGTCCAGCACGGAATCGGTCAGATGGATATCGACGATTTCGACTTGTTTGTGCGAGAGCCCTTCCAGCGATAGCGCCGAAACCAGTCCCTTGAGCGCGGTCGCATGCATGAAATCGACAATGCCTTCGGGGCGGCGCGCCACGCCGAAGCGGCGGCCGACGAGGTCCGTCGTCGTCTTGATGCCGGTCTCAGGCAGGGTGATGATGGCCTGGAATTCGTCGGTCCACGTGATGCCGACCAGCCGGGTTGGGTTGCCTTCCGAACGAGCTCGGATCGGCGGCACATTGCCGCCGTGACGGAAGGAATAGCTCAGGTGGTGATCGAAATGGCTGGACCGGACGGCGCGATCCTTGCTGTCGATGATCGAGTTGAGCTTGATGCCTTCGCGCGCAAAGGTCTCATCAAGCAGACCTAGTTGCACCGCGAGTCCCACCGGAGTGGGCACCGGGCAGCGCGTGTACCAGATTTCCGAAATTGCATTCTTGAGCGTCATCATGCCTCTCCGTCGGTGATGGCCGTCGCTGCCGGCCGCTGCGTCTCAATCCAGCTGGAAGAGCATTTTCCAAGCCCTGCAGTGCAGAGAGTTGAAAATTGCTCACCCACCCTTGGATTGGCAAAAACTTGCTTACAGAAGATCATATTCGCCCGATTGAGGAAGCTAGTTCCTGAA
>DATMSG010000251.1:0-24821 GCA_035565515.1 Devosia sp.
GCTTTGTGCTGCACGATGCCTATCCGACGCGCGTTCTACAGCATTTTGCCCCGCTTCAATAGAGAGCGCCAGCGTCCGGCCGGACGGCCGGACCGGCATGGTCCCCGGAGCCTGGGTTCGGGGTAGAGGTTTTTGGCTGCAAAGTTGTAAACAAAATTGGCAAAACTTGTTTTTTGCTGGTTTGGCATCATTTTTAAGTTTGAAAAAACAAGATCATAGAGCGGGTCAGCTTTTTGATATGGTTGTTTGCGTAATGTAATTACTTGACAACAATGTTTTTGATCCGTGAAATATGCGCATATCCGGTGCGTGAGCGGGGCTGATCGAGTGAGGGGTCGGCTTCGGAGCGCGTCACGGCGAACAAGGACAATTGAGGAGGAAATCATGTTCAAACCCGTCATTTGCGGGGTTGCGCTCGCATGCCTGATGATCGGCGGCGCCCAGGCCGATGCCATCACGGTGGATGCGACGGGCGTCGCGTTCAGCGGCGTCGAGCTCTATTCGGACATACAATATTCGACATCGGCGCTAGGCCTGATGCGCAATGAGCTCTATCTCGACCTGATCCGGCCCACGAGCGCGGAGCCCGCTCCCGTCATCGTTTTCGTGACCGGCAGCGGCTGGCGCGCCGTCGAGCGCGAGCGTCTGTTGCCGCAATTGGTACGGTTTGGCGAAGCGGGCTTTGCGGTCGCCTCGATCGACTATCGCGGCATTGGCGAGGCCAAATTTCCAGAGCCGCAAATGGATGTGAAGGCGGCGGTGCGCTATCTGCGGGAGAATGCTGCGCTCTATAATCTCGACCCCGACAAGATCGCCGTTTTCGGCCCTTCGGCGGGCGGACATCTCTCGCTGATGGCGGGGCTCACCGGCAATGATCCGGCCTTTGTCGATGAGCGGCTGCCGGACGTGTCCTCTGAAGTGGCTGCCATCGCCGCCTTTTATCCGGCGGCTTATCTGGGAGAGTCGGGGCAAGCCGGCTATGACCTTGCCAGCATGCATATGGGGCTTTCGGTGCATGACAAGGCCAATGCGGAGGCGGTGCAGAACGCCACGCCGGCGAGCCATATTACCGCCGACAGCCCGCCGGTGCTGCTTATTCACGGCACCGAGGACAAGGTGGTGCCGATCGACCAGAGCCAGCGGCTCTATGATGCGCTCAATGCCCAGGGCGTCGATGCCACCTTCATCACGGTGACCGGCGTGGGGCATGATTTCGAGCAGATGACCAGCGTGCCCGAGGTGACCGATGCGCTGATCGACTTCTTTACGCGCACGCTCAAGAACGGCTGAGACAGAAAACCCCGGCAGCGATGCTGCCGGGGTTTTAGCCCTTTTCGCTTCAGAACAGCGGGGGCAGGGCGGTGATCGGGACGAGGCCCGAGGACAGGGTGCCGCCTCTGAAATTGAGCTGGTTGGTGTGGCGGCCGTTTTCCTGCGGGACGCCGAGGACCAGGGTGCGCCAGGGTTCTTCGATCAGGGGGCCGATGCGTTCGGCAACGCCCTTGGAATCGATGGAGATCGTGCCGGTAGGAAAACCCTGGGCGTCGAGCGCGAGTTCGCCTGTGGCATTGAGGTCGGCGGTGCCATCATTGGCGCGAATGCCGACGATCTTGAGCTGGCCGCCTGCGCGCTGCCAGGCCGGCAGGATGGGTTCGGCGCCGATGGCGTTGAGATCGTCGGGGACCCCGCTCAGTTCGGCTTCGACTTCGAGCGCGGTGTTGACGAGGGTTGCAACCGGCAGGTCGAGGGCGTCGGCCTTGAGATAGAGCGCCAGTGAGGCGAGATGGCGCTTGGCGTCATGGGCCTCGGGAATATCGAGCAGATGTATCTCGGCATGCGAAGCCTCGGCCAGCATGGTGTCGCCGAGAAGAAGGTCGTTCCAGGACAATTCGTCGCCGACGACCGAGAGGCGGGCGATGCGGTTGTCCTTGAGACGCAGGCTGCCATTGAGGCCCGTCCAGGAAATGGCCGAGCGCTGGCCGGTAAAGGCGTCGGAGAGCTGGGCCGGGCCCCTGGCCGAAGCGATGACATGGGTCAGGTCATAAACCATGACACTGAGCCGGACGCCGGGGATTTCCGCAAGCAGGTCGCCCGAGACCACCACGGCGTCGGTGCATTCGATATCGAAGGCGAAGGGAAAGCCGCCGATGTCGAGATTGGCGCAGGTCAATTGCGGACTGGTTTCGCCATCGGCAAAGGCGAGGCGCTCGACCTCCTGCCGCACGAGGCCTGAGGCATAGAACCAGGCGGCGCTGACACCAAGGATGACGAGCAGCACGACGGCGCCCAGAATGATGATTCGTTTCTTCATGGGAACGGTTTTAACCTTGGACGGGGCATTGGCAAAAGCGGGTCGCACCACTCAGCCTTTGTTCATACAAGTTTTGCCTAAGTTGAGGTTGTGGCCATGGCGAGGCCGGGCGTAGGGTTTGTGCGAGAGGCGCGGCCCCGAATGGGCGGAACGGATATGTTGGACGAGAAGGCGGAAAATCACTGGGTCTTTGGCTATGGGTCCCTGATCTGGAATCCGGGATTTCCGTTCGTTTCGACGCATCTGGGGCGGCTGAAGGGGGCGCACCGCTCGCTCTCGATCATTTCCCACCACCATCGCGGCACGCTGGAACAGCCGGGTCTGGTCTTCGGGCTGACGCGGGGCGGCTCGGTGCGGGGCATGGTGTTCGAGGTCGCGGGGGCCGAATGGCCCGCGGTGCGGGCTTATCTCGAAGCGCGCGAGCAGGTGACGCAGGTCTATCGCGACGTGATGCGGCCGGTGCTGCTCGACGACGGACGAAAAGTTTCGGCGCTGACCTTCGTGGTCGATGAGCGGCACGAGCAATTTGCCGGGCAACTGACGCTCGACCAGCAATTGGCCATGGTGCGGGCCGGCGTCGGGATTTCGGGGCGCAATATCGACTATGTCATCAATACCGCGCGGCACCTGGAAAGCCTGGGGATCCGTGACCGGGTGCTGATGGACCTGGCGCGTAAACTCGAGGCCGAGAGTCAGGCAGCCTGATCGAACGGGACGGGCACCGCGCCTTCGAGATCGGCAATGATGGAGAGGCGTTCGCCGTCGAGTTCCGGACGCGGCAGGCGGAAGACGCCATCGGCGCGGCTGAGGGCCTTGCGGAATTTGAGGCGGATGGCGGGTTCGGCAACGAGATCGAGACCGCAGCCGACCCAGAGAACGGTATTGCCGCGGGCGATCAGATAGAGATCGGCGCCCTGGAGAATGAAGTCGCGCAGGTTCTCGGCCGCCAGCTCATAGGTGCGGCCCGAAAGGCCGACCCAAAGGTTGATCCGCGTCTGGCGCATGGCCGGCTCGAGGCCCGCCTCAATCCACGAAAGCATCCCTGTTCCCCCGTGTGAACGGAACAAAAATAGAACAAATACCGCGAATCAGTCAAGCCGCGTTATCGAGCTACAAGATGTGGTGCTTTGTGGCTTTGTTGGGTCAAGATGAGGGGGTGCGCTGCCGGGCCGCGGCAATTCTTCCGGCAAGGGCCGGATCGAGGGGGCGGGCAATGCCGGCGTCGATGGCAGCAAGGCTGAGGGCATCGCTATGGGTCTCGATGGCGCTGCTGAGACGTTCGGCAAAGATTTCGGGCGCCAGGCCCGGCTCGATGGCGGGAAGAAAGCGGGCGCGGGCGAGGCCCGGCCAGATGATCAGGGAATTGCGGCCCCAGAACAGGCCGGAATTGAGCGCTACGGGCACGACGGGCACATTAAGCTCGGTATACATGCGCACAATGCCCTGGCGATAATCGGGCGGGGCGAGCGCCGCCTTGCGGGTGCCTTCGGGGAAGATGACGATGCGGCAGCCGCGATCGAGCGCGGCATGAGCCTGAAGCATCATCTGGGGAATGGCTTCGGAACCCTTCTTGCGGTCGATCTCGATGCAATCGAGCGAGCGGGCGGCCCAGCCGAAGAAGGGGATGTTCATCAACTCCTTCTTGACGATATAGGCGGGCCGGCCCGTATGGGGGAAAATTGCAAAAACGTCCCAGTCGGACTGGTGTTTCGAGGCGATGATACAGCCGCCCGGCGGAATATTTTCCGTGCCGGTGACCTCGGTGCGAACGCCGGCGATGAGGCGCAGGAACTGCACATTCGACCAGCACCAATATTGGGCCAGGCCCCAGGTGAAGCGGGTGCGGCCGGCAATGAGCGCGACGATACCGATGATGATGGCAATGATGGCGGTCTGGCCGATAAAGACCAGATAGAACAGAGCCGTGCGCAGCGCGTGCAGCAGTATCATCGCTTTCCTTCCGCCAGACGCATTGGTCTCAGGCCCCTATGGTCGCCAGCCTTTCGCGCAGATCGCGTTCGGTATCGGCATTCAGCGCTCTTTTCGGGATGATCCTATAGAGGCGGTCGGACTCGAACAGCACGAAGGTGTGTTTGTCTTCGCCAAAGCGCATGAAATGGCTCCAGGGCATGGCGAATTGGCCGTATTCGCTGTCAAATTCGAGCCGCTCGGCGCTCCAGGTCAGGCCGACTTCTCCGTGCAGCGATCTCTGCTGGCGAAAAGTGCGGCGGGCCAGCATGGGATTGCCGACGAGGATAACCACAAAGACCAGGACGAAGGGAAAGATACCGGCACCGAGGACGGTCGGCCATTCCTGTGCCAGACGATCCATATCGAGCGGAAAGATGACGCCGCCGAGCCAGGCCATCAGCATCAGGCAGATGACGAAGACGATGGCGAGCGAGATGATGGTTTTCGGGCGGCGCAGCGAGGCAAGGGTAAAGAGCCGTGCAGCGCGAACCATGTCATCTTCGGTCAGCCGGAAACGAGCGGCGGGCGCCATGGATCAGGAGGCCTCGCTGAGATAACGGCGGACGGTCAGCCGGGAGGTGACGGCGGTCAGGGCGGCTATGACCGGGACGACGAGGGCGATGAAAATGATGCCATCGAGGCCGAGGACGAAGCCGCCGAAGACATAGCCCACCTGAGTGGTGGCTTCGGCGGGGAGGACGGAGCCCGCCGCGGTGCCGATCAGGAGAAAGAAGAGGGTAGCAAGGACGGCGCCGAGCAGCCCGCCTTGCAGGCCGATGGACAAGAATCGCCCCTGGAATTCCCCGGCAATGAATTTGTTGGAGGCGCCGATGAAATGGAGGACATCGACGATTTCGCGATTGCTGGCCATGGCGCCGCGCGTTGCAAAGATGATGGCAAGGACGGTGGCGACGCCGATCAGCCCGAGCACGAGAAGGCCCGAGACGACGACGGTGCCGGCCATGGTGTTGAGCTGTTGCCGCCAGGCGGCGTGGGTATCAAGACTTGCCCCCTTGATCGCCTGGAGATTGCGCTGAAGCTGGTCGATATCGGCATCGCCGGGATCGGCCAATTGCACGACGACGAGGCGCGGAATGGCGATGGCCGACAGATCCAGCCCAGCTCCGAGCCAGGGTTCGAGCAGCGCCTGGCTTTCCTCGATGGTGAGCGCGCGGGCGCCGGCAACGCCGGGCGTGGTCTGGGCGAGGGATACGGCAGTGCGCAGATTGCTTTCCATCACCTCGCCCTCGACGGGGCGGATCTGGATGGTCATTTCGCGCCCGACATCGGCGGACCAGGCAATGGCCGATTTTTGCACCAGCACCACGCCGCCGAGGGTGACGGCGGAGAGAAAGCTCATGATGGTGATGAGAAGGAGGAGCGTGCGGCCGGCAACGGAATGCTCGGGCACGATCGGGGCACCGCCGCCGCGACGCGGAATGGGCAGCCAGTGGGGCAGGCGGGACAGAAGGCTCCTAGTCATGAATGGTCAGAGCCCCTTTGTTGAGCACCATGCGCGGATAGGAGAAGCGATCGAGCAGCGGCAATTCGTGCGTGGCGAGAATGATGGTCATGCCCAGGGTGCGATTGAGCTCGGCAAAGAGATGGACGAGGCGGCTCGACAGGTCCGGATCGACATTGCCGGTGGGTTCGTCGGCGAGCAGAATCTTGGGGCGGGCGATGACGGCCCGGGCGATGGCGGCGCGCTGTTTTTCGCCGCCCGAGAGAACGGTGGGGAGCGCATGCATGCGTTCGCCGAGGCCCACCCATTCGAGCAATTCGGTGACATTGGGCCGGTATTCGCTTTCCGGCTGGCCGAGGACGCGCAAAGGCAGGGCGACGTTTTCAAAGGTCGTGAGGTGATCGAGGAGGCGAAATTCCTGGAAGACGATGCCGATATGGCGGCGCATTTGCAGGAGGCTGTCCTGGTCGAGTTTGCCGACGTCTTCATTGAACATCATGACCTTGCCGCGGCTGGGTTTCAGCGAGAGCAGCAGGAGGCGCAGGAGGCTGGTCTTGCCTGAACCCGAAGGGCCGGTCAAAAAATGGAAGGAGCCGGGCTCGATGGAAAAGGTGAGATCGCTCAGAATCTCGGGACCATTGCCATAGCGCAGGCCAACATCGGAAAAATCGATCAAGAACGGGTGCTCCCCAGCTCGTCCGGTGGTCTTGCCGCAAAAAGCGAATCACGAGTGGGCGGCATCATAGC
The DNA here is from genome assembly GCA_035565515.1 of Devosia sp. GTDB lineage: Bacteria > Pseudomonadota > Alphaproteobacteria > Rhizobiales > Devosiaceae > Devosia. The sequence continues at coordinate 6,492 of DATMSG010000251.1, forward strand.
AGCGCCAATGCGTGTTTGCGGAACTGGTGCCCGCTATGCCGGGGGGAAAGCGGCACAATTGTGATTTCTCATGGGTTTGAGGAGTATTAACCCAAGCAGGGATAGGGTCGGGCCAATACCCAAACGATTGCCGGCGCGATGATCATTACCTGCCCCAATTGCCAGACCAAATATCAGGTGACCTATGAGGCCATCGGCTCGGTTGGCCGCAAGGTGCAGTGCGCCTCGTGCCATCAATCCTGGCAGCAGGCGGCCTTGCCCGATCCCAAGCCCGACCTGAAACTGGTGCCCAAGGCCGATCCCGAATCGGACCGGCTGTTCGAGAGCATGGCCGAGGAGGCGCTCGATGCCGCTATCGAGGCCGAGGAACAGACAATTGCCGGCGACGTGCCCCGGCCGATCGAACCGATAGAACCCAAGCCGCCCAAGAAACGCGAAACGGCTGCCGAAATGCGGGCGCGCCAGAAGGCGCTGTCGCGCCGGCAGACGGCCATGGTATCGCGCCTGCCGCTGGCGCGGATGCGCCGCTATGCGCGGGTGGGCGGCGCGGTGGGCCTGGCCGGCATTCTCGCCGTCGCCTATTTCGGCCGCGTGCAGATCGTCGAGCGCAATCCCGATCTTGCCGGCCTTTATGAGGCGGTCGGGCTGGGCGTCAACGTCGTCGGGCTCGAACTGTCGCATCTGCAATCGACGCGGGGTCTTTCCGAAGGCAAGGAAGTGCTCGTCGTTTCGGCCCAGCTGGTGGGGCTGATGCCCGATCCCGTCAATGTGCCGCCGGTGCTGGTGAGCCTGCTCGACGAGCGGGGCCACACAATCTACGAATGGAGCGTGACGCCGCGCATTCGCGACCTGATGGCGGGCGAGAGGGCGACGCTCGACACGCGCTTGCCGCTGCCGCCGGCCGAAGCGGTCAAGGTACGCCTGACCTTTGCGGGCGCGCGCGCCGCCACCAATACGGCTGATTCCGCTGCGGCCCCGCCGGGCAATGCGCCGGTCCCCGCGGCGCCGCCGAGCGCGGATGCAGGCCATGCGGACGAACCTTCTGTTGAAGCCACGGCAGCTCCTGTTCACCCCTGATCGGATCGTTCCTATATTGAAGTCAGCGTGTGGCCTGTCACCTTCGCCCCTGACAGGTCCGGCCGGTGCCGCAAGGCCGCCGACCCGCCGCCCGGAGACTGTTTATGGCCCGCATACTTGTCGCTGAAGACGATCCATCCGTCCGCGCCTTCGTGGTGAGTGCGCTCACCATGAAAGGCCATGAGGTCGTGGCCGAGGAAGACGGCGGGCTGGCGGCCGAAACCATGGAAGCGGAGGAAGGCAAGTTCGACCTGCTGCTGTCCGATATCAAGATGCCGGTAATGGATGGAATTGCGCTGGCCCTGCAGGTGGGCTCGGCCTTTCCCGAGGTGACGATTGTGCTGATGACCGGCTTTGCCGACCAGCGCGAGCGGGCCCATGGGCTCGAGGCCCTGGTCTACGATGTCATCGTCAAGCCGTTTACGCTGGCCGAGCTGCTGGCCAAGGTGGAAGACGCGCTGGAGGGCCGGCCGGTGGAAGTGCTCTCGCTGGCGCGGCGGGCGAGAGAAGAGTAGGCGGCCGCAGCGGCATCAGTGCCTCTCGTCCCGAGGGGCCGCGAAGCGGCTCGAAGGGAGAGGGTGTGCCTCGATGGTTCGGTGCCTCCGTGGTTCGAGGCTTTGCTCCGCAAGGACCTCGCCATGAGGGGTCCTGAAATAGCGGCTAGAAACCTGGCTCACACCCAGTCTGGAACGCTATCCAGTGCGAGCAATTCCTCGATCGACTTTCTGGGCCGGATGACGTGCCAGCGAGGGCCATCGACCAAAACTTCGGGGATCAGCGGGCGCGAGTTGTAGGTCGAGGCCATGACGGCACCATAGGCGCCGGCGCTCATGATCGAGAGCAGATCCCCCTCCTTGACCCCGGGAATGGTACGGCCCTTGGCGAGATAGTCGCCGGTTTCGCAGACCGGGCCGACAATGTCGCCGGTAATGGGCGGGAGGTTGGACTGGTTGACCAGTTCGACGTCGTGATGGGCTTCGTAAAGGGTGGGACGGATCAGGTCGTTCATCGCCGCATCGACGATGATGAAGTTGGACGAGCCTTCCTTCACATATTCAACCTTGGTGACGAGAATACCGGCATTGCCGACGAGGAGGCGGCCGGGCTCGATGACGAGCGTGCAGCCCAATTGCCCGATCTTGTCGCGGACGACGGCGGCATAGGCTTCCGGATGTGGCGGGGCTTCCCCGTCGTGGTGATAGGGGATGCCGAGGCCGCCGCCGACATCGACATGGTGGATGTCGTGGCCATCGGCGCGAAGCGCCTGCACCAGCTCGGCCATGAGGCCGAAGGCATTGCCGAAGGGTTCGAGATCGGTGATCTGGCTGCCGATATGCATGTCGACGCCGACCGCGACGATATTCGGAAGTTCGGCGATGCGCCGATAGACCTCGCGGGCGCGCTTATAGGGAATGCCGAACTTGTTTTCGGATTTTCCCGTCGAGATCTTGGCGTGCGTGCGCGCATCGACGTCGGGATTGACGCGGACGGAGACGCGGGCGGTGAGACCCATGTCGGCAGCGATCATCGAGAGCCGTTCGAGTTCGGGTTCGCTTTCGACGTTAAAACACTTGATGCCGGCCTCAAGGCCCTGGCGCATTTCGGCGACGGTTTTGGCGACGCCGGAAAAGACAATCTTTTCGGCGGGAATGCCGGCGGCGAGGGCACGCTGGAGTTCGCCGCCCGAGACGACATCGGCGCCGCAGCCCTCATGGGCCATCAGGGTGAGAACGGCCTGGTTGGAATTGGCCTTCATGGCATAGGCCATCAGCGTCGGGATGCCCTCGAAAGCTTCGCGGACGACGCGGACATGGCGGCGGAGGGTCGCCGAGGAATAGACGTAAAAGGGCGTGCCGACCTTTTCAGCCAGCTCGTTGAGATTGACGTCCTCGGCATAGAGGGTGCCGTCGCGGTGGTTGAAATGGTGGACCAAGGCTCGTGTTCCTCGTTGCTGGTCCCTTAGTAGACCTCATCCTGAGCCTGTCGAAGGGCGAGGTCGTGGCACGGTGGCCGTTCAACCTCGTGGTTCGACAGGCTCACCATGAGGTTGAACCGGAGACCCGTGCTGGGATGTTGGCTAGGCTCTAAGCCAAAGCCCCAAAAAACAAAAGTGAGACTTATCGATCCGTCTCATAAACGGCTTCGATGCGCTCGGCGACGAGGTTTTGCAGGCGCCAGAGATGAGGGTCGTGGAGGCCCATCTGTTCGAGGTGCTCGACGGTCGAAAAGAGATATTCGGCCATGGAGCCGCGGCTGCCGACGGCTTTGGCCAGAACATCGGCGATTTCGGCCTCGGTGAGACCGGAGACATAGCGGCCGGAGTTTCGGTCGATGCAGAAGGTCAAGGCGCGAATGCGGCGCTCGCCGGAGCGGACCGTCACCAGGCGCGGGGGAAAGGCAGTGGGTTTCCAGCCCATTTCGCGCTCGAACAGTTTTACCAAATTTTCGTCGCGGCTATCGGGCGGCAGGCGGTAGAGCGCGCCCTTACAGGCGCCGCCGCGATCGAGGGCGAGCATGAGGCCGGGATTGGCATCACTGCCGCGGAAGCGGTTGTTCCAGCCGAGGCAAAAGGCGCGGTGCCAGCCATGAAGAAGGCCGGTGCGGACTTCGACATAATCGCAGGCCGGCTTCCAGATCAGGGAACCATAGGCGAAAATCCAGGTTTCGTCGTGGTCGTCGGGGCCGAAGAATTTCGCGATGGTTTCGCGGTGGTCGGCGAGGCTCGCTTCCGTCATGCCTTCGGGTGGCGGCGGCAGGGCGTCGGACGGATTTTCGGGCTGGAGATAGGCGACATGGCGCGGGGTCAGGCGCATCTGTCGAAGAGGCATCAGGCAGGCTCCTTCTCCCCGTTGGGGGAGAAGGAAAAGATTGGGCTAGTTCGCCGCTTTACTCAAGCCATTCGACCATAGGTCTCATGGCCTTTTCGCCTCAAATCCCTCCACTGGAGGGATTTGCAGGACGGCTCAAAGCCCGCCATCGCCATGGCCGCCATGCTTCTTGGCGGTGAGGGCGCGGGGCTGGTGATCTTCGCCGGTGAGGATGGATTTCCAGCGGGCGGCCTGGGCAAGGACATTGATGGGCGCGGTGCCACCATAGGATTTTCTCGCGGCGACGGAGGCTTCGACGGTGAGCACCTTGTGGATGCGGCTATCGATGCGCTCGTCGATGATTTTGAAATCCTCGATGGTGAGGCCTTCGAGGCCGCAATTCTTCTGTTCGGCGAGGGCGACGACCTGGCCGGTAATGTGGTGGGCATCGCGGAAGGGGATATTCAATTCGCGCACCAGCCAATCGGCCACGTCCGTGGCGGTGGAAAAACCGGCCGAGGCCGAGGCGTGCATCTTTTCGCGGTTGGGCTGCATGTCCGAGACCATGCCGGTCATGGCGGCGAGCGAGAGGGAAAGCGCATCGAGGGCGTCGAAGGCGACTTCCTTGTCTTCCTGCATGTCCTTGGAATAGGCGAGCGGCAGGCCCTTCATGACGACCAGAAGGGAATTGAGCGAACCGAGGATGCGGCCGATTTTTGCCCGTACCAGTTCGGCCGCATCGGGATTGCGCTTTTGCGGCATGATGGACGAGCCGGTGGTGAACTTGTCCGACAGTTTGATGAAGCCGAACTGGGCCGAGGACCAGATGACCATTTCCTCGGCAAAACGGCTGAGGTGCATGGCGCAGATGGCTGCGGCTGCGAGGGTTTCGAGGATGAAATCGCGGTCGGCGACGGCGTCGAGCGAATTGGCGGTGGGGCGGTCAAAGCCGAGCGCCGTGGCCGTCATGTCGCGGTCGATGGGATAGGGCGTGCCGGCGAGGGCCGCGGAGCCGAGCGGGTTTTCGTTGAGGCGGCGGCGGGCATCGGTCAGGCGGCCGGCATCGCGGCCGAGCATTTCGACATAGGCGAGCAGATGATGGCCGAAGGTGACAGGCTGGGCGTTTTGCAGGTGTGTAAAGCCGGGCAGGATGGTTTCGGCCTCTTCCTCGGCGCGCTTGACCAAGGCGAGTTGCAGCGTGTGGATCTGGGCGACGAGGTGGTCGATGGTGTCGCGGACATAGAGCTTGAAATCGGTCGCGACCTGATCGTTGCGCGAGCGGGCCGTATGAAGGCGCCCGGCGGCATCGCCGATCTTTTCGCGGAGACGCGATTCGACATTCATATGGATGTCTTCGAGCGCCCGCGAGAATTTGAACGAGCCGTTCTCGATTTCCGCCAGCACCTCGTCTAGACCGGCGAGGATAGCGTCGCGATCGGCCTGCGTCAGAATGCCCGTTGCGGCGAGCATTGTGGCATGGGCCTTTGATCCGGCAATATCCTGGCGGAACAGGCGCTGGTCGAAACCGATCGAAGCGTTGATTTCTTCCATGATGGCGTCGGGGCCGGAAGCAAACCGTCCACCCCACATCTTGTTGCTCATCGTCTGCCTTTCAGGAGTAGCCCATGTCGGACACCAGCCAACCCAAGCCAGATGCACCGCGGCGCTGGCAGCCTTATGCGGTGTTGGGGGTTGCCGGATTGGGCGTAGCTATAGCGGCGTGGGTTTATCTCGGCAATGCCGCCTCGGCCAACTCCTGTCCGGTGCAGACGGCGCAGGCGCAGGTTGTGGATGCGGCGGCGGTCGGCGAACTGGCGGCGCTCAATGGCACCGGCGAGGGCCGGGGCTATGCCGACATGGCCTTCAAGAGCGCCGATGGCAAGGAAATGACGCTGGGCGATTTTTCGGGCAAGGCGCTGCTGGTCAATTTCTGGGCTAGCTGGTGCGTGCCGTGCCGGGCGGAAATGCCGGCGCTCGATGCGATCGCCAGCGAATATAATTCGGACAGGTTCGAGGTGGTGCCGATCAATCTCGATATCGGGGAAGGCGGATTGGCCAAGGCCGAGGAATTTCTGGCCGAGGGCAAGTTTGAAAATCTGCCGCTTTATGCCGACAATACTTTTGCCGCCTTTGACCGGCTGAAGCGCGAGGCGGTGGCCGTGGGCCTGCCGGCGACGCTGCTGCTCGACCCCGAAGGGTGCGAATTGGCGGTGTTGCAGGGTCCGGCGGAGTGGCACAGCAAGGATGGCAAGGCGGTGATCGAGGCGCTGATCGGGCTGCGCGGCTAGACCAGCAGGTCCACTTCGGCCCCGTTGATCGGATTGCGCACAATATCAGGCGCGGCTTCGGGGTCTGCCTTGGTCTGGGCGAGAGCCATTTCGCCGCGCATTTTTGCCACCTGGGCCAAGAGGGTATTGGCCGAAGCGCCTTCGCGGGTGGCGATGCGGTTGAGCATGACCGATGTGCTGGTGCCCAGGGCATTGCTCATCGGGAAGGTCTCAGGCGGTCTTGTCGACCTGCGTGCCCTGGCCCGGCGGCAGGACGGCCTGGGCGGGCTGCAGCAGCATGTCGAGAAGCTGGGTCTGCATGTCGTGGGATTTTTTGAACACCGCTAACTGTACCGATTGCTGGGTTTGGGCCGTGCGAGCCACCATGAGGCTGGAGGCGAGATCGGTGTCCATGGGCGGTCTTCCCTACGCGATACTTGTCAGACGCCGGCAGACTAGCAGGGCAGGGTAAAGAAACCTTCTATCGCCCGCCGAGCAGCATGACGTTGCGGCGGCGCATCAGGGCGGCGAGGCCGATGCCGGCAACGAAGCCGCCGATATGGGCCCACCAGGCGACCGATTCCTGCGAGCCGATGACGACGTAAAAGAGCTGGGTCAGGACCCAGAAACCCAGCATCCAGAAGGCGGGCACCGGCAGGGGAATGGGGATGACGATGCGCGCGAGAACGAAGACGCGGGCATGGGGGAATAGCAGGATATAGGCGCCCATGACGCCGGCCACGGCCCCGGAGGCGCCGATCAGCGGCCCATTGCCATCGAGATTGAAAAGGAGATGGGCGAGGGCGGCGAGCACGGCGCAGGCGAGATAGAAGACGAGGAAGCGCAGGTGCCCCATGGCGTCTTCGATATTGTCGCCGAACACCCAAAGGAACAGCATGTTGGAAAGCAGATGCAGCCAATCGGCATGGAGGAAGGCATAGGTGACGAGCGTTGCCCAATCAGGCAGCCAGGGGAGGGGCTGGGGATAGACGTCACGCACCACGATGGGGATCATGCCGAAATAGATCGTCGCTTCGTCGAAGGCGGCGGGCGGCAGGGTCGCCTGGACGGCGAAGACCAGAATATTGAGCGCGATCAGCCCATAGGTGACATAGGGGAAGCGGATATGGCGGTGGGGATTGACGTCATGGAGGGGCAGAAACAGGGCTTTTCTCCTCGTATGCGCGGGTATTCACGTGATGTCGGGCTGCAAACGGCCATTTTCTGCGCTTCCGGTGCTCACGGACTGATGTACGCTCCGCTCCGGTTCTCAAAAATAGCCATTTTCGCCTCGCCCTGACGTGTATCCCCCCACATCCGCGAGCGGCCAGAAGGGAGGTCGGCGCAGTTATGGGGCCAAGTTAACCGCGGCCGCCACCGAAGAAGAACAGGGCGCCGATCAGCAGCAGGATGGCGACGGCCTGGCCCATGACGCGCAGGCGCATGAGGCGCTGGCTGGTATTGGCCGAGCCGCCTTTGGTCATGTTCCACAGGCCCATGCCGAGGACGATGATGACGAACAAGAGGGCCAGCGCGATGCCGATATTGAGAAGGGTTTGCATGGGTTTGGCCTTTTTGCCGGTTCAGCTTTCAATATAGGTGAGAAGACCGCTCGCCAAGGCATCATAAACGGCGCGGATGCGATGCGAGGTGTACAATTCCCGGTGCGTGGTGAGCCAGACCGGGAGCGGCGGGATGGCGACGTCGATGGGCAGAGCGACAAGGCCGGGCGTGCGGCGCACGAGATTGGCCTGGGCAAAGCCGATGCCGAGGCCGGCGCGCAGCATTTCCCACAGATGGGTCTGGTCATCGGAGCGGATGATGAAATTTTCGCGATTGAGCGAGAAGCCGAGCTTTTTCGCGTGGATGACGATGGCGCTGGAGCGGTCAAAACCCAGAAGATCATGTTGCCAGAGTTCGGCCAGCGTCGTGGGGCGGCCGCGGCGGGCGAGATAGCGTTCGTGCGCGGCGGGGACGAGAGGGATATCGCCCAGGTGTTTGGTCACCAATTCAAGCTGGGTGGGGCGGAACATGCGGATGGCGATGTCGGCCTCGCGCATGAGGATGTTTTCGGCCGAATCCGATGGCACGGTTTCGAGTGCGATCCGCGGATGGAGGGCGCGGATCGGCACGAGGATTTCGGGCAGGACGTAATTGGAGATCATGGCGCTGGCGGTGATCCGCACCGTGCCGCCGGTTTCATCCTGCGCGCCCTCGGCCATCATCGCCGCTTCGGCAAGGGCGGTTTGCGCCTGCGCTATGGGGCCATAGAGTTTGAGCGCGGTGCTGTTCGGTTTCAGGCCGGAAAGACTGCGCTCGAACAGTTGCAGGCCCAGCTGGGATTCCAGGAGTTCGATATGGCGCCCGATGGTCGGCTGGCTCGAATTGAGGGCGCGGGCGGCACCGGACAGCGAGCCGTGCTCAATGACACCGGCAAAGCTGCGCCACAAGGACCAGTCAGGCTCTCTATTCATGATTGAATATCAAATCTCGAAATTTGGCCAATCGCTATAAAAATCTGTAGCGGGCAATCTTGTCTCCAGCAAGTCAAGGAGACATGAAATGACCAAGGGTAAAGTGACGGTTCTGGGCAGCAACGGCCACATCGGCAACGCGGCGATGATCGCTTTTCGCGATGCGGGCTGGAGCGTGACCGGGGTGGGGCGGACGAACCGCAAGCCGGTCAGCGGCACGAATTTCGTGGTGGGCGATACGGATGACGTCGCGGTGGTGCGGGCCGCGATTGCCGATGCCGATGTGGTCGTCAATGCGCTGCACCTGCCCTATCATCAATGGGGCAATGGCCGCTCGGAAAAGCAATTGCAGGTCGTCATCGACGCATTGGGCGATAGCGGCAAGACGCTGCTGTTTCCGGGCTCGATCTATAATTATCGCGCCACGGACCGCACCATTTCACCGGCAACCCGCCAAAGCGCCGAGGCCCCGCGCGGGGACATCCGCATCCGGCTCGAAACCATGCTGGCCGAGGCCTCCGTGGCCGGGAAATTCCAGACGATCATTTTGCGCGCCGGCGATTTTTACGGGCCGGGCAATCGCGGGGAATGGTTCGAGGCGGCGATGATGATGGATGTGGGCAAGGGGAAACTCTACCACATGGCCGGGCTGAACCTGCGCCATAGCTGGGCCTATCTGCCCGATCTCGCGCGCGCCTTCACGGTGCTGGCGGAAAAGCGGGGCGGGCTCGGAAAGTTCGAAAGACTTCATTTTGCCGGACATTGGGTGTCGCATGGGCAGATGATGGGCGCGATCCAGACCGTGCTGCCGGGCAAGCTTGCGGTGTCGCCGCTGCAATGGTGGATGATCCGGGCGGTGGGGCTGTTCAACCCGATCATGCGCGACATCTATCGCATGCGCTATCTCTGGCTCAACGAGATGGAACTGGTCGATCCGCGGCTCGACGGGATTTTGGGAGCGGGGTTCGGGACGCCGTTTGAAGAGGCCGTGGCGGCGACGGTGGAGGAGCTGATGGGGACGGGAAAAATGGCGGCTTGAGAAGAGGCAAGGCCCCTCGCCCGGCCCTGCGGGCCGACCTCTTCCTTCGAGGGAGAGATCGATGGCGAGGCCAGCGGGTGAGTGGCCTTGTTTAGAACCCCACGGCTCTACGTATATCCTCAGGCGTCCAACCCTCGCTGCGCAGATCGGCGAGGGTTTTGCTGTTTTTCGATTTGGCCAGTTTCTGGCCATCCTCGCCGAGAAGCAGGCGGTGGAAGTGGTAGATTGGTGCCGAAAAGCCGAACAGCATCTGCAGGAGCACGTGGATGTCGGTTGCCGCTTCCATGTCGCGGCCGCGGGTGATGTGGGTCACGTTCTGCGCCGCATCGTCCACCACGACGCTGAGGTGGTAGCTGGTGCCGATATCTTTTCGCTGCAACACGACATCGCCCCAGCGCTGCGGGCGGGCATGGCGGATTTGCGGGCGATCGCGCAGGGTCGGGCCGATGACGGCAAAGGTCAGCATGCCGGTTTCTTCCGTGGCACGATCGGTATGGAGGCGGAACTGCACGGGATCGCCGCGTTCGAGCCGCTCGATGCGTTCCGCATTGGAGAGATGTTTGCAAGTGCCGGGATAGATGGGGGCGCCGTCGGGATCGGTGTCTTCGGCTTTGGATGCAATATCGGAGCGGGAGCAGAAGCAGGGATAGATGAGGTCGCGCTGGCGCAGGCGATTGGCGGCTTCGGCGTATATTTCAAAACGTTCGGACTGAATGAGCACCGGTTCGGGCCAGGAAAGGCCGAGCCAGGTGAGGTCCTCGAAAATGCTTGCGGTAAATTCGGGTTTACAGCGGGTGATGTCGATGTCTTCGATGCGCAAAAGTACCGTGCCGCCGAGAATTTCGGCAGCCTGCCAGGTCACCAGCGCCGAAAGGGCGTGACCGAGATGCAGGCGTCCATTGGGGCTCGGGGCGAAACGAAGAATTGGTTTTTTGGACATGACTTTGACCACTAGCACTTTTGCGCCGGGGGCGTCACCGCGGATCGATACGGCCGAGGGGGTCGCAGTGCATCTCGACCATCTCATCGCCATGGTGCCGCAATTGCTGCCGATGCGGGAGCGGGTGGGGGCGGTATTGCCGCGGGTCAATCCCAAGGGATTTGCCGGCATGGCCAAGGTGATCTGCGGGCAGCAGCTTTCGGTGCAAAGCGCGGCGGCCATCTGGGGGAGGTTCGAAAAATTGCCGGGAGCGTTGGAGCCGGCGTCCTATCTGTTGCTCGATGAGGACACGGTGCGGAGCGCGGGGTTTTCGCGCGGGAAATTTCTGGCGGTGCGCACGATTGCCGAAGCAGTGCTGGCGGGGGATCTCAACTTTGCCGAGGTCGATGCGCTGCCGGCCGAAGAGGCGGTCAAGGCGCTGGTGGCGCTGAAAGGGATAGGGCCGTGGACGGCCGAGGTCTATCTGCTCTTCTGCGCGGCCCATCCCGATATTTTTCCGGCCGGGGACCTGGCTTTGCTCAAGGCCGCACATCACGGGCTTGGCCTTGACGCGCGTCCGACGATCAAGGAGATGATCGGCATGGCGCAAAACTGGTCGCCGCATCGGTCGGCCGCGGCGCTGCTGTTCTGGCGCTATTTCGCCATTCTGCGCGATAAGGAAGGGATTTTGCTGTGACCAAGCTTTCGGGGCCGATGATGCCGCCAGCCAATGGGCAAGCGCCCGACGCAGCGGTGGTTCTGCTCCATGGCTATGGCAGCGACGGCAATGATCTCATTGCGCTGGCGCCGCATTGGCGGCACCTGCTGCCCGGTGCGCTGTTCGTATCGCCCAATGCACCGATCGGCACGGAAATGGGCGGCTTTCAGTGGTTTCCCATCGACTGGACGGGCGATCGGCTGGCGAGCCGGCAGACCGGCGTCATCGCGGCGCGGCCGGTGCTGGAAGGATTTTTGCGCGATCTCTGGGCGCAGACGGGAATCGCCCCGGAGCGCACGATCCTTGCCGGGTTCAGCCAGGGCGCGATGATGGCGCTGCATGTGGGCACGGGGCTTGCCGAAAAACTCATGGGTGTCATCGGGTTTTCCGGCGCCTTCTTGCCGCCCGAGGGTTTTGGTGGCGAGGCGCTCGCCAAGCCGCCGATCTGCCTTGTGCATGGCGATATGGATGATGTGGTCGATCCGAACCTGTCGGGCGAAGCGAATGTCTTGCTGGGCGAAGCAGGGTTTGAGGTCGCCTATCATGTCAGCCGCGGCGTCGGCCACGGGATTGCTCCGGATGGGCTGGCCTTTGCCGCCGATTTTATCGGGCGTGTCGCGGCGAAATAAGTCTTTCACCCCCGCTTCACAGCCCTGACACAAAGGGCTTACTATAAAGGGGCTATGGACTTAACAGATTCCCGCTTCGGGAGACTCTCGTGACCATCCATGTGTCGCCTGAGGCCTGTCCCGCTCTCGTGCTGAACGCCGATTTCCGGCCGCTCAGTTATTATCCCTTATCGTTGTGGTCCTGGCAGGACGCGATCAAGGCGGTGTTCCTCGAGCGGGTGAATATCGTGTCGCATTACGACACGGTCATCCATTCGCCCAGCTTCGAAATGCGGCTGCCGAGCGTGGTTTCGCTCAAGGATTATGTGAAGCCGGCGCGGCACCCCGCCTTTACCCGCTTCAACGTTTTCCTCCGCGATCGTTTCCAGTGCCAATATTGCGGTTCGCGCGATGATCTGACCTTTGATCACGTCATTCCGCGTTCGAAGGGCGGCTTAACGACGTGGGAAAATGTGGTCGCCGCCTGCGCACCGTGCAATTTGCGCAAGGCGAACCGGCTGCCGAGCGAGATAAAAATGTTCCCGCATCAGGCGCCGTTCGCGCCGACCGTGCATGACCTGCACAATAATGGCAGGGCGTTTCCACCCAACCACCTGCACAAGAGCTGGCTCGATTATCTCTATTGGGACATCGAACTGGAGCCGTGATCTGTTCTTAGCAATCCGGACTTGCTGCTGGTTCATCCAATAACTATTATTGGGCGGGCTTTGCAGGAGATAGCGATATGGCGATCAGTGCGGATCTGGGCGCGACGCTCGAAAAGGTCGTGAATGACCTCGTTGAGAACGGGCGGTATAATTCCAAGAGCGAAGTGCTGCGCGAAGGCGTCCGGCTGGTGCAGGAGCGCGAGGCGCGGCTACGGGAGCTCGATGCGATGTTGGCCGCAGGGCAAGCCGATATTGACGCCGGCAGAACCAAATCGTTGGAAGAGGTCATGGCTAACGTTCAGCGACACATCGCTGCAATTGCCGCCAAGAAAGCCTCCTGATGAGAGTCCGGCTTTCCGATCTCGCTGAACAGGATTTGCTGGAGATCGCCACTTTTATCGCCGCCGACAGTGTCGTTCAGGCCGAAATCTATACCGATAAACTGTTGCAAGCCTGTGCCGGACTGGCCGAGAGCGCAGAGCGTTATGCACTCATCCCAAGATACCAAGGCCGCGGATACAGGCGGCGGCCATTCGAGAATTATGCGATCATCTATGTCGTCAACCCCGATGAGGTCGTGATCGTCAGGATAACGTCCTCTGCGAAAGACCTTGACACGTTGCTCGGCGATTAGCGCTTCCGCTTGGCCTGAAACACGATCGACCCGATCAGCAGCGCGACCATGGCCAGTGAGATCAGCGCGTTGTAGCCCGCCAGCGAAATGCCCAGGAGGCGGAACTGCACCACGTCGCAGCCGATGACCGGGGTCATGTTGTTGAGCTGGTCGAAGCTAAAGCTGTCGCCGACGCCGGTGCAGGCGGTGGGGCCGGGCCAGAAACCCCATTCGACGCCGGCGTGATAGGCGCCCATATAGGCGCCCCAGGCGAAAATGCCGGTGGCGATGACCATGCCCAGGTACCAGACCGGCAGGGGCAGGCGATTCCAGAGGACCAGGATCAGCGCCAGCAGCGGCAGGCCCCAATAATAGGCCATGCGCTGTTCGAGGCAGAGTTCGCAGGGGTAGAGCCCGCCGATATATTGGCTGCCGAGCGCAGCCGCGATGGTGGCAAAGCCTAGAAGGAAAGCCGCGCCGGCGGCGAGTTTGTCGAGGGGGCGGCTGGTGGCTGTGACCATGGAAATTCTCGAATGACGCTTGATGGGCAGCGGCTTAGACCCGCTTTGTGGCAAAAGCCAGCGGGGCACGGTGTCGTGATCAGCTCGGCGCTTTAATACCCAGCTTTTCCGCCAGGGCCATGGCATTGGCCGGGGCGTGCAATTTGTCCTCGTGGACGAAATAGGCATAGGTGTCGATGCCGCTGTCGCGCCAGCCCGCAAGGGTTTTGGCGAGATGGTCGAGATCGGCGTCTTCGTAGCCGGTGGCGCCGGGGCGGGCGGGCCCTTGCAGGCGGCAATAGGCGAAATCGGCGGTGAGATCGAAGCGTGGATTGTCCGCCTTGTCGGCGATCACGCGGGCGACATTGTGCGCGCGGAGGAGGGCATCCACTTCAGGCGTGTCGAAACTTTCGTGGCGCATTTCGATCGCATGGCGGAAGGTTTTGTTGCCATTGGGTTCGAGATAGGGCGCCGCCTTGGTTCCATCCGCCTTGCCTGCCAGCGCCAGATAGGCGTCGATATCGCGCGGGAGCCTGGCGAGAAAAGCGGAAAAGCTCGACGCGTCGAAGCTCAGATTGGGCGGCAATTGCCAGATGAAAGGGCCCAGACGCTCTCCGAGGGCGAGGGGGCCGGAGGCGAAGAAGCCGGCCAGCGCATCGTCGCAGTTCTTCAGCCGCTTGATATGGGTGACCAGTTGCGGGCCCTTGACCGAAAACTCGAACCCTTCCGGGGTTTCGCCGGCCCATTTGGCAAAGCTGTCCGGTTTTTGATTGCCGCGAAAGGTGGCGTTGATTTCGATGCTGGTCAGGTGGCGGCTGGCATAGTTGAGCTCTTTTTTCTGCACGAGGCCGGTGGGAAAGAACGTGCCGCGCCAAGGCTCGAAGACCCAGCCTGCCGTGCCGATGCGGATTGTTCCCGTCTTGCTCATTGCCGCTCTCCTTGAGGCCTTCAACTTGGCCGTCCGCGATCAAATTGGCAATCTCTCTCGCCTGTGATCGGTGAGCGTCAGGTTCTGGTAATGCTTTTTTGCCTTAATCGTCCCTATGGTGAATGAAATATTGCGGGGCAGAGTCTTGCGCGGGACCACGCTGATATCGACGGCCGCTTTCGCCTTGCTCGCCAGCGCGCCGCTGGCCTGCGAGGATTTGCGCATGGTCCCGGGCGGGATCGTGGTGGAGGTGACCGATGGCGATACGGTTGTGCTCGATGATGACCGCAAGATCAGGCTGATCGGCATGCAGGCGCCGAAACTGCCGCTGGGGCGGGAGGATTTCGTGTCCTGGCCAATGGCGCCGGAAGCGCAGAAGGCGCTGGCCGATCTCGCCCTCAACAAGAATGTCCGCCTCGGTTTTGGCGGCGAAGAGATGGACCGGCACGAACGGGTGCTGGCGCATATGTTCGTTCAAAGCGAAGAGGGCGAGGTCTGGGCGCAGCTTTTCATGGTCGGCGCGGGGCTCGGGCGGGTCTATTCCTTCCCCGATAACCGGAAATGTCTCGAACCGCTCTTTGCGGCCGAAGCGCGCGCCCGCGCGGAGCGGCTTGGCATTTGGACCAATCCCTATTACAGCGTGCGTGCGGCGGACCGACCAGGCGAATTGCTGGATCGTGTGGGACATTATGAACTGGTGGAAGGTCGAGTGCTCCTCGCCGACCGCCGTGGCTCCCGCATTTTCCTCAATTTTGGCCGGTTCTGGAAAGAAGACTTCACCGCCGTCATCGAAGGGCCGGCCTTGCGGCTCTTCGAGAATGATGAACTAGACCCATTGGTGCTTGAGGGGGCGCTGGTGCGCATTCGAGGATGGGTGGACGATCGGGATGGTCCACGCATCGAAGTAACCCATCCCGAACAGATTGAGGTTTTGGCGACGCGATGACGGCGCTTTCTCTGTCCAAAAAAACATTGCGCC
Organism: Devosia sp.; assembly: GCA_035565515.1. GTDB lineage: Bacteria > Pseudomonadota > Alphaproteobacteria > Rhizobiales > Devosiaceae > Devosia. The sequence continues at coordinate 22,089 of DATMSG010000251.1, forward strand.
TCGGCGCCCTGGCCGTTTCGCTCCTGGCTCTGGGAGCCTGTTCATCGCTGACCGGGTCGTCGGTTGCGGTGAGCCGCACCGGGGATACGCCTGCCCCTATCGTCGTGCCCGAGGGCACCGAGCCCGATGACGTGGTCATCGGCCGGCGCGAGCATCCGCGCATCATCGCGGCCTATGGCGGGGTCTATTCCGACCGCGAAGCCGAAATCATGGTGGCGCGCATCGTCGGGCGCCTGCTCGCCGCGGCCGACCAGCCCAATGCACAGTTCCAGGTGACGATCCTCGATACGTCCGAGGTCAATGCCTTCGCCCTGCCGGGCGGCTATATCTATGTGACGCGCGGCATCCTGGCGCTCGCCTCGGATACGAGCGAACTGGCGGCCGTGCTGGCGCATGAAATCGCCCACGTGACCTTGCGCCATGCGCGGGCCCGCACCGACAAGACGCGGACGACGCAGATCGTCGATCGCGTCATCACCGGCATTTTCGGCGGCGATACATCGACCGATGCCACGGCCAATCGCACCCGCGAATCCCTGGCCGCTTTCGGGCAGAGCCAGGAGCTGGAAGCGGATCGCGAAGGCATAAAATTTGCCGGCAAGGCCGGATTCGATCCGCAGGCCGCGGCACGCTTCCTCGGCGTCATGAGCCGCTTTGCCGTGTTCTCGGCGGGCGACCAGGCCGGCGACGGCGGCTTCCTTTCGTCCCATCCTTCAACCCCGGCCCGCATCCAGAAGGCTGCGGATACGGCGCGGCAGCTGTTCGGCAGCTCCAGCGTCGGGGAGACCGATCGCGATGGCTATATGGCGGCGATTGCCGGCATGGCCTTTGGCGACAGCCCGTCCCAGGGCTCGATCGTGGGCAATCGCTTCATCCATTCGGGCTCGAAATTCACCTTCACCGTGCCCCAGGGCTATGCGCTGCAGATGGCCCAGAGCGCCGTGGTTGGCGTCGCCGGCGATGGCGAAGCCGTGCGCTTCGACAGTGCCGATGTGCAGGCCAATATGGCGCTGACCGATTATCTCAAATCGGGCTGGATTGCCGGGCTCAAGGCCGAAACGGTCACCTCGCATAATTACAATGGCATCGAAATGGCCTCGGGCCTGGCGCAGACGGACCAGTGGTTCTTCCGCGTCGCGGTCATGCGGCTCGACGGCGCGGTCTATCGCTTCATCTTCGCGGCCAAGGCGGACAGTCAGCGTTTTGCTCAGGGCGCCGAGGCGACCATCAGAAGTTTCAAGCGCGCCGAGGCCAGCGAGCTCAACCAGATCAGAAAACTTTCGATGCGCGTCATCACCGCCAAGGCGGGCGATACGGCAGACAAGCTTGCCGCGCAGATGGCCAATATTCCGGGCGGCCGCGACCTGTTCTTCATTCTCAACAACCTTTATCCCGGCGATCCGGTGCGGGTTGGAGCGAAGTACAAGGTCGTGGGGTTGAATTAGGCCGGCACCGGGGGCGGGGCGAGGGGAGGCCTCGCCCTTCGAAGCTACGCCTGCGCTCCGCAGAGGCTACAGTATCGGCCGCTTCTCTAAAGCAGGTCGCATAATGCGGCGATCAGCGGTTCGTCCGCCGGCGGCATGGCGTAGTCGCGCAGGTTCTGCGGGCGGACCCATTTGAGCGCCTGGTGCTCCTTGGCCACGGGCATGCCCTGCCAGCGGCGGCAGACATAGAGCGGCATCAGCAGATGCATATGCTCATAGGTGTGGCTGGCAAAGGAAAGCGGGGCAAGGCACGCTTCTTTGGTTTCGACATCGAGTTCTTCGCGCAGTTCGCGGATGATGGCGGCTTCCGGGGTTTCGCCGGGCTCGATCTTGCCGCCGGGAAATTCCCACATATTGGCCATGTGCTTGCCTTCGGGGCGCTGGGCGATCAGCACGCGGCGGTCGGTATCGACAAGCGCACAGGCAACGACGAGCAGGATGGGTTTTTGTTCGCTCACTTGGGCGCCCCGGGAATGCGATAGTGGTAGTCGTATTGATGGGCGAAGCCCAGGCTTGAATAGAGCGCCTGGGCCGCAGAATTGTCCGCCTGGACATTGAGGGCGGCGATGGTGGCGCCCTTTTCGTGGGCCCAATTCAAACCGGTGCGCATCATGGCGGCGGCAAGGCCCTGGCGGCGCCGGGCCGGGTCGGTAATGACATTGCCGGTGATGACGATATTGTTCGAGATGGCCATGAGGCCCGAGGCGACCGGCTCGCCCTTGCGATAGATGACGATGCCGGTGGCTGGCACGGCCATGACCGCGAGCAGGGCTTTCATGCGGGCCATCATGGCGTCGTCATGGCCTTGCAGTTTTTGCTGGGCGGCAAGGAAGGCGGGATCGAGGAGCGGCACGAGCTTTCCCTCGGCGTCCGGCTCCTGCGCTTCGAGCTTCATGGCATAGAGATGGGAATGGTCGATCTCGTCCCAGCCCGCATCGTCGAGCGCTTCGTTGAGGGCCGGGGCGGAAAGCGGGGTAATGCGGAAGACGGGTTTGACGCCCCGGACGACCAGCCAGGAGCTGGCGCCGATAATGCGATCCTCCACCTCGGCATCGTCATTGGGGTCAAAGCACTGGGCGGAATTGGCGCGCTTGGTATAGCCGCCGGCAGCACGTCGGACCCAGTTGCCATCCCACTTTGTCTCAATGCCGGGCCAGGCCTCTAGGCCGGCACGTTCAAAGGTCTCGACGTCTGGGAGGGTGGATTGGGTCATTTTTTCTTCTTTTCTCACCTGCCACCGGCTGTCATC
>DATMSG010000252.1:0-14287 GCA_035565515.1 Devosia sp.
CAGGCCGGGTAGAATACGCCCGGTAGATATCGCCAATTCATTTTCGAGACGGGTGCGTCGCCGCCTGAATACTTTACGCCGTTCATCGGTTGTTAACTAGTCCAAGTCTGAGAGCAATATGACATCGCTGACGAATTTTCCGACCAGGTCGCTGCCATGACCGGGAGCAGCACTTTCACGCTCGTTTTGACCGGCGACGCCTCCATCAAGTCCGCGCAGGACCTGCTTGGCCGCCTCAGGGAGGCGGTTGCCGGCCATGCCGCGATCGCGCTCGACACGCAGGACATCGCCCAGGCCGATGTCAGCACCGTGCAGACGCTGCTGGCGGCGCGGACCAAGGCCGCGGCGCTGGGCAAATCCCTCACATTGAAGGGGCCGCCGGGCCCCAAATTGCAGGCTGTTCTGGAGGCTGCAGGGTTCCTCGACCCGGCCCAGCCCGCGGCCCGCTTCTGGACCGAACACATCTAACGCTACGGGACGCGACGGCATGACCAAGACAATCCTCACCATCGATGACTCCGCCTCCATCCGCCAGATGGTCGCCATGACCCTGACCAGCGCCGGCCTCGACGTGATCGAAGCGGTCAACGGCCAGGATGGCTATGACAAGGCGACCACCAATACGGTCCATGCCGTCATCACCGACCTCAACATGCCGGTTCTCAACGGCATCGAATTCATCCGCAAATATCGTCAGCATCCCGCCAGCAAGGGCATTCCCATCATCCTGCTGACAACCGAGTCCGACGAGGAGCTCAAGCGTCAGGCCAAGGAAGCGGGCGCCACCGGCTGGATCGTCAAACCCTTCAAGCAGGACCAGTTGCTGGCCGTCATCAAGAAGGTCACCGGGGCATGAACATCTCCGATCCCACCGAGACATTCCGCCAGGAGGCGCGCGAGCTGCTCGACCAGCTCGAAGCCGGCCTGCTCGATCTCGAGCAGGACCCCTCCAATGACGATCTGATCAATTCCACCTTCCGGGCCCTCCATACCATCAAGGGTTCGGGGGCCATGTTCGGTTTTACGGCCGTCGCCGAATTCGTCCACGAATTCGAGACGGCCTTCGACCGTGTGCGCAAGGGCCAGAGCAAGGCCAATGCCGCCCTGATCGGGGTGGCGCTCGATGCCAAGGACCATATCCACCTGCTTATCGAAAATCCCGACGCCGCCATCGAGGGCGGCGACGAGATTCTGGTGCAGTTGCGCGCTATCGTCGATGGCGCTGCGGTTGGTGGGCACGCGGAGGCCGTTTCCGAGCCGGTGGCAGCACTGGCCCCTGGCCCGGCAGCGGTTGTGGCGGAACCGGCAAAGCCTGCGGACAGCGGTGCGAAGCGCTGGCGCCTGACCTTCTATCTGCCCAGTGATGCGCTGATCTACGGCACCAATCCCGAACTGCTGCTCAAGGAGCTGGCCGGAATTGGCCCGACAGTGGTTCTGGCGCTGACGGACCGGATTCCCGATCTCGACATCATCGATCCCGAAGTCAGCTATCTCGGCTGGCAGGTCGATATCGAGGTGGCGGACGATCCGACCGCCGCAATCGACGATGTCTTCCTGTTCCTGCGCGACAATATGGAACTGACCCTGGCCCCGGTAACGGCAGATGTCGCCGCCCCGCTCAGTGACGAGGCGGCGGCGCCGGTGATCGCAGCGCCGGCACCGGTGGATGAAGTCGCTATTGCGGCACCCTCCGACGATGCCATGCCCGAAGCGCCCTTCGTGCCCGAAGCGCCCTTCGTGCCCGAAGTGCCGGTTGCCAAGGCCGCGCCGGCCAAGAAGGCCAAAGCCGAAAAGCCCGAGGCCGACAAGCCTGCCGCCACCTCCCTGCGCGTGCCGGCCGAACGGCTCGACGAGCTGATGGACCGCGTTGGCGAACTCGTCATCGCCCAGGCGCGCCTGAGCCAGATCGCCAATTCGTCCTCCGATACGGCACTGAAGACCATTGCCGAGGAACTGGAGCGCCTGTCTTCGGGCCTGCGCGACACCACCATGGGCATTCGCATGGTGCCGATCGGCACGATTTTCTCGCGCTTCCGGCGGCTGGTGCATGACCTGTCGGGCGAATTGGGCAAGCAGATCGAATTCATCACCACCGGCGAAGAGACCGAGCTCGACAAGACGGTTATCGAGCGCCTGGCCGATCCGCTGGTGCACCTGATCCGCAACTCGGTCGACCATGGCCTGGAAAGCACGGAAAAGCGCATTGCCGCGGGCAAGGCGCCCAAGGGCACGGTGCGGCTTTCGGCGGTTTATTCGGGCGCGGAAGTGGCCATTTCGGTGACCGACGACGGCGCCGGGCTCAACCATGAGCGCATCCGGGCAAAGGCCGAGGAAAACGGGCTGATTACCCCCGATACCAAACTGACCGAGCAGGAGCTGAACCATCTGATCTTCGCCCCGGGCTTTTCAACGGCCAGCGAGGTCACCTCCCTGTCGGGCCGGGGCGTGGGCATGGATGTGGTGAAAAGAACCATAGACGGGCTGCGCGGCACCATCGATGTGGCGACCACACCCGGCAAGGGCTCGGTCTTCACCCTGCGGCTGCCGCTGACCCTGGCCATTATCGATGGCATGCTGATCCGGGTCGGGGATGGCCGCTATACCATCCCGCTCGCGGCGGTCGAGGAATGCGTCGAACTGCCGGCCGGGCTCGAGGCCTCGGCCAAGGGCCGCAATTTCCTCGATATTCGCGGCTCGCTCGTCCCCTATCTGCGCCTGCGCGAGGTTTTCGGCCTCAAGGGCGAGGGCGATGCGCATGAAAAGGTCGTCATCGTCTCCTCGGGCGAGGGGCGGGTGGGGCTCGTGGTCGATCAGATCATCGGCAACAACCAGACGGTCATCAAGCAGCTCTCGAAACTGCATTCGGGCATCAAGTCCTTCTCGGGCGCCACCATTCTGGGTGACGGCACGGTGGCGCTGATCCTCGATACCGCCCATCTCGTGGCCTCCGGCCAGTCCTATGTCGAACGCCATCTGGGGAGGGCCGCATGAGCGAGAGCCAGGAATTCATGACCGCCCTGACCATTCGGCTCGAAGACGAGCTGTTCGCGGTCGAGGCGAGCCGGGTGCGCGAAATTCTCGATCTCGTGCCGATCACCGAAGTGCCGAGCGCCCGGGCATTCGTGGGCGGGCTGATCAATGTGCGCGGCCGCGTCGTGCCGCTGGCGGATCTGCGCGTCATGTTCGGCATGGAGCGGCCCGAGCCCGACGAGGATACGCGGATCGTCGTCATGGAAGTCGACATCGACGGCGAGCCCACCATTGCCGGCATTCTCGCCGACAAGGTGCACGACGTCACCGATATCGAAACCGCCTCGATCGAAGAGGCACCCAAGGTCGGCATGCGCTGGCGCCCCGAATTCGTCAAGGGCATCGGCAAGCGCAATGGCGGCTTCATCATCATCCCCGACATGGAGCGGATTTTCGAAACATCGGGCGGCAGAAGCCAGCCCGCGGCAACATCAGAAGAAAGGCCTGCATCGTGAGATTGACCATCAAGACCAAACTCGCCGCGACTTTCGTCGTCGTGGTCGCCATGTCGGCCATCGGCATGTTCATGGGCATCCAGAACCTGGGCGCCCTGAACAGTTCGATGGAAGCCATGGTCGAAGGGAACGTCCAGCGCATCCAGATCGCCGCTGATATCAATGCCCGTACATTGCGCGTGGCGCGCGATGAGAAGAACCTGATCCTGGCCGCGGACGAGGCGGCCTTTGCCCAGTTTTCCAACCAGATCGATACCGAGAAGACGGCCATCAATGCCGAGCTCGTCAAGCTGCGCGACCTCTCGAGCGCCGAGGGCAAGCAGAGGGTCGAAGCCTTTGTCGAGGCCTGGGACCTCTATCTGGTCCAGCACGATGAGGTGCACCGTCTGGCGAGCCTGAATTCCGATATTGTGGCGGGCAACCAGATCGGGGCGGCCGGTGCCCTGCAGCAGGAGGCGCTCGAGAGCCTCGATGCCATCGCACGGCGCCTCGAAGCCGCTTTATCGAGCGGGCAGGGCGGGGATTTTTCGACCTATACCGCGCTCAGGGCATTGGATTCCCAGATGCTCGTCATCTCGCGCGATATTCGCAATGTCGTTCTCAGCATGAACGACCCGGCCAAACAGGCCGCCTATGTCAATGAACTGGTCCAGAGCAAGACGGCCCTGCTCGCGTCAATCGAGGCTGTCGCCAGGGTGCTCCCCGCCGGCGACCGCGCCGCTTTTGCTCTCTATCAGCAGCAGGTCGGCGCCTGGCTCGATGGCGTGGGCGAGGCGGAAGCCAGCGCGCTCGCCAATGGCGATTACCGGGCAAGCGAACTCGCCAATGGCGCCGCCCGCGAGGCGCGCCTGGTCTCGGTGGCCGCGCTCGACGCCATTATCGAGCTCAATGACACGCAGATGCGGCAGGCCAATGCCGATGCCGATGCGCTCTACCAGCAGAGCCGCATGCTGCTGATCGCGCTTCTCGCCGGCTCCGCCCTGATTGCGGGTATTGCCGCCACCTGGATCGTCGTGGCGATCTCGCGGGCGCTTTCGAGCGCCGTCCGGCTGGCCAATGAGGTTGCCGGGGGCGACCTCAATGCCACGGCGGTCATCAGGGGCAATGACGAGGTGGGCGACCTGATCAAGGCGCTCAACTCCATGACCGCCAAACTGCGCGAAGTGGTGGCCGAAGTCACCGCCGCCACCCGCAATGTCGCCGCGGGCAGCCAGGAAATGTCGGCCACGGCCGAACAGTTGAGCCAGGGCGCGACCGAACAGGCCTCGTCCACCGAAGAGGCTTCCGCCTCGATGGAGGAAATGGCCTCCACCATCAAGCAGTCGGCCGATAATGCCAGCCAGACCGAAAAGATCGCCCGCCAGTCCGCTGCCGATGCCATCGCCTCGGGCGAAGCGGTGAACAATGCGGTCTCGGCCATGCAGACCATCGCCGAAAAGATCATGGTGGTGCAGGAAATCGCCCGCCAGACCGATCTGCTCGCCCTTAACGCTGCGGTGGAAGCGGCGCGCGCCGGTGAGCATGGCCGCGGCTTTGCGGTGGTGGCTTCGGAAGTGAGAAAACTCGCTGAACGCAGCCAAGCCGCGGCGGCTGAAATCTCGACGCTCTCGGGCACGACGGTGAAGGCGGCACAATCGGCTGGGGAAATGCTGGGCAAGCTCGTGCCCGACATTCAGCGCACGGCGGAACTGGTGGAGGAAATCTCCGCCGGTAGCCGCGAGCAGAATGCCGGTGCCGCCCAGATCAACACCGCCATCCAGCAGCTCGACAAGGTGACCCAGCAGAACACGTCGGCCGCCGAGGAAATGTCCTCGACCGCCGAGGAACTGGCCAGCCAAGCCGAGCAGCTCCAGGCCGCGATCAGCTATTTCCGGCTCGATCCCACCGCTGCGGCTGCGCTCCATGCGCCTCCGCCGGCCAAAAAGGCCAAGCGCGACCTGCGCTCGGAAGTCCTGGCCGCCGCCCCGCATATGAGCAAGGCCCCGGCCCGGGCCAGGGCCAATTCGGGCGGATTCGATCTCAACCTCGAAGGGGCCTCGGACGAGCTCGACGACGAGTTCTCGCGCCGCGGCGCTGCCTGAGACCCCCATGCAAACCGGGATGTCGCGGTGGACGACGCGGCATCCCAAACGATCGCTGGAAGGCGACGCAATACCGATCTGCCTAGAAGGGGCGCTATACTATGAGAATAACCATCAAGGCCAAGCTGGCGGCGACCTTCGCGGTAGTCGTGGCTCTCTCGGCCGGCAGCATGCTAATCGCGATCCAGAATCTGGGTCAGCTCAACGCTTCGCTCGAAACCATCGTCAATACCCGCAGCGCCAACACCCTTTCGATGTCGGAATTGCAGGCCAGCATGGAAGCCATGGGGTCGCGCACCCGCGCCCTGATCCTGACCGACGATCCCGCCGAAGTCGCCAATTACGTCTCGCTGGTCGAAGAAAGCCATGGCGAGGCCATGGACGACATCAACACCCTGCGCGGCAATATCACCGATGCCGCCGAACTTGCCGACCTCAACCTCTTCGTCGCCAAGTTCGATGAATATTGGAAGGCGGTGAAGGATGCCGAAGAGCCGGCCCAGATCAATAGCGACACGCAGGCGCTGGCGATCAGCCGCAGCGAAGGCAGCGGCGCTCTGGGCAAGGTCGAAGACAGCATGGGCGCCCTGAAAAAGGTGCTCGCCAACCGCGTCGCGGCGGGCGATTTGCCGGTGTTCTCGGCCTATCAGCAGGCCTCGGACATGTTCCTCACCATGACCGACATCTTCCGCCAGCAGCGCAATATCCTGCTCGCCTCGTCCGATCCCCAATTGCAGGAACAGTGGCACGCCGATTATCTCGAGGGCCTTGCCTCCATCGCCCGGCAGATGCCGGTGCTCGCCCGCTCGATTCCGGCCAGCGAGACCACGCTCTTCAACACCGCCGAAACCGCCTATGGCGAAATGGTTGCGGCCATGGACAAGGCCGTGGCCATGAGCATGACCCGCGCCGACCTGCTGGCAGCAAGCCGGGTCGATGCGGCCAATACGATCCGCATCGAGGCGACTGCCATGCTGCAGGCCATGATCGATCATAACCGTGCACTGCTGGACGAGGCCGCCACCGAAGCCAATGCCACCTATCAGAACAGCATGCTGCTGCTGATCGGTCTTCTCATCGGCTCGGCCGTCATTGCCGGTCTTGCCGCCACCTGGATCGTTCTGGGCATCAGTCGCGGCCTCAACCGCGTCAAGCAGGTGGTCAATGGCGTTGCCATCGGCGACCTCGACCAGCGCGTCGACATCAAGACCAATGACGAAATCAAGGACCTCGTCGATACCGTCAATGTCATGACCGACAATCTGCGCGCCTCGGCGGCAGTGGTCGATCAGGTGGCCTATGGCGACCTTTCGGCCAAGCCCAAGGTGCTTTCGGACAAGGACGTGCTGGGCCAGGCCATGACCCGCATGGTCGAAGGGCTCAGTGCCTCGGCAACCGTGGCCGAAAAGATCGCCGGCGGCGACCTCACCGTCGAACCGCGCCGCCTTTCGGACAAGGACACTTTGGGCATTGCGCTCGAACAGATGGTCGAAAAACTGCGCGAGGTGATCGCCGACGCCATTGCCTCGGCCAATAATGTTTCGGCCGGCGCCCAGGAAATGTCGGCGACCGCCGAACAGTTGAGCCAGGGCGCGACCGAACAGGCGTCCTCCACCGAAGAGGCTTCCGCCTCGATGGAGGAAATGGCCTCCACCATCAAGCAGTCGGCCGACAATGCCAGCCAGACCGAAAAGATCGCGCGCCAGTCCGCTGCCGATGCCATCGCTTCGGGCGAGGCGGTCAATAACGCCGTTGCCGCCATGGAAACGATCGCGCAGAAAATCATGGTGGTGCAGGAAATCGCCCGCCAGACCGATCTGCTTGCCCTTAACGCGGCGGTGGAAGCGGCGCGCGCCGGTGAGCATGGGCGCGGCTTTGCGGTTGTGGCTTCGGAAGTGAGAAAACTCGCTGAACGGAGCCAAGCCGCTGCGGCCGAAATCTCGACGCTTTCCGGCACCACGGTGAAGGCGGCGCAGTCGGCCGGCGAAATGCTGGGCAAACTCGTGCCCGATATTCAGCGCACGGCGGAACTGGTGGAAGAAATCTCCGCCGGTAGCCGCGAGCAGAATGTCGGCGCGGCCCAGATCAACACCGCCATCCAGCAGCTCGACAAGGTGACCCAGCAGAACACCTCGGCAGCCGAGGAAATGTCCTCGACCTCCGAAGAGCTGGCGAGCCAGGCCGACCAGTTGCAGAGCGCCATCAGCTACTTCCGGCTCAATGCCGCGGCCACGGCTGCTGCGGCCCAGACGGTCCGCAAGCCGGCGCCCAAGCGCGATATTCGCGCCGCCGTCGCGGCCTCGGCGCCCCATATGAGCGCTGCGGCCGGCCGTCCCAAGGCCAATGGCGGCGGCTTCGATCTCGAACTCGACGGCGCTGCGGACGATCTCGACAGCGAATTTTCCCGCGCCGGCGCCGCCTGACGACACCGGGGGATAGAAATCCCCCGCGTCCTTTGCCGACAGGCAATGCTTGAAATCGGGGGCCGGACCTGTGCCCGGCCCCATAGCAACCCGCCGGTTTCCGCCGGCAGCCAGAAGAGTAAGGGACGCAGGAGCGTCTCCGGACAAGGACGATCTCGAATGAGATTCACGATCAAACTGAAACTTGGCCTGGCCTTTGCCGCGGTCATTCTGATTTCGGGCCTGATGACGGCCTTCTCGATCTCCAATCTCGGCTCGCTCAACGATGCGATCACCCGGCTTGTCGATGGTCCGGCGGCCAATCTGCGCGAGTCCAACGATCTCGCCAATGCGGTGCTGCTCGCCACGCGCGCCGAGAAAAATCTCATCATGAACGGCAATGCCTCCGAGATTCAGGGCTATGTCGATACCGTTCTGACCAATCGCGGCGAGATCGAGCCGCTGCTGGCCAATCTCGAAGCGGATACCGATCCCACGATCCGCGAGAAGGCCGTGGCCTTCCGCCAGCTTTTGCCGCGCTGGATCGCGCTGCAGGACCAGATCCTGACCCTGGGCAAGCAGAACACCACCGAATCCAATGCCCGCGCTTCGGCCCTCTCCATGGGCGAGGCCGCCGAGGTCAACAATGGCTTGATCGCCCTGCTCGACGATCTCAATGGCCTCGTGATCGATGACATGGCGGTGATGGATCAGGAGACCAATGGTCAGTACGAGAATTCGCGCAGCATGCTGTTTGCGGCCACCGGCCTGACGCTGGTGCTCTCGATTGCCGTTGCCGTCTGGATTTCCATGAGCATCAGCGCGGGCCTGCGCCGCGCCATTGGCCTGGCCGACGCCATCAGCATCGGCGATCTCAACCAGAAGATCGAGCACAAGGCCAATGACGAAATCCGCGATCTCGCCAATTCCCTCACGGTCATGACCGACAACCTGCGCGCCTCGGCCACCATTGCCGACCAGATCGCCGGGGGCGACCTGACGGTGGAGCCCAAGCGCCTTTCGGACAAGGACACTCTGGGCATTGCGCTCGAGCGCATGGTGGAAAAGCTGCGCGACGTGATCGCCGACGCCATTGCCTCGGCCAATAACGTTTCGGCTGGCGCCCAGGAAATGTCGGCCACGGCCGAGCAATTGAGCCAGGGCGCGACCGAACAGGCCTCCTCCACCGAAGAGGCTTCGGCCTCGATGGAGGAAATGGCCGCTACCATCAAGCAGTCGGCCGATAATGCCAGCCAGACCGAAAAGATCGCCCGCCAGTCCGCGGCCGATGCCATTGCCTCGGGGCAGGCGGTGACCAATGCGGTCGCGGCCATGGAGACCATTGCCGAAAAGATCATGGTGGTGCAGGAAATCGCCCGCCAGACCGACCTTCTGGCGCTTAACGCGGCGGTGGAAGCGGCGCGCGCCGGCGAACATGGCCGCGGCTTTGCCGTGGTGGCTTCGGAAGTGCGGAAACTGGCGGAACGCAGCCAGGCCGCTGCGGCTGAAATCTCGACGCTTTCCGGCACGACGGTGAAAGCGGCGCAGTCGGCCGGGGAAATGCTGGTCAAGCTCGTGCCCGATATTCAGCGCACGGCGGAACTGGTTGAGGAAATCTCGGCCGGCTCGCGCGAGCAGAATGCGGGTGCCGCCCAGATCAATACCGCTATCCAGCAGCTCGACAAGGTGACCCAGCAGAACACGTCTGCGGCCGAGGAAATGTCGGCAACGGCGGAAGAACTGGCCAGCCAGTCCGAACAGCTCCAGGCCGCGATCAGCTATTTCCGGCTCGGCACCGCCGCAACCGCCAAGCTGGCCGCTGCGCCCAAGGCCCGGCGCGATCTCAAGTCTGCCGTCATGGCCTCGGCCCCGCATATGCAAAAGCCGGCCGGGCGGACCAAGGCCAATGCCGGCGGCTTCGACCTGTCGCTCGAAAGTGCTTCGGACGAGATCGACGAAGGCTTCACCCGTATCTCTGCCTGACGAGAGGCTAGCATGGCTGACCACAATCAATATGTGACCCTGGGCGTGGCGGAGGAAATCTTCGCCGCCCCGGTGACCAAGGTTCAGGAAATCCTCGACATGCGCGTGATTTCGCGTCTGCCGCGGGCGCCGGAGAATTTTCTCGGCATCATCGATGTCCGCGGGCAGGGCGTGCCGGTGCTCGATCTGCGGCTGACGCTGGGCATGGAGCCAGCGCCGGACACGGAAACGACGCGCATCGTCGTCCTCTCGGTCAATAGCGCCGCGGGCCCCGTGACGCTGGGCCTCCGGGCCGACCGCGTGTTCGAGGTGACGGTGCTCGACAGCGAGGAACTCGATCCGCCGCCGAGCTTCAATGCCCGCTGGCAGGATCACTGCATCGAGGGTATCGGCCGGCGCAATGGCGCTTTCGTCACCGTGCTCGATCTCGACAAGCTCCTGGGTGAGGGGGCGATGGCCCTCTCGGCCGCCTGACCTTTTCCGACCCGCGCCCCTGCCGGCGCGGGCCCTTCTGCCCGGAGACCAGCGTGGCCCTACTTTCGCGTGCCCCAATTCTCGAAGACGATGGCGAAGACCATCTCAGCCATGCCGATTTCGCCAAGATCTCGGCCCTGATCGGCTCGGAGGCGGGTATCCGCCTGCCCCCGGCCAAGCGCCTGATGGTGGAAGGCCGGCTGCGCCGGCGCCTTCGCGCCCTGCAGATCGCCACGTTCGACGCCTATTGCGACTATGTTTTCCGCCGGGATGGGCTCAAGGCCGAACTGCCCTATCTCATCAATGTGGTGACCACCAACAAGACCGACTTCTTCCGCGAGCCCGAGCATTTCGAGCTGATGCGCACGGTCATGGTGCCCGAACTGCTGGCGGCGCGGAATGGCGAGCGCAATCCGGTGCTCAAGATCTGGAGCGCGGCCTCTTCGACGGGCGCCGAAGCCTTTACCTGCGCCATGGTTCTGGCCGATATGGCCAAGGCCCAGCGCAATTTCCGCTTCTCGATCCTTGGCACCGATATTTCGACCGACGTGCTCGACCATGCCCGGCGGGCGGTCTATCCGGCCGAACAGATCGTGCCGGTGCCCCAATCGATGCAGGCGCAATATCTGATGTGGTCGCGCAAGGCCGGCCTGCGGCCCGATGTGCGCATCGTGCCCGAATTGCGGCGCCTCGTGCAATTCCACCGGCTCAACCTGATGGACGAGAAATATCCCTTCGACCGGGACGTCGACATCATCCTGCTCAGGAATGTGCTGATCTATTTCGACAAGGCGGACCAGGCCAAGGTGATCAGCCGGCTCATCGGCCATCTTCGGCCCGGCGGTTATCTACTTCTTGGTCATTCCGAGTCCATGATCGGCACTTCGATCCCCGTCCGGCAGGTTGCGCCTGCCGTTTTCCAGCGCGTGTGAGAGCTGACTAGTCATGAGTAAGATCCGCGTGCTGATCGTCGACGACAGCGCCTCGGTCCGCACCACGCTGAGTGAAATCATCGCCGCCGACCCTGACCTCGAAGTCATGGCGACGGCGGCCGACCCCTATGTGGCGGTGGAAAAAATCCGGCACGAAGTGCCCGACGTGATTTTTCTCGATGTGGAAATGCCGCGCATGGACGGCCTGACCTTCCTGAGGAAGATCATGTCGCAACGCCCGATCCCGGTCGTCATCTGTTCGGGCCTGGCGCAAGCCGGGTCCGATACATTGATGCAGTGCATGGAGGCGGGGGCGGTCGATGTCGTGACCAAGCCGCGCGTCGATACCGCGCAATTCCTGCAAGAATCGCGCATGCGCATCTGCGACGCGGCCAAGGCGGCCGCCCATGCCAAGATGAAGGGGCTCAAAAAGGCCGCGCCCGAACTCAAGGTGGAAGCCAAGCTGACCGCCGATGCCGTGCTGCCGCCGGTTTCCGACACGCGCCGCGATAGCCTGATCGCGCGCATGCCGGTGACCGAGCCGATCGTGGCGATCGGGGCTTCGACCGGCGGCACCGAGGCCCTGCGCCAGGTGCTGGAGGAATTGCCCGCCAGCAGCCCCGCCATTCTGATCGTCCAGCACATGCCGGAGAAATTCACCGGTGCCTTTGCCCGCCGGCTCGACACCACCTGCGCCATTGCCGTCAAGGAAGCCGAGGATGGCGACCTGGTGATCCCCGGCCGGGCGCTGATCGCGCCGGGCAATGTGCATATGCAGCTCGTGCGCAATGGCTCGCGCTATAGCGTGAAGATCGTCGATGGGCCGCATGTCTCGCGGCACCGGCCATCGGTGGACGTGCTGTTCCGCTCGACGGCGCAGGCGGCGGGGCGCAATGCGCTTGGCATGATCCTGACCGGCATGGGCGACGATGGCGCCAGGGGCCTGCTGGAAATGCGGCAGATGGGCAGCCCGACCGTCGCCCAGGACGAGGAAAGCAGCGTCGTCTTCGGCATGCCAAAGGAAGCCATTCAGCGTGGCGCCGCGCTTCGCGTTCTGCCTCTTTCCCGCATGGCGACCGAAATTGCCGCCTTTGCCCGTAACGCATCAAAACCAACCGGAGGCATGGCATGACCAATAACAAGCCCCAAGCCAGGGACGTTTCCGCACTCTCAAAGGCGCTCGCCAAGCCGCGCCAGGAGATCGAGGAGGCCTTCGTTGCCGTCGGCTCGCGCCTCTCCGAAGGCGCGGCCATGCTCAACAGGCTAACGCGGCAATTCGAAGCGCTGCCTGCGGCCCTCCAGGGCGAGGAAGTGAGCGAAGCCTCGAGCCAGCTGCGCGACGTGGCGCGCACCGCGCTGCAGCTGACCGAGGATTTTGCCAAGGAAAAGGCCGATCTGACGCGCCTCGTCGAAGTGGTTTCGGCGGCCAATGGCCCGATCGCCGTCCTGCGGCGCACGGTCAAGATGATCGGCATCGTCTCGATCAATGCGCGGGTGACGGCGGCCGGCATTGTCGGCGACAGCGACGATTTCGAGGTCTTTACCACCGATATTTCGACGCTTTCGGATTCGGCGCGCACCACCATTCACGACTTTAGCATGGTCTATCGCCAATTGGTGGCCGAGGTCGACCAGGCCGCCAGTCAGCGCGATCGCTTCGATGCGGCCCATGCCCATACGCTGACCGAACTGGCGCATAACCTCAACGAGACGCTCGAAGCGCTCGACCGGCAGCGGCAATCGGCGGTGGAAAGCTCGGCCGAAACCGGCCGGGTATCGCGCCAGATCGTCGGCCGGATCGGCAGCGCGGTCATGGCCTTGCAGGTGGGCGATTCTACCCGGCAGCGGCTCGAACATGTGGAAGCCGGGCTCGATTGCCTCGCCGAAATCGCCGGTGGCGACGAGCCCTTGAGCGCCGAGGCGCTGACGGCGATAAGCCTGCTCGAACAGGAACAATTGCGCGCCACGGCCGCCGATTTTGCCGGCGAAGTCGGCGAAGCCGAAGAGGCCCTGCGGGCGCTGGCGAGCGATGCCGGCACCATCATGATGCGCAGCCGCAGCCTTTATGGCGACGGGGAAAATGAAGCCTCGGCCCTGACGGTGCTATCGGCGCAATTGCGCGTCGCCACCGAAATCCTGCGCGATTGCGAAATGGAGCGCAGCAAGCTCGAAGCCGTGGCCGCCGCCGTGCAGCAGACCGTGTCGATCCTGCTCGGCCATGTCGCCGCGGTCCAGGATATCGAAGCCAATATGCGGCTCGTCTCGCTCAATGCCGCGGTGCGCTGCGCCCAATTGGGGCCGCGTGGCGCCTCGCTGACGGTGATCGCCTCGCAATTGCGCGAATTGACCACCGAAACCGTGGTGGCGGCGGAAGCTGCCATGGCGCAGCTCGACGAGGCTTCGGCCCTGGCCGGTGCCTTTGGCGCGGCGGCGGGCGGGGACAATGCCGGCCAGATCGGGCGGCTCGAACAGCAGGCCAACCACGCCATGACGCTCCTGACCCGGCTCGACGAAGGCCTGTCGGCGGCCATGGACAGCCTCAATGCCGATGGCCCCAAGGTCATCGGCCTGTTGCAGGCGGCGGCGCGGGGCATCGATGGCCAATCACGGCTGGCTGAAAGCATGGACGATATTGCGCTTCAGATTGCCGCGCTGTCGTCCGAGCCCATGCCCGGGGAGCTGACGGCCGAGCTGCTGCCAGTGCTCGAACGCCTGCGCAAGACCTATACGATGGAAGCGGAGCGGCACATCCATAGCCGGCTCTTCGGCAGTGCCGGCGCGGCGCCGGCCGAAGAGGCGGCAAGTGACGATATGGATCTGGAAGCGCTGATGTTTTGAAAGACGCAAAAGGCCCGCGAAAGCGGGCCTTTTGTTTGGGGGCAACGCAAGCAGACCTCAGCCTGAGGTGCTTTGTGCAGCAAGGCCTCGCA